>DATKEW010000001.1:0-6876 GCA_035511785.1 Mycobacterium sp.
GACCGGTTCGATGACGACCCATTCGTCGTCGGTGCCGCCGAGGCCCTGGCCTTTGATGATCTTGCTGGCGATGCGGTATCGCTTCAGGCCGGGGATCGGTTCCTCGACCGGGCGGCGGCAGCCGACCCGCAGTTCCATCAGCTCGCTGGCCCGCATTCCGGACGCGGCGGCCAGGACGACGATGGCCGCGGTGCGGACGATGCCGATCAGGGCGACCGCTTCGGATCGGTGCAGTGGCAGTGTCCAGGGCAACAGGGTTGAGTCATCGGGGGTCGGTGCCTCTGCGGCGTTGCGGGCGAAAACCTTCTCGACTCCGACAGTGTGGAGGGTGTCGATCAGCGGTTTCCTCAGCGCGGGCATCCATTTCGCCCAGAACTGGACGTATCCGGCCTGCCGGGCCAGGGCTCCGGTAGAGACCGGCAGCAGCGGGTCGTTCGCGTCCCAGCCAGCCGTGAGTCTGCGGCTGACATCGTGCTCTTCGAGCATCGGCAGAGGCGTGTTGGTCGCCCTGTGGTCGGCCAGCAGTTTGTTGATGTCGCTGATCATCGCCGAGGAGCTGTGACGAAGGCCCGGTGCCTTCGTAGCCCAGATGCGGTCGATCTGGCGGATCTGCTCGTTCAGCTCGACAACATGTGGGCCAAGGGTCTGCACCAGGTGCAAGGCCGCGGCGAGGATCGGTTGCAGCACTTCGGAAGGGACGGCAGGAGTCTTGTTTCCCTGTCTTCCGCAAGGCATTTCGGCGACCGCTGACGCTGTCGCGCCTCCCCAGGGGCGCAGATCGGCCAGAACCCGGTCGGTGGTGAACAGGTCACGGTAGTCGACCAGGTCGACGATCATCTGCGCGGCAGCGCGCCGGACGCCGGGGCTCTGCTCGCCCACGACAGTGCCGTCGGAGTCGATGACATAGCGTCGGAACGCCAGGTACTCCTCGCAGAGGCGGGTATCGACTTCGGTGAGGGCAGTGATTCCCCGCCGGTCGAGCCAGCCGAAGAACTTCCCGGCCTCGTAGAGTCGGTTGTAGCAGCTGGTCAGATGCAGTGGGGTGCGATAGGCGCGCGGCAGCCGGACCACGGCATCATGGTTCGGGACGAGCAGCGCCAGGATCAGCTCCTTGACGACCAGCCGCCAACGTGGGTCGGTGATCGTGGTGAAGTCGAATCGCCGACGGTAGAGGGCCATCTGGACCGGGAGCCCGACCACATCGGTGAAATCCCACAGGTCGTCATCGAACACCGGTCGTGAAGTGCGGTCCGGCAGCGTGAGCCCGGCTTGGCGGCAGATGTCTGCGCCGGTGAACGGGGACCGTGGTTGTGTGCCGGGTGCCGTGGTCGCGATCGTGCTCGTCATGCGGTGAGTTCCTCTGGGCGCAATGGAATTTCGTCGTCGCTGTCGGTGACGCCCGCGGCTGCGGCGGCGAGTTCGGCGGGGTCGAATCGGTCGAGGATCTGGTCGATCCGGGCGGCGTAGGGGCCGAAGACGGTCATGAAGTGGGCGGCGGGCATCTGCTGCCACTGGCGGGAGAAGAATGCCTTGAGCCGCAACAGGTTCACCGCGTGCCGGGGAGCGAACACCGCCAGCGGGCAAAGCAGGCAGACCCACGGACGTGCCGGGCATGGTTTCCCGGCCGGTCCGTGCAGCCCGGCCAGCTGATCGGCGCAGGCCGCGGTGAATACATCCCGCGCGCCACCGACCAGCTCGGCGAGCACGCCTTCGTCGAGCTTCATCACCGCCAGCAGTTGCGGGTAGCCCTCGACGAGTGCTGCGGCGTCTTCCTCGGCGATCACGGTCGGTGGGTGTGCGCGGCGAAGGATGTCGTGCTGGGCGTCCTCGATGATCGTCTCGACGGCGTGGCGTTGGCCGGGAGTCGTCGCCGATAGGTAGTGGTCGCCCTCGACCGCCGGGGTGTGGTTCGGGTCGATCGTGGCGCGCGCATTCCCGCTCCAGGACTTCTTGTCCCGCATCGCGTGGTGCGTGGTGCGGATGCGGGACCGGTGCAGTTTCAACGGCTCGCCGTCGTCGCCGACGATGCTGTGGCGGCGCATCCACCGGCCGATCGCCGACCGGCTCACTTCGTGGAGCCGGCGGGAGTAACCGGGCTGGCTCATCCCCAACCACAGCGTGGTTTGCTCGTCCGGTGGCACGAAACTGCGCAGCAGCGCCGAGTGCGCCAGCCACTGCTCGAGCAACCGCACCGCCGGACGCGGCAACGTGGCGCTCTCGGCGGCGGTGCGCCGTTTGATGTAGGACAGCAGGACCATCGAATCCCCGGCCCAGTCGATGTCTCCGACCTCCAGATCGGCGATGCCGTCCGGGACGATGCCGGAGTAGATCCCGAACAGCAGCCGGTAGGCGATCACGACTTCGAGGTGCGGGAACATCGCTTGCGCAGCATCGTGGAAGACTGCCGTAGTTCCAAGATGGCGGAAGACGTTGATAGACATGCCAATTGCCTCAGCAGCCTCGCAGCTGCCGAGCGGGCCGTGTGTCGACAACAGCCAGCAGAAATTCTGGTGAGACCACGCGCCCGCACCCGGATGCCGTCCTCCGGGAACGGACGCCAACGCATGCCGATGCGTGGCATAGGAGTCGTCGACCTGCTGTCGGCAGACCGCGGTGAGTCGCTGCCATTCGGCCTCGGAGTAGGGCGGCAACTGCCGCCGATACGGCTGAATGTTGAAGTGCCGCCCTGCGGCCAGCTCCAGCACGCCGTCGCCGAGACGGCCACCGGATCGCGCGTAACCCTCCACCAAGTACCGAGTCAGCGCCTCCAACCAGTTCGGGCCCGCCATCCAGAACTGCGCCAACTGCCCGCGCCGCAGATCGCCGACACCGCCGGTGAACCCCTGATCGGCGAGTGCTCGCACCATCCTGTGCAACCCACGCACGTAGTGGTCGACCGTGCCAGCGGTATCGGCACTGCCGTGGGGGTGGATCAGTTCCACCAAACCGATGGCCAGATCGCGCACCAACCTGGGGTTCGGCGATCCCGTGAGGTCGAATTCCGCTCTGCTGCCGTCACTGAACACGCAGCTCAGACCGAGCGGAGTGTCAACAACCATCGTCGGCATCACAACACCTCGTCGGCGTCGTCGTCGAATTCGGCGTCGGCTTCCCGGTGCGCGGCGGTATCCTCGGTGAGTCCTGCTGCCGCTCCGGCGGTTCCGTAGGCTTGCCGGTAAATCCGTGTTGTATCAAGGCGTTTCAAGTATTTCTCGGTGGTCAGCACGGTCGAATGCCCGAGTAGGTCACGCAGCACCAGTAGCGGGTCGGCCTTGGTCAGGTAGAACACCAGCGCCGCGTCGGCGTCGGTGTCGCGCACCAGCTTTGCCGCCTGCCGGTAGTAGCCGGTCACCAGATATTCCAAGGTCTGCATCGAGAACGAATGTCGCAGCCGGTGCGGGTGAACATGCGGGAACCGTGGCTCGAACCTCGCGCGGATCCGGTCGGCGGTGCGCTCGAACACTGTCGCCCACGCCGTGAACGGGCCACCATCGGCTTTCACCGCCAGCAGGCATGACCCGCCCTCCGGTGCCACCAGCCGACGCCGCTCGGCCGGGGTCAGCGACTCCCACGACAGGCGAACACCGTTGATCCGACCACCCCGCGCATCCGGGTCGCTCACCTGCAACTGTTCACCCCACCGTCGCGGCGGTCGCCAGGCCGATCCGTCGGTGACGGCTGCGCGGTCGAGCTGCAGGTAGTCGTGCAGCCCGGCAAGGGCGTCGTAGGAGATCCAGGTGGTGCGGAACTTGCGGCCCTTGGTGATTCCCGCCGGGACCGGAAACGGGATCGGAATCGCCGTCGGCGCCGGCGGCAGTGCCGGAATCTCCCACGGCAGCAGATGCGTGAACTCGCCCAACCGCAACCCGGTCGCCAACGCGAGATCCCCGATCGCGGCGTTGCGGGTCATCTCCCGGCCAGCGAACCCGGTGTCGCGGTTGCCATCCGGTGCCAAACCGCGCAACCCTTTCCGGAACAGGTCGGTGAAGTCCGGCTCCAGATACTTGATGGTCACGTGTGGTTTCGGGGTGCGGCGCGCCGCCAGGTTCACCCGGACATCGCGGCCGGTGCCGGCGAAGACCGCCCGCGCCGACCGGTAGGTGAACGGCTCGGCAGTGGCAAGTCCTTCGTCGATCGCCCACCGGTAGAACAGCGACAGGATGCTCATGTGCTGCGACCACGTGGTCGCAGCGAACCTCGCCGAAACTGGCCCGGCCGCACGGTGCTCGGCATACCGGCTCAGCCCGGCCTTGAGCCGGTCGCGGGTGTCGAACAACCCGATCCCATGCTCAGCGAGGAACTCCGTCCACTCCTTGACCGCCCGCGCGTAGTTCTCCCACGAACTCGGCGCCGGCGCCCCGCTGGCCGGAAGCAGTCGCAGCCACCGGTTCACCACCGACGCCGATCGCGGCGCCCCGGGGCCGTCCTCGAACAGCAGGTCGTCATCGATCAGCACCGGCATCCCCTCCGGGATCACTGGACGGTGCTCGACATCCCAGGACCGCCAGCCCTGCGACGAGAAGAAGCTCATGATCACGAGCGGCCACAGTAGAAACGCCACACGCCGTCATGCAACAACCAAACGCGCGTGTCGCCTGCCCTTTTCGAGCTAATCGCAACACGGGAACTAAGCTGGGACAAAATGCCGAAGGCTATGGGGAGTCAGGGGTTTCGGCAGCCCAAGCGCATCGCGATAGGCCACGAAGCGAGCGTTGATTTCCGCCGGGGCGACTCGGCCGCCGCGTTCGGTCACCCACAATGCCGGTGCTCCTCGCAACCGAAACGGGGCCGGATATTGTCGACATAGTCGGCGACGGCCTCCACCGCCCAAGCCATCACCGACGGTACGTTGCGCCGCCGCGGCGGCTGACCGCGCACAGCCTTGCCGTAGCGCACGTGCAGCATCCCGAACCGGCCGAACTCCGGCGCCGCCGGGTTCCGGCCCCAATCAACGACATCCAGCCGCGAGGTTTCTGTGCGCCTTAGACCCCACCCGTAAATCACTTTGAATAACGTTGCGTCCCGGTAGGCCGCCAGTGCACCTTTGCGCTTCGCGCGCACGGCGCGATCGACCTGCTCGTCGGCGTAGTCGAGGAACCGCTGCAACTCGCTACGACTAAACGGGCGGGCCTCCGGATTTCCCTCGTAGTCATTGAGATGAGCAATCGTGTTCCACTCATGGCAGATCGGAACCGGATGCACCTTCGGCCCGAACTGCTCCTGACACATCGCAACCCAGCCATAGCGGGCATCGCAAAGATACTCGCTGAACAACCGCAAATCGGTCTGATAACCGCGAATCGTCGACGGCGCCAGATGCGACTCCGCCATCAGCGACTGCGTCCACTCGTCGACGTGCCCCGGCAACCAACACCACGGGTACTCGTTGGTGAACTCAACGAACCGACGCACCAACCGCTCCCGCGGCACAATCGTGTCCTCGCGCAGCCCACGGGCAAGCTGCTGGGCACGCCAGCCGCGCAGCATTGCCTCCAGCACAGCGTCTTCCGGACGCAGCTGCACCACACCGGAGACAAGTTCGAGGTGCGCTGAACCCGCCAGATCAACCTGTCTCACATCGCCTCCAGCCCCAAATCGCTGCGACCCCTTGAGGCAATGATCATGCATCTGATGAGCCCGTCACGCAAGGAATGCATGTCACGCAGCGTGTCGGCCCGGGATAGTGTGAGCATTGCCCCAGCCCGTTCGTCAGGCGACCAGCGACGACGCGCCCGTCTGATGCAATTCCCGAGGGTTGGCGTAGACCATTGTCATCGCCAGGGATTTGTGTTTGATATGCGGGTGATCTGTGGCCGTTCGGCCTAGGTTGGTTGGTCGACCGATGAGCGAGGAGATCCCGTGCACCAGTTCCTGCCGTGCTTGGTCCGTCACCACCGCGGGACGGAGTTGGCGGCGATCACGCTCGGGCATCCGCTGTTGGATGAGTACCTGGCCTTCGTTGCGGTGCGAGCTCGTACGAACACCTGGCTGGCGGTGGCCTCGGATTTGAAGATCTTCTTCGGTGTGGTGGCCAAGGAACCGGCCCAGGTGAACACCGCGGATGTGTTCGCGTTCTTGGCGGTTCAGCGAACTCCCCGCCTCGGCGAGCGGGTGGTGCGGCTGGAGGACGGCGAGGCGGGCCTGGCCGCGCGCACGATCGCGCGGCGGCTGTCGAGCGTGCGTGGGCTGTACGGGTATCTGACGGCCCGGGGTGACACCGGCGTCACCGGCAACCCCGTTCCGACCAGCCTGGCGGCGCGTCGCCCCGGCGGTCGGCACGGTCGCGGTGGGGTGCCATTGATCCGCACCCCACGTACGTTGCCCCGGGTGTTGTCGCCTGCCGCGGTTGACGCGCTGGTGGCGGCGTTGCGGACGCACCGCGACCGGGCCATGGTCGAGGCGATGGTGCTGGGCGGGCTGCGGCGCTGCGAGGTGCTCGGTTTGCGGCTCGAGGATGTCAACGCCGGGGAGCGGCGTCTGTTCATCGCTGAAGGCAAGGGCGGTCGACAGCGGATCGTGCCGGTGTCGGCCCGGTTCTTCGCGTCCCTGGGCCGATACCTGGACCAGGAGCGGCCGGCGAGCGCGACGACCGAGCGGGTATTCGTGGTGTTGAAGGGCCCGCGGCGCGGTGCGCCGCTGTCGGCGGCGGGGGTGGACGAGATCCTCGACGGCGCCCGGGTTCGGGCAGGACTTGATCGGGCGACCTGCCACCAACTGCGCCACACCTGTTTCACCCGGCTGCGGGAGGCAGGCATGGCCCTGGAAGCCATCCAGGCCCAGGCCGGCCACGCGTCGATCGACTCGACCCGCATCTACCTGCACCTGGCCAACGACTGGCTGGCCAAGGAGTACCTGCGCGCAGCGGAGGCGATCGAA
>DATKEW010000002.1:0-32748 GCA_035511785.1 Mycobacterium sp.
GTGTGAGTACGCGATCTGTTATTTCCCGGAGGCTGCGTACGACCGTTCGGGCATCGAGTTGTTCGAACGCGAAGTGATTCCCGCGCTGAGCTAGATGTCGGTGGTGACGTAGCGCGTCTTGACGGAAGGCGCGGCCAGCAATGGAGGCAGCTCCGTCAGTCGACCTTCGCCGGCCCGAAATCTGCGGTAGGCCTCGTCATGCTCGATCGTCTCCCAAAGTTCGTAGATAAGCCAGTGTGCTTCGTCGTCCGAATCGACGAACACGTCGGTTCGGAGGTTCCCGTCGAACGCCCGGGTATCCTGCAGCGCCCGGCCCATAACATCGCGCGCCGCAGCTATCGATTCGGGCTTCAGCCTGAGTTCAAGTGTCACCGTGACTGGCATAGTCGCCAACATAACGTCTCGCGGCCAAAGCGGCTCGGACAGGCCCGTCGGTTGCCCCTGACAGCCGCGAGAATGCGATTTCCACTTTTAAGGAATGCTGTTGTACCTTTCAGTGAGCGCATTATTCTGTTGGCGGACGACGGAGGATCCTCGATGCAGAAGGCACTCGCCCCCGACATCTCCACCTGGCCCGACGAGAGCCCGCAGCTGATCGGCAGTCGGTGCGGCAGCTGTGCTGCCACGACTTTCCCGGTGCAGCAGTGGTGTCCGCGCTGCAGCGGCGGCGATATGACCGAGTTGCTCTTGCCGCGCCGCGGAACCCTGGTGGCGTGGACGACCCAGGGTTTCCCGCCGGGAGCTCCCTACGCCGGTCCCACCGGCAAGGATTTCGTCCCGTTCGGCGTGGGCCTGGTGCAGCTCGGCGACGTCATCCGTGTCGAGGGCCGGCTGACCGAAAACGACCCGGCCAAACTGCAGTTCGGTCAGGAGGTCGAGCTCACCATGGTGCCGTTTACCACCGACGCCGACGGCAACGAGATCGTCACGTTCGCGTTCCGGCCGGTCTGAGGAAGGAGCCTGAGATGACTAACGATGTGGCCATCATCGGCGTGGGCCTGCATCCGTTTGGCAGGTTCGAGAAGACCGCGATGCAGATGGGCGCCGAGGCCATCCAATCCGCGCTCACCGATGCCGGTGTGGAGTGGAAAGACATCCAGTTCGGCTTCGGCGGCAGCCATGAGGTGTCCAACCCGGATGCGGTGACCCGGCTGGTCGGGCTGACCGGCATCACGTTCACCAATGTCTTCAACGCGTGCGCCACCGCGGCCAGTGCCATTCAGCAGACCGCCGACACCATCCGATTGGGCAAGTACGACATGGGTATCGCTATCGGCTTGGACAAGCACCCGCGCGGCGCGTTCACCGACGATCCCGCCAAGCTGGCGCTACCGCAGTGGTATGCGCAAAACGGGCAGTTCGTCACCACCAAGTTCTTCGGCATGAAGGCCAACAAGTACATGCACGACCACAACATCTCCCAGTCCACGCTGGCCAAGGTCGCGGCCAAAAACTTCCGCAACGGCGCGCTGAACCCAAATGCCTTTCGCCGCAATGCGATTTCCGAGGACGAGATCCTCAACTCGACCGTGTTGAACTACCCCTTGACGCAGTACATGTTTTGCGCGCCCGACGAGGGTGCCGCCGCCGTGGTCATGTGCCGCGCCGACATGGCGCACAAGTTCACCGACAAGCCGGTGTATGTGCGCGCCTGCGAGATCCGCACCCGTCGCTACGGCGCCTACGAGGTGCACGCCACGTCGGCGCCATTGGACGAGGACGCCTCGCCAACGGTATACGCGGCCAAGGCCGCCTACGACGCCGCCGGCATCGGGCCCGAGGACATTGACATCGCGCAGCTACAGGACACCGACGCCGGCGCCGAGGTCATCCACATGGCCGAGACCGGTCTGTGCGCGGACGGCGAGCAAGAGAAACTGGTCGCCGACGGCGCCACCGAAATCCACGGCTCGATTCCGGTCAACACCGATGGCGGCCTGATCGCCAATGGTGAGCCGATCGGCGCGTCGGGGCTGCGCCAGATGCACGAGCTGGTGCGTCAGCTGAGGGGGGAGGCGGGCGAGCGTCAGGTGCCCGGCAACCCGCGCGTCGGACTGGCGCAGGTGTACGGCGCACCCGGCACCGCGTCGGCGACCATCCTGTCGCTCTAAATCCGCAGCGCCTCAATATAAGTCGGCCTAAATGGCCGGGCCCAGCAGATCGTCCGCGTCGCGAATGATGTAGCCGTAGCCCTGCTCCGCCAGAAAGCGCTGCCGGTGTGCGGCGTACTCGGCGTCCAGGCTGTCGCGGGCCACCACCGAATAGAAGATGGCGCCACCGCCGTCGGACTTGGGCCGCAACAATCGGCCCAGCCGCTGGGCCTCCTCTTGGCGTGAGCCGAAGGTTCCCGAAACCTGCACCGCCACCGAGGCTTCCGGCAGGTCGATGGAGAAGTTGGCGACCTTGGACACCACCAGCGTGGGCACCTCACCACGGCGGAAGGCGTCGAACAGTTCTTCTCGTTCCGTGGTGCGTGTGGACCCCTGGATCACCGGGGCGTTCAGCTCGGTGCCCAGCTCATCGAGCTGATCGAGGTAGGCGCCGATCACCAGGGTCTGCTCGCCGGGGTGCTTCCCCAGAATCGATTTGACCACAGCGATTTTGGTGTGCACCGTCGAGCACAACCGGTAACGTTCTTCGGGTTCGGCGGTGGCGTACATCATTCGCTCGTTGTCGGTCATGGTGACCCGGACTTCGACACACTCCGCCGGCGCGATCCAGCCCTGCGCCTCGATGTCCTTCCACGGCGCGTCGTAGCGTTTCGGGCCGATCAGCGAGAACACGTCACCCTCGCGGCCGTCTTCGCGAATCAACGTCGCGGTCAGGCCCAGCCGCCGCCTGGACTGCAGGTCGGCGGTCATCCGGAACACCGGAGCCGGCAACAGATGCACCTCGTCGTAGATGATCAGCCCCCAGTCACGGCTGTCGAAGAGCTCGAGATGGCGGTACTCGCCCTTGGTGCGGCGCGTGATCATCTGGTAGGTCGAGATGGTGACGGGCCGGATTTCCTTGCGCTCTCCGGAGTACTCGCCGATCTCGTCGTCGGTCAGCGAGGTGCGCGCGACCAGCTCGCGTTTCCATTGCCGGGCGGCAACGATGTTGGTGACCAGGATCAGCGTCGTCGCGCCGGCTTTCGCCATCGCGGCCGCCCCGACCAGTGTCTTGCCGGCGCCGCATGGAAGTACCACCACCCCGGATCCGCCGGACCAGAACGAGTCTGCGGCCATCTGCTGGTAATCGCGCAGGTGCCAGCCGTCCTGGTGCAGGCTGATCGGGTGCGCCTCGCCGTCGACATAGCCAGCGAGATCCTCTGCGGGCCAACCGATCTTGAGCAGCATCTGCTTGACTCGGCCGCGCTCGCTGGCGTGGACGACGACGGTGTCATCGTCGATCCGGGCGCCCAGCATCGGCGCGATCTTCTTGTTCCGCAGCACCTCCTCGAGCACCGCGCGATCAAGGCTTACCAGCGTCAGGCCGTGCGCCGGGTTCTTGACCAATTGCAGCCGGCCGTAGCGGGCCATGGTGTCGACGATGTCCACCAGCAGCGGCTGGGGCACCGCGTAGCGGGAGTAACTGACCAGCACGTCGACGACCTGTTCGGCGTCATGGCCGGCGGCGCGGGCATTCCACAGTGCCAGCGGTGTGATGCGATAGGTGTGCACGTGTTCGGGTGCGCGTTCCAGCTCGGCGAACGGGGCAATGGCGGCGCGCGCGGCGCCGGCCAGCTCGTGGTCCACTTCGAGCAGCACCGTTTTATCGGACTGCACGATCAACGGTCCGTCAGTCAATGGCGCCGCTCCTCCTCATCGCTTCGTCCCCCGCGAGCGGGAGGCGCCCCTGCTGCATCGTCGCCGGCGCGGGTCATGTGATCCATTATTCAGCCGTCGGCCGACACCACCGACGTGATGCGGTGGATGGCGAAGTCGCGCAGCCGCCCGGACGCCGAATCGAAGGCGACTAGCTGCCCGCCCCGTATGGTGATCGGCGACACCACCCGCTGGGTGGCCACACCGGCGGTGTCGAGGTAGCCGATCACCAACGTGTCCTGATTCTTGGCCGCGCGCTGCAACAACGACATGGTGACCGCGGGGTCGACGCGGACGTTGCCGAACGGTGCGGCGGTCACCTTACGCAGCACCGAGACGACCGCGTTCAGTGTCTGGCCGCTGGGACGCGGTGGGGGGCGGTAGGGGCGACGGTGCTGTGGCGTGGGCACGCGGGCGCCGCGGGGCCGGACGTCGACGATGGCGCCCGAGGAATCTTCGGCCGCCGGGGCGAAGCCCGCGGCCCGCAGCGCAAGGAGCACCTCGGCGATCGGCGCGGGCGACACGGCCACCGTCGGAGCCAGGGCACGCAGCTGTAGGTCTTCGGCGGCCGCCACAGCCTGGGCCAGCAGGGTCGGGTCTTCGCAGCGCACGAACGACGCGGCCACGCCGATCCGCAGCTGGCCGTGCCGACGCGCAACGTCGTCGATGAGATATGTGAGTCCTTGTGGCACCGGCGTTTTGGAGTGGCCGGCGAAAAATGCGTGCATCCAGTCACGGGTTTTGCCGATGTCGAGCGCGTGCCGGATCGACTGCTCGCTGATGCGGTACACCATCGCCGCGCCGGCCGATTCGACAGTGGCGACCGTGGCCAAGTCCTCGCCGAGATCGCGTTGCAGCGGCCCGGGTACCACGACGGTCAGGTCGGCCTGCAACAAGAAGTGGTCGATCGGTTTGGGCAGCGCCCGCGTCATCGCATCGATCGCGACCGCAGGGTCGGCGGCTTCGACCAGCAGCGCCCGGCCGGGAGTGCTGATCGCCCCGCGACCCACCAGACCCAGCGCGTGGCCCTCGGTCAGCAGGTCTGCCACGGGTCCCGGCTGCAGCCGCCTGGCCCAGCGCGGGCGCCGCCAGATCAGCGCCGCCGATGCTTTGGCTGCGTCGACGCCGGCGCCGGCGGGCAGCTCGGCGAGCATGCCCAACAGCAGTTGGCGATCCAGCGGTGCGGCCGTCGAGTACAGCGAATCCGTGAGGGCGCCATACGGTTTAGCATCCGGACCGCGGGTGCCGATCAGCGCAGGCCGCCCCGGCAGGTCAAGCCAGGTGCTCGCGAGCAGGTGCCAACGCTCGCCGGTTGACATCGCCCTGAATCGATTGACGGCCACCGTTGGCGCCCAATACGGTCCGTCACCGGTGTCCGGCTCCGGATCGGGTATGCCGCTGGCGATCAACCCGGCCGCGGCCGCGACCTCCAGGATCAGGCCCAGCCGCGGCTCATCGATGCCGGTTGTCTTGGCCAGCCGCTTGACTTCTCGAACTCCCAGTCCGCCGCTGCGCAGCTCGGGAACTGGTGTGGTACCGAGGTTTTCGAGCAGTACGTCGAGTTCGCGCAGCAGGTCGATGACCGCTCCGGCTGCCGCCGCGTCGGCGTCCTCGGGCGTGGTGGTTGACGCCACCGGGTCCGGTGCCGTCAGTTGCATCGGACCGGGTTGCTCGCCGCGCAGCACCTGTCCGACGTGGCGGGGCAAGATCACCGTCTCGGCATCGATCCGCCGCAGCAGGCCCATCGCAAGCAACTGGGGCACCGGCCGATCGGCTGCGGCGCCGGGCGCGGCGTCGCGGGTGCGTCCCATCGGAGAGCCTTGAAGCAGTTTCTCCAGCACATCCAGTTGTGCCTGGTTGAGCCCGTCAATGAGATCGGCGATCTGTTCGCCGGTGCGTGAGGTGTCCTCGAGCGTGATTTGTCCCGAATGCCACGGCAACGCCGAGCCGGCGTCGGCGGCTACCCGGACTGCCGCCTCGCCCCACACCAGCGCACGCTGCCTGAGGTCGTCCAGCGCGCCGACCACGTCGGCTTCTGAAGCGCGGTCGCCGATTAGCGCCAGCAGCTTTCCGGTCGGCACCGGCGCGGTGTCGGCCTGCAGCACCAGCAGTGCGTCGAGCACCGCCAGCCGCAAGAAGTCGAGCTCATCGGTGGCAGCCTTGACCGACTGCCGGGCCACGGCGCGCGCAGCCAGTGCGGCGAAGCTTCCGGGTGGCGGCTGGGCAAGGTCTGGCCGTACTTCCAGCAGCCGGATCAGCCGCTCGTCGGGCAAGTCGGCAAGCCAGGACCCCAGCGGGATATCCGGGGTGTTGTCGGTCATTGCTGACCAGCGTAAAGCAGCGAGCGGACCCCCAGGGTCACGGTGAGGACGCGGGAATTCAGCACGTGCAGCCTTGCGTCACGTGCGCACGCGCGACCTGTCAGAATGGACCCCGTGGCTGACATTGCTGATGACAAGGCGGACAAAACCAGGTACGTCGACAACGGCTGGCCGACGACAGACCCGGATGACCATGCGGTGAGCGAACTCGTGACCGATCGGACGGGCGCGTTATCCCCATTCGGCGAGCTGGCGTTCCCGCTGCCCTCCAACGACCTGCCCTACCTCCACCCGGTCACCGTTGTCAACCGGTAGGTCGCCAGATGGCCGAGGCATCCAAGGCCCGCGCGACCTGGGAGTCGGGGGAATCCCGCTCGGGTTCGCTGTCGCACCTGGATGAGCGGGGAGCGGCGCACATGGTCGATGTCAGCGAGAAGGGCGCCACCAAGCGCACCGCCGTTGCTGCGGGCGCCTTGCGGACCTCGGCACAAGTGGTGGCGCTGATCTCAACCGGCGGCCTTCCCAAGGGCGATGCGTTGGCCACGGCGCGAGTGGCGGGCATTCTGGCAGCAAAGCGCACCAGTGAACTGATTCCGCTGTGCCACCAGCTCGCGCTTACGGGAGTCGACGTCGATTTCATTGTCGGCGAATCCGATATCGAGATCACTGCGACGGTGCGCAGCACCGACCGTACGGGTGTGGAGATGGAGGCGCTGACCGCTGTCAGTGTGGCCGGGCTTACGCTCTACGACATGATCAAAGCGGTCGACCCGTCCGCTCGGATCGACGACATTCGGGTGCTCCGCAAAGAGGGTGGCAAAAGCGGAAATTGGGCACGGTGATGGGTGCCCGATCCGCGCGAGTGATCATTGCATCCACCCGGGCCTCGGCCGGGGCGTATGACGACCGTAGCGGGCCGATCATCGCTGAATGGCTTGAACGACAGGGGTTTTCGCATGTGGAGCCGGAGGTGGTCGCCGACGGGAATCCCGTCGGTGACGCTCTGCGCGCCGCGGTCGACGGTGGGGTCGACTTGATCATCACCTCGGGTGGTACGGGCATCTCGCCCAGCGATAGCACCCCGGACCAGACCGCAGCAGTGCTCGACTACATGATCCCGGGACTGGCTGAAGCCATCCGCCGTTCCGGGCTGCCGAAGGTGCCGACGTCGGTGCTGTCGCGCGGTGTGTGCGGCGTGGCCGGCCGGACCCTGATTGTGAACCTGCCCGGCTCACCCGGCGGGGTACGTGACGGCCTCGGGGTGCTCGCCGATGTGCTCCAGCACGCGCTCGAACAACTCGCCGGCAAAGATCACGAGCGATGACGCTGGTCCTGCGCGCCGCCATGACTGAGGAGCCGATCTGTCTGGCCGAGCATGAAGAACTGGTGGGCCATCAGTCGGCTGGAGCCATCGTCGGGTTCGTTGGCATGATTCGCGACCACGATGGCGGACGCCGGGTGGTGCGGCTCGAGTATTCCGCGCACCCGTCGGCCGCACAGGTCATGGCCGACGTGGTCGCGGAGGTCGCTGAGGGGTCCAGCGGGGTGCGCGCTATCGCGGCCAGCCACCGGATCGGCGCGCTGCATATCGGTGAGGCGGCGCTGGTGGCCGCGGTCGCCGCCGACCATCGCCGGGCGGCATTCGCCACCTGCGCCCAGCTGGTCGACACCATCAAGGCACGGCTACCGGTGTGGAAGCACCAGTTCTTCGACGACGGAACCGAAGAGTGGGTGGGCTCGGCCTAACGCGCGCGGCGACGTTCTCGTCAGCGTTCTCGTCAGCCGGGTGAATGCCGGCACCCTCCCGCAAGCCGGGAAGTTATCCCTTGGTCGCTTGCGGGAGAGTCCAGGAGTCCGGCTGAGCGCCTAGACGCAGATCCTCAGTTGGCGCCGGACGGCTGCGCAATCGCGTCCAGCGCGTCGTTGCCGTGGATGTCTTGGCCCTGGATCGCTTCCCACAGCTTCTTCGTGTAGCCGACATTCGCGGCGTGCTGTGGTGCAAAGGGCGCGGCGTTGAGCTCGTCAGGAGCCGGCGCCGGTGGCAGCGCGTCGGCGGGAGGTGCCGGCGGGAGCGCGTCGGCGGGAGGTGCCGGCGGCACGGCGTCGGCGGGAGGTGCCGGCGGGAGCGCGTCGGCGGGAGGCGCCGGCGGCACGGCGTCGGCGGGAGGAGCCGGCGGTAGCGCATCCGCGGGAGGCGCGGGCGGCACGGCGTCGGCGGGAGGAGCCGGCGGTAGCGCGTCCGCAGGAGCCGCGGGCGGTGCCAGGTCCGCGGGAGGCGCCGGCGGCACGTCCGCGGGCGGCGCCGGTTGGTTCAACGAGGCCAGAAGGACCGGCGCCGGCGGTGGGGCGTCCGGGGGAGGCGCGTCTGCCGGCGGTGGAGCCAGCGGTGCGGGCAGTCCGTTGAGCCCGGGCACGTCCAATCCGGCCGGTGCGGGCACAGGGACCTCACGTGGGCTCGGACCCGACAGCGGACCACCGCACACGGGCCAGGCGCCACGACCCTGGGTCGCCAGCACCCGCTCGGCGACCGCGATCTGCTGTTCCTTGGTGGCCAGTTGGGCCGACGGGGCATACTGGCCCCCGCCATGCGAGGACCAGGTACTTGCCGTGAATTGCACACCGCCGTAGAAGCCGTTGCCGGTGTTGATGCCCCAGTTGCCGCCGGACTCGCAACGGGCTACTTGATCCCATTCGCCGTCGGTGGCTGCGGCTGCCTGGCCAGCGAGGGCGATGCTGCCGCCACCAAGTACCGCCCCGGTAAAGGCGATCTTGGCGACGCTGATGTTGGAAGTAGTGGGCTTACGGTGCCGTCCACTCATGCGCGCCGAATTTCCTCTCGTAACGCGCCTACGAGGTCAGCTGTCGGGTTCGGGTTGGAGAGGCCACCCGGCCAGCGTCGTCCTCCGGAAAGGAACGACGCCGACTTCACCCCAAGGAGCCGCGAGCGACTCCACTCCGATCACGGTGGACCGGTGGGTCCCCCGCCTCCATCCAGGTTTGGTGTCCCCCGCCCAGTGGATGGAGCTCGGCGCGGCTAGGTGAGGGAGGAACGCCACCGGTTACTTGGCGAGCCTCCGGAGACGCTAGCGGGTTCTGTTGATCTCGTCATGTCGAGCGAAACCCCGCGTTTCCCTCACTGCCATCTGCAAAAGCGCCAGGAAAGGCGCGTAATTGCGCAGGTCAGAAACCCCAGAGATCGGAGCGTGTCCGGGCCGTTATCATTCCGTTACGTGAGGTATCTCACACTGTCAGCCGCCGGCGAACGGCGGTAGCACGTCGATCGTGTCACCCGATCGCAACGTTTTGGTCTCGTCGCGAACGGCGATTCCGTCGCACAGATATGAGCATCGACTCAGCACCATTGCCAAGCGAGTACCCGGCCCGGCGAGCCTTTTAACCAGATCGGCCACCGTGGTGCCCGGTCGCAATATCACTGACTCCGATTCGGCTCCGGCAGCCGCGCGCGCGGCGGCGAAGTAGCGGACTGTGACCTGGATTCCGTCCGGTTCGACGGGCACCTCAGCCACCGATCGAGCTCATCGGTCGGTCAGGCTGGATGAAGTTGGGGTCGTTGATGCCGTGACCGGCGGGCTTCCCCCACATCGCGGTGCGCCATGCCGCCTCGATCACGTCGTCGCGTGCGCCGCTGCGCAGCAGGCCGCGAAGGTCCGTCTCCTCGGCGGAGAACAGGCAGCTGCGGATTTGGCCGTCGGCCGTCAGCCGGGTGCGGTCACAGGTCGAGCAGAAGGCATGCGAGACCGATGCGATGACACCGAACTTTCCGCCCGGCGTGTTCGGACCGGTGTCGACCAGCCAGAGCTCGGCCGGAGCTGATCCGCGCGGCGCCGTGTCCGGCCGCAGCCTGAAGTGCGGGCGCAGCGCCGCCAACACGTCGTCGGCCGTCAGCGCGGCCTCCCGGCGCCACTGGTGCCCGGCGTCCAGCGGCATCTGCTCGATGACCCGCAACTGGTAGCCATGCTGGAGGCAGAACCGCAACAGCTCGACGACATCCTCTCGCCCAGTGGCGGGATCGAGCACGGCGTTCACCTTCACCGGCGTCAGACCTGCCGCCTTGGCGGCGGCCAAGCCTTCCAGCACATCGGCGAGCCGGTCGCGACGAGTGATGGCCGCGAAGCGGGCGCGGTCCACGCTGTCCAATGAGATATTGACCCGGTCGAGGCCCGCCTCGGCGAGCGCGGCAGCGCGCCGCGCCAGTCCCACACCGTTGGTGGTCAGCGAGATCTCCGGTCGCGGCCGCAGGCCGGCCGCGACCGCGACCACCTCTTCGAGGTGGCGGGCCAACAGCGGCTCGCCGCCGGTAAACCGCACGCTGGTGATGCCGAGTCTGGACACGGCGATACGCATCAGCCTGGCCAACTCGCCGGGTCGCAGCAATTGCTCTCCCGGCAGCCAGTTCAAGCCTTCTGCGGGCATGCAATAGCTGCAGCGCAGGTTGCAGCGATCCGTCAGCGACACGCGCAGGTCGGTGGCGGCCCTGCCGTATGTGTCCAGCAACGGGCCATCGGTTGGTGCTCCGGCCGCACGGTCGGGCTTCCGGCCCCCGTTGACGCTAGGCACCGTCGGTACACCCAGGGCGGTCAGGGTCATGCGGCCACCCGTGCGAATTGGGCCGGAGCGCCGACCGGAACGATTTCCCTACCCAGTGGCATCAGTGACACCGGAATCAGTTTGAGGTTGGCCAGCGCCAGCGGAATGCCGATGATCGTGATCGCCATGGCCACCGCGGTCACCAGATGACCGATCGCCAGCCATATTCCGAACAGCAGTATCCAAATGATGTTTCCGATAAGTGCGCCGGTGCCGGCGGTCGGCTTTTCCACGATCGTCCGGCCGAACGGCCACAACGCGTACGAGGCGATGCGCAGCGCCGCGAAACCAAAGGGGATGGTGATGATGAGCAGGAAGCTGATGAGCGCCGCCACCACGTATCCGACGGCCATCCACAGGCCGCCGAATACAAGCCAGATGATATTCAGGATCAGGCGCATATCTCCTCCAGCGGTCCTCCCAGCCTAGCGAGTCACCGGTTTAATCGGGGGTGCTTGCCGGGCGGCCATCCGAGTAGGATCTGAATCCCATATCGCGTCCTGCGCAGGCGGGGCGCTTCTTGTGTTGTCCATCCTAGAGATCTCCGTCAGACAAGCAGGTGAGACGAGTGCCGACCGGCAAGGTGAAGTGGTACGACGCCGACAAGGGGTTTGGCTTCCTGTCGCAAGAGGACGGCGAGGACGTATACGTCCGCTCGTCGGCGTTGCCCGCGGGTGTCGAGGCTCTCAAAGCTGGGCAGCGGGTGGAATTCGGCGTGGCATCGGGCCGGCGCGGACCGCAAGCGTTGAGCCTCAAGCTGATCGATCCGCCGCCCAGCCTTTCCAAAACGCGCCGCGAGGCGCCTGCCGAGCACAAGCACAACCCCGACGAGCTGCACGGCATGGTCGAGGACATGATCACGCTGCTGGAGAGCACCGTGCAGCCGGAGTTGCGCAAGGGGCGGTACCCGGACCGCAAGACGGCCCGCCGCGTCTCCGAAGTGGTCAAGGCGGTAGCCAGGGAGCTGGACGCCTAGGCGCGGCGATGATGCGCGCCGGTTGGCGGTGTGAGTAAAGTCCCAGACTGAGTATTCAACTCGCGACGGTTGCTAGCGAGGAGGCGCGATGGCACAGCAAGCGCAGGTCACCGAGGAACAAGCGAGAGCTCTCGCCGAGGAATCGCGCGAAAGTGGTTGGGACAAACCGTCCTTCGCCAAAGAGTTGTTCCTTGGTCGTTTTCCGTTGGAGCTCATACATCCATTTCCCAAACCGTCTGATGCCGACGAGAAGCGCACCCACGCGTTTCTTGACAAGCTGCGGGAATTTCTGGACACCATCGACGGCAGTGTCGTCGAGCGCGACGCGCAGATTCCCGATGAATACGTGAAGGGCCTGGCCGAATTGGGCTGTTTCGGCATGAAGATACCTTCCGAATACGGCGGCCTGGGCATGTCGCAAGTTGCGTACAACCGCGCACTGATGATGGTTTCCACCGTTCATCCCAGTCTCGGCGCGTTGCTGTCGGCCCACCAGTCGATCGGGGTACCCGAGCCGCTCAAACTCGCCGGGACCCCCGAACAGAAGCGGAAGTTCTTGCCGCGGTGTGCTGCTGGGGCTATATCGGCATTTCTGCTCACCGAACCAGATGTGGGCTCAGACCCCGCGCGACTGGCCTCGACGGCCACACCGGTCGAAGACGGGAAGGCTTACGAACTCGAGGGCGTGAAGCTGTGGACCACCAACGGCGTGGTCGCCGAACTGCTGGTGGTCATGGCCCGGGTGCCCAAGAGTGATGGGCACCGGGGCGGAATCAGCGCGTTCGTGGTCGAGGCCGATTCGCCCGGGATCACCGTGGAGCGGCGTAACAAGTTCATGGGGCTGCGCGGTATCGAGAACGGCGTGACCAGGCTCCACCGTGTTCGGGTTCCGGCCGAAAACCTGATCGGACGGGAAGGCGATGGGCTCAAGATCGCGTTGACCACACTCAACGCCGGACGGCTGTCGCTGCCCGCGACTGCGACGGGGGCGTCTAAGTGGGCGCTGAAGATCGCCCGCGAATGGTCTGGCGAACGTGTGCAGTGGGGCAAGCCGCTGGCCAAACATGAAGCGGTGGCTCGCAAGATCTCCTTCATCGCCGCCACCAATTACGCCCTTGATGCGGTGCTGGAGCTGTCTTCGCAGATGGCCGATGAAGGACGCAACGACATCCGGATCGAGGCGGCATTGGCCAAATTGTGGTGCAGCGAGATGGCCGGCGTCATTGGCGACGAGCTCTTGCAGATCCGGGGCGGGCGGGGCTACGAGACCGCGGAATCATTGGCTGCGCGCGGCGAGCGCGCGGTGCCGGTCGAGCAGGCGGTTCGGGATCTGCGGATAAATCGCATCTTCGAAGGCTCCAGCGAGATCATGAGGCTGCTCATCGCCCGCGAGGCCGTCGATGCCCACTTGAGTGCGGCCGGTGACCTCGCCAAGCCCGACGCCGGTCTGAGGCAGAAGGCAGCCGCGGCGGTCGGCGCGAGCGGGTTCTACGCGAAGTGGTTGCCACAGCTGGTCTTTGGCGAAGGCCAGCGACCGAAGGCGTACAACGAGTTCGGCCCGCTGGCGAGCCACCTCCGGTTCATCGAACGCTCCACCCGCAAGCTGGCCCGTAATACCTTCTACGGGATGGCGCGTTGGCAGGCCAAACTGGAGCAACGGCAGGGATTCCTCGGGCGCATCGTCGATATCGGTGCCGAGCTGTTCGCGATGTCGGCGGTGTGCGTGCGTGCCGAGGGCCAGCGTGTCGCCGATCCCACCGTTGGTCAGCAGGCGTACCAGCTGGCCGAAACGTTCTGCCAGCAAGCGACCCTCCGGGTCGAGGCCCTGTTCCACGCGTTGTGGACCAACACCGACAGCAGCGATGTTCAGCTGACCCATGATCTCCTGGAGGGCCGTTACACCTGGCTGGAGGAAGGGATCGTCGACCAGTCAGAGGGCACCGGACCGTGGATCGCGCACTGGGAACCTGGAGCGTCCACCGAGACCAACCTGGCCCGGCGGTTTCTGACGGCGTCCGCGCCGACGGAGGCGAATCTCTAGCTTCCTTGTTCGTTTTCACCGCTTCGTCGACAGCCATCGCTAGGGCAGAATTGTCGCCATGGCCACCTATCTTGCCGAGACGGGTGAATTCATCCGCGACACCAACTACATCAACACTCGCATCACCGCTGACGGACGCGACGGCTATCCCGTGGAGCCCGGCCGGTATCGGCTCGTTGTCGCGCGCGCTTGCCCCTGGGCCAACCGCACGATCATCGTCCGGCGGCTGCTGGGCCTGGAAGGCGTTCTCTCCATTGGCTTTTGCGGCCCCACCCACGACGTGCGCAGTTGGACTTTCGACCTCGACCCGGGCGGTGTCGACCCGCTGCTGAAGATCCCACGCCTCCAAGACGCCTACTTCAAGCGCATCCCCGACTATCCGAAAGGCATCACGGTCCCGGCGATCGTCGATGTTCCTACCGGTGCGGTGGTCACCAACGACTTCGCGCAGATGACGCTGGATTTCTCCACGGAGTGGACGGCCTACCACCGCGATGGCGCACCGCAGCTATACCCAGAGGGACTGCGGGCCGAGATCGACGAGGTGAGCAAGAGGGTCTACACCGAGATCAACAACGGCGTATACCGGTGCGGGTTTGCCGGCTCGCAGGAGGCCTACGAGGCCGCCTACGACCGGCTGTTCACCGCGTTGGATTGGGTGAGCGATCGCCTGACCACACAGCGGTACCTGGTGGGCGACACCATCACCGAAGCGGACGTGCGGCTGTTCACCACTTTGGCCCGCTTCGATCCCGTGTACCACGGGCATTTCAAGTGCAATCGCGACAAGCTGTCCGAGATGCCGGTGTTGTGGGCGTACGCGCGTGACCTGTTCCAGACGCCGGGTTTCGGCGATACCGTCGATTTCGTCCAGATCAAGCAGCACTACTACATCGTGCACGACCACATCAATCCCACCGGTATCGTGCCCAAGGGTCCGGAGCTGGCCGGCTGGCTGACTCCACACGGCCGGGAAGCATTGGGAGGCAGGCCTTTCGGAGACGGAACGCCTCCCGGGCCGTTGGTCGAGGCCGAGCGAGTTCCGGCCGGTCACGGCGCATAACCCGGTTCGCCCAGCGTCGAGTTGTTGGGCGAGATCAGGGGGCTGAATTCGCCTAACAAGTCGACGTTCGGCGCTAATAAACCAGTCGCACCGACCATTCCGCGTGTGGGATATCGCGGAGCTCACCGGAGGGATCGACCACCAAGGTCAGCAACTGCACGACTATCCCGGTCAGCCGCCCGCGCTGCGGGTCGACCGTTGGAATCGTGACCGCGAGCCGGGTGCCCGGCCGGAACATGGTCGAGGTGGTGTTGAGCGGATCCTCATATACCTGCAGTAGCCGCCAGGGCGCCCGGGAAATGGCTGCGGGCACCGAGAGCTGCACCGGATAGCGTTCGGTGACCGGTAGCTCGCCCTGCGTCTGCGGTGTCTGACAATCATCGAGGTTGAGCACGTTGCAATACAGGTACGGTCCCACCCGGGTCAGGTGCCCGCGCGAATACGCGCTGATCTCCGGCTGCTGCGGGCCGGGCTGGCGCACCAGCAGCCAGGTTCCAACCCCGGCGCCCACGGCTAGCAGTGTCACCAGGGCCGCAAGCAGCACGGCCACACTGCGTTTCACTCGGGCACCGCCGCCGGCCTGCCGATGCCGCGGCGTATGCCCTCCTGCTCGACCATGACCGGCCGGTTACCTCCGAGGCCGGGAATCAACGAGTTGCCGCGGAAGCTGACGATGGTCTGCGCCAGTCCCAGAATGAGCAGTGCACTAACCGCGGTGAAGCCGACCCACAACTCGGTGTACACCATCACGCCCAGTGCACCGCCGAGTACCCAGGCCAGCTGCAGCGTCGACTCCGAACGCCCGAACCCCGATGCCCGCGACTCCTCGGGCAGGTCGTGTTGCAACGACGCGTCCAGAGACGCCTTTGCGATCGCGCTGGACCCGGAGGTGACCAGCGTGGCGATCACGGCTACCAGCAGGTTGCCCGCCACCGACGCCGCCAAGGCGACGGCGCACACCGCCACCGTGCAGCGCACCACCAGCACGGCCGGCCTGCCCAGTTGCAGGCGTGCGCTGGTGAAGTTGCCGGCGAAATTGCCGATTGCGGCCGCGGCGCCGATCATGCCCAGCATGCCCAGCTGAACCCAACCGTTGGCTTGGTGCGCCTTGGCCACAAAGGCCGGGTACAAGAACAGGAAGCCAACCATCACCTTGATGGTGCAATTACCCCACAGCGAGGTGATGATGTTGCGGCCCAAAGGTTGTCGCAGTGTTCCGCCGACCTTTTTGACTTCTTTCGGCCAGCTTCGCCGTAGCGGGTTGCTGTCCTTCCGATAGCTCAGGGTGGCGGGGACCTCACCCGCGGTCACCTCTACCCAGCGCGGAATGCGCATCGACAGCAAGGCGCCGGCGACCGTGACCGCGACGACGACGAATAACGCCCCGGGCAGCTTGAACAGGTGGGTGCAAACGAACTCGACACCGCCCGCGATGGCGCCGCCGGCGATGGTGCCGCCCAGCAGACCGAACACGGTGAGCCGGGAGTTGACCCGCACCAGGTCGATGCTCGGCGGCATCACCCTGGGTGTCACCGCGCTGCGCAGCACGCTGAACGACTTCGAGAACACCATCATGGCCAGGGCACACGGATAGAGCACCATCGACGGGAAGCTGCCGGTGGCGCCGTCGTAATTCATGATCAGAACCACCGCCAGCGCCGTGCGGAGTGCGAACGACAGCGCCAGCGCGACGCGGCGGCCGTGCTGCAACCGGTCCAGCGCCGGGCCGATGAGTGGCGCGATCACCGCGAACGGCGCGATGGTGATCAACAGGTACAGCGCGACTTTGGACTTGCTCTCCCCGCTGGCTGCCGCAAAGAAGAGGGTGTTGGCCAGTGCAACGGCCATCGCGGAGTCAACGGCGAAGTTCGCCACCACGGGCCATGTCAGCGCGGTTAGGCCGGACTTGTCGGCGCCGTCGGCGGTGGCCGCCCGCTGGACCATCCAGTACATGCGCGAGCCCATCTCGCGGCTTCGCTGGGCCGCCGCGCGGGTAACGGTGATCCGTTCGCTGGAGGCGGGACCACGCGGCGACGCGCT
The DNA here is from genome assembly GCA_035511785.1 of Mycobacterium sp. Classification (GTDB taxonomy): domain Bacteria; phylum Actinomycetota; class Actinomycetes; order Mycobacteriales; family Mycobacteriaceae; genus Mycobacterium. Next base: position 16,856 of record DATKEW010000002.1, read on the forward strand.
GGGGCGGTCCCGTTCTGGCTGCTGGCCCAGGGGAGGGAGATAGCGGTTGGCGCTGGGCATCGGCGATGGACGGCGCGTCCGGCGGTAGTCGGGGTCGTCGGCCGGGTAGTTGGCCATGCCCGGGTGCTGGCTGACCGATCCATTGCGGGTCCGGCGGCCCCAGTGGGAGGCCACGCGGCCAGGATCATCACGCCGCCGTCCGGACACAAATCAATTCTGTCCTATGCCGGCAGGCAACCGGGTGTGGCTCGCCAACCTAGTATTGGAGGCGCAGTGCAGAAAGGGGACAGTGTGACCGGATCCATCGGGGAATCCGCCGTAGCAACCCAGGCCGAGTGGCCGGCAGGGTTGGCGGCGGTGCTCACGGGTGCGGTCGATGCGGCCCGGGCGGCCGTCGTGGAGTTCGCTGGCCCGGAGGCGGTCGGGGATTACCTGGGCGTCAGCTACGAAGATCCCAACTCCGCCACCCACCGGTTCTTGGCGCATCTGCCCGGTTACCAGGGGTGGCAGTGGGCCGCTGTCGTCGCCGCCTATCCCGGCGCCGAGCACGCGACCATCAGCGAGGTGGTCCTGGTCCCCGGGCCGACGGCGCTGCTGGCGCCCGAATGGGTGCCCTGGGACCAGCGGGTGCGGCCGGGGGATTTGAGCCCGGGAGACCTTCTGGCGCCGGCGGCCGATGACCCGCGTTTGGTGCCCGGCTATGCCGCCAGCGGTGACCCGCAGGTCGACGAGACCGCCGCCGAAGTCGGGCTGGGTCGGCGCTGGGTCATGAGCGCCCGGGGCCGGTCCGAGGCTGCCGAACGATGGCGCACCGGGGACTACGGTCCCGATTCGTCGATGGCGCGATCCACCAAACGCGTCTGCCGCGACTGTGGTTTCTTCCTGCCGCTGGCGGGAGCGCTCGGCGCGCTGTTCGGGGTATGCGGCAACGAGCTTTCCGCCGACGGGCGCGTCGTGGACAAGCAGTACGGTTGCGGCGCGCATTCCGATACGCCGGCCCCGGTGGGCGGCGGCTCGCCGATGTGTGAGCCATACGACGATGGCGTTCTCGACCTCATGGAGAAGCCGACGGAGCCGACGACGGAATTGCCGGAGCCGACGGCGGAATTGCCGGAGCCTTTGGCGGAATTGCCGGAGCCTTTGGCGGAATTGCCGGAGCCTATCGCGGAATCGTCGGAGCCTTTGGCGGAATTGCCGGAGCCTATCGCGGAATTGCCGGAGCCTTTGGCGGAATTGCCGGAGCCTTTGGCGGAATCGCCGGAGCCTATGGCGGAATCGCCGGAGCCTATCGCGGAATCGTCGGACCCGCCGGGAGAGCCACCGGAACCCCCCGCGGAGTCGGCCGACTAGCCTTTCTCGGCGGCGGCTTTGATGCTTGCCAGCGAGGCGTTCATGCCCTCGACTAATTCGCGTTCGAAGTTCGTGGTCCCACCAAAGAGCGCCTTCACCGAGATGTTGGAAAACGCGCTGACGCCGTTTTCGGCGTGCCGGCTCTCAATCACCCGGGTGCCCTCGCCATTCGGCTCGAGCTCGTAGCTCCAGATGGTGCGGTTGGTGTTGACCCGGAACGCCAGCCTCTTCTCCGGTGTGACCTCGACGACAGTGCACGTGGTGGTCCAGAACAAACGGTTGCGGCGGTTGAGGTTGAGGGTGCGGGTGCCTGGACGCAGCGGGCCGAACGACTTCATCCAGCGACACTGCGGGCTCCACTCGGGCATTCGTCGAAAGTCGGATATCAGCGCCCAGACTTTCGAGGCCGGCGCGTTGATGTCGATTTGCGCTTGCAGTAACGGGGCTACCATTGCACCTCCCGGCTCTGGAATTGCGCTTCGAAATCTATTTGTGGTCGAGATAGTTCTCGAGCCCGGCCTGCGCGCCACGCGCGCCTCGGCGGGCAGCGGCGAGCTGCAACACGAAGATGCCGGTACCGATCAACCCCGTGCCCAGCCCGGCCAGGGTCACCGGACGCCAACTCTGAAGCGCTGGCACGACGAACGCGGCCGCCGTGGCGACCAGCCAGCCCAGGAAGCCGACAACGATGACGGGCCAAACCTGCAGCAGCATCGGCGGCAGCGGCGGCGCCTCGCGGCTTTCGCCAGGTTTGCTTTCGCCGGGTCCGACAGACATCACGATCAACATAGCTTGGTGCCCGGCCGTGGGTACCGCCCGGTTATGGGCGCGGCGGTGCCTCGCATGAAAGTGTTTCGCCGAAATTTGCCGCGCCGCAGCGAAACGGAGCAAAGTCCGTCGTTCGCCGTTTCTTGTTCCGAGTTCTCGGCTTCCGTTGTAACCTCGCGCCATGCCTGACAGCGATGCGCGACTGGCCAGCGACTTGTCGCTGGCCGTCATGCGGCTGGCCCGCCAACTACGCTTCCGGAATCTGTCGTCGCCGGTGTCGCTGTCGCAGCTTTCGGCGCTGGCGACCTTGACCGACGAGGGCCCGATGACGCCCGGCGCGCTGGCGATTCGGGAACGGGTCCGACCGCCGTCGATGACGCGGGTGATCGCTTCGTTGGCCGACGAAGGCTTCGTTGACCGCGCCCCGCACCCCGTCGACGGCCGGCAGGTGCTGGTCTCGGTGTCCGAGTCCGGCGCCGAATTGGTCAAGGCGGCCCGGCGTGCGCGCCAGGAGTGGCTGGCGGAGCGGCTTGCGACGCTGGACAGCGATCAGCGCGCCACCCTGCGCGGGGCTGCCGATCTGATGTTGGCCCTGGTCGACGAAAGCCCGTGAGCGCGCACCATGGTGCTCACGACGGTCCCGATGGCCTGGAAGGGATTGCCGGCCTGGATGTCCAGGACGTCGATGATCCCGACGATCCTCGACTCGACGATTTCCGCGACCTGAACAGCGTCGACCGTCGTCCGGATCTGCCGACCGGAAAAGCGTTGGTGATCGCCGAGGGCGTCCTGGTCGTGCAGCGCATGCTGGCGTCCCGGTTCACCCCGCACGCGTTGCTGGGCACCGACCGCAGGCTGGCCGAGCTCAAAGAAGATCTGGCCGGTGCCGAAGCGCCGTTCTACCGAGCCTCCGCCGACGTCATGGCGCGGGTCGTCGGCTTTCACCTCAATCGTGGCGTGCTCGCGGCCGCGAGGAGGGTGCCCGAGCCAAGCGTCGCGGAGGTCACTGACGGCGCCCGCACGGTCGCAGTGCTCGAAGGCGTCAACGACCACGAGAACTTGGGCTCGATCTTTCGCAACGCGGCGGGGCTGGGCGTGGACGCGCTGGTGTTCGGCAGCGGCTGCGCTGATCCGCTCTACCGTCGCGCGGTTCGGGTGTCCATGGGTCACGCGCTGCTGATGCCGTATGCGCGGGCAACCAACTGGCCCAGCGACCTTATGACGCTGAAAGAACGCGGATTTCGGTTGCTGGCGATGACTCCGCACAGCCAAGCGTGTGCGCTGCCCGAGGCGATGGCGACGGCGCACGGCGACCGTGTTGCGGTGTTGGTGGGCGCCGAAGGTCCGGGGTTGACACCGGCCACCCTGCGATTGAGCGATGTGCGGGTGCGCATCCCGATGTCGCGGGGCACCGACTCGCTCAACGTCGCGACCGCGGCCGCTTTGGCGTTCTACGAGCGGGTTAGGCTCGGCCGGTGAGCGACGAGCGCGGCCAGCGCTCCCAGTCTGAGCCCTGGGCAACGGGTTTGACGGTGGCCGGGTTTGTCGCGGCAGTGACCGCCGCGGCGATTGTGGTGCTCAGTCTCGGGCTCGTCCGAGTGCATCCGCTGTTGGCGGTCGGGCTGAACGTCGTGGCGGCCGGGGGACTGGCGCCGACCCTGTGGGGATGGCGGCGTACCCCGGTTCTGCGCTGGTTTGTGCTGGGTGCAGGAGTAGGAGTGACGGGCGCTTGGCTGACGCTGCTCGCGCTGACGGTGTCGTAGCTAGCGCTGTCCGCCTGAGCGCACCCCGAGCAGCACGTCCTCCCACGCCGGAATGACCGGCTTGCCGCGCCGGGTGTGCACTGGTTTCTCGTCGGGCGTGTCGGGCGCGGCGGGCGTGGCGGGCGCCGGCTTCACCGGCTCGTCGAAGTCGACGTGCGCCACCCGGGCGAGCGGCCGCAAGGGACGGTCGAAGTTCGGGTCGATCAGCTCACTGGCCCCATCGTCGATCGCGGTGACTATCCCGCCGTGGGCGCCGGGAGTGAAGCAGAAATGCGCGATGTTGTCGGAACGGCCGGCCTTCCACGCAAGCTGCACCGTCCAGCGGTTGTCTTCATTGCGCCAGGCGTCCCAGCTGAGTTTTTCGTGGTCGAGGCCGCGCGTCACCAATGCGGCACTGACGGTCTCCCGCAGGGTAAGCACTGCGGGCCCATCGGCGAGCATTGGATGTGCGGCCGTTGCCAGCTCAGCCGCACGGAAACGTTCCAGCAATACCGGGTTGGCGAACCGGCGGATCCGCGCGACGTCAGAGCCCGATCCCGCGGCCACCTGCTCGACGGACGCGCCCGCGCGGATTTTGGCCTGAATTTCTTTGGGACTGAGCATGTTGGTGACTTCGATCTCGAGTTGCGGTTGCTCCGGCGCTGCGGGCTCACCGCGTAGCGCAGCCCGCAGTCGGTCGTTGGCCGCCACCTTGAACTGCTCCGCAGGGTCGTCCCCTTCGCAGATGATGTATTTGCTGTCGGCATCGAGCCCAACCACTTTGAGTTCCCGCATGGTTTTCTCCTCGCAGGCTCCGTGCAGGTCAGCGACGGACCCGTCAGGTGCGCACTCTAGCCCAGCCGACGCGCATCACCTGTGCTGACACGCTGGGCGGTTGCGTGCTGATTGCCGGAGGGTTAAAGGCGTTCGACCACCCAGTCGACGCACTGGGTGAGAGCGCTGACGTCGTCGGGCTCGACTGCGGGGAACATCGCGACCCGTAACTGGTTGCGGCCGAGTTTGCGGTACGGCTCGGTGTCGACGATGCCGTTGGCCCGCAAAATCGACGCGACCGCCGCCGCGTCCACATCGTCGACGAAATCGATCGTGCCCACCACCTGAGAGCGCAGGGCCGGATCGGCGACGAACGGCGTCGTGTACGGCCGCTCTTGCGCCCACGAGTAAAGCCGCTGCGACGAGTCGGCCGTCCGCTTGACCGCCCAATCAAGCCCACCGTTGCCCAACAGCCAGTCGAGCTGTTCGGCCAACAGCGCCAGGGTCCCAATCGCGGGTGTGTTGTATGTCTGGTTCTTCAGGCTGTTCTCCACCGCGATCGGCAGCGACAGGAAGTCGGGAACCCAGCGACCGGACGCGGCGATGGACTCGACCCGGGCCAGCGCGGCCGGGCTCATGATGGCCAGCCACAGGCCGCCGTCGCTGGCGAAGTTTTTCTGCGGTGCGAAGTAGTACGCATCGGCCTCGGTGATGTCGACGGGCAGGCCGCCGGCGCCAGAGGTCGCGTCGATAACGATCAATGCGTCACCCGAATCCGCCGGGCGGTGGACCGGCACCGCCACCCCGGTCGACGTCTCGTTGTGCGCCCACGCAATCACATCGACGGACGGATCGCTCTTCGGCTCCGGCGCGCTGCCGGGATCCGACTTGATGACGATGGGATCGCCGATGAACGGGTTCTTGACGACGGCGGAGGCGAACTTCGAGCTGAACTCGCCGTAGGAAAGGTGCAGCGAGCGCTTGTCGATCAGCCCGAAGGCCGCGGAATCCCAGAACGCCGTCGCGCCACCGTTGCCCAGAATGACCTCGTAACCGTCCGGCACCGAGAAGAGCTCCGCCAGTCCCGACCGAACCCGTCCCACCAGATTCTTGACCGGCGCCTGCCGGTGCGATGTGCCGAATAACGCCGCCGCGGTGGTGGTCAGCGCCTGCAATTGCTCGGGTCGGACCTTTGACGGACCGGACCCAAAGCGGCCGTCGCGGGGTTTGATGTCAGCGGGAATCTCGAGCTGGTCAGCCATGCCAATCAGCGTAGTGAGCGGCGCCGAGCCGGCGGCGCGGCGGGCCGATTGCGAGGCCCGTGGCAGTCACATAACGCCTGGCTGAGCCGCCTACGCGAAGCGCTGCAGTGTGACCTAGGCCACACAAATCCGCTGACCACTGGTCAGCCCACAGCGCCTGGCAGGTCTGGAATATTCCCGGTACCCGCGGTACTGTCTAGACATAGCACGCCCAAATGTAAACCTCGTTGGGGAGGTTTGGATATGGCCAGGACGCGAATGGTCCGGCGTTGGCGCCGCAATATGGAAGTGCGCGACGACGTCGACTACGTCAACATGCTTGCCACACTGTCCGAGGGGTCGGTGCGGCGAAACTTCAACCCGTACACCGATATCGACTGGGACTCCCCGGAGTTCGCCGTCACCGACAGCGATCCTCGCTGGATCCTGCCGAAGACCGACCCGTTGGGCCGCCATCCCTGGTACCAAGCGCAGTCCGAAGAACGCAAGATCAAGATCGGCATGTGGCGCCAGGCCAACGTGGCCAAGGTGGGGCTGCACTTCGAGTCCATCTTGATCCGCGGACTGATGAACTACACGTTCTGGGTGCCCAACGGGTCACCGGAATATCGGTACTGCCTGCACGAGTCGGTCGAAGAGTGCAACCACACCATGATGTTCCAGGAGATGGTGAACCGCGTCGGCGCCGACGTTCCGGGGATGCCGCGCATGCTGCGCTGGATCTCGCCGCTCGTCCCGCTGGTTGCCGGCCCATTGCCGGTGGCGTTCTTCATTGGTGTCCTGGGCGGCGAGGAACCGATCGACCACACTCAGAAAAACGTTCTCCGCGAAGGCAAGTCGCTGCACCCGATCATGGAGCGGGTAATGGCGATCCACGTTGCCGAGGAAGCCCGCCACATCTCCTTCGCCCATGAGTTCCTGCGAAAGCGATTGCCCCAGTTGACGAAACGGCAGCGATTCTGGGTCTCGCTGTACTACCCGCTGACCATGCGGATGTTGTGCCAGGCGATCACCGTGCCGCCCAAGTCGTTCTGGCAGGATTTCGACATCCCGCGCGAGGTCAAGAAGGAGCTGTTCTTCCGGTCGCCGGATTCGCGGAAGTGGTTGAGCGACATGTTCGCCGATGTCCGGATGCTGGCCTACGACACCGGGTTGATGGAAACCCGCTCTGCGCGGCTGATGTGGCGCCTATGCAGGATCAACGGCAAGCCGTCGCGCTACCGCAGCGAACCGCAGCGCCAGCGCCTGGCCGCGGCACCGGCGGCATAGGTCCGCACGGGTAGTTATGCCGCACGTTATTACCCAGTCGTGCTGCAACGACGGGTCCTGTGTTTTCGCGTGCCCGGTGAATTGCATTCACCCGACACCGGACGAGCCGGGCTTTGCGACGTCGGAGATGCTGTATATCGATCCGGTGGCCTGCGTGGATTGCGGTGCCTGTGTGAGCGCCTGTCCGGTCGGCGCGATTGCGCCCGACACCCGGCTGGAGCCCAAGCAGCTGCCCTTCGTCGAGATCAACGCATCGTTTTACCCGGAGCGGCCCGCGGGCGTGAAGCTGCCGCCGACCTCGAGGCTGGCCCCGGTGATCCCGGCTGCCGAGGTGCGTGCCCGCCGCCATCAGCCGCTGACCGTCGCCATAGTCGGGTCCGGCCCCGCGGCGATGTATGCCGCTGATGAACTACTGACGCAGCATGGCGTGCGCGTCAACGTCTTTGAGAAGCTGCCCACGCCCTACGGGCTGGTGCGCGCCGGGGTCGCGCCCGATCACCAGAACACCAAAAGAGTCACCCAGCTCTTCGACCGGGTCGCTCGTCATCGCCACTTCCGGTTCTACCTCAATGTCGAGATCGGCAAGCACGTCAGCCATGCCGACCTGCTGGCCCATCATCACGCCGTGCTGTACGCGGTCGGTGCGCCCGACGACCGTCGGCTGGACATCGACGGCATGGGCCTCCCGGGCACCGGGACCGCCACCGAATTGGTCGCATGGATCAACGGACATCCCGACTTTGCCGATCTGCCAGTCGATCTCAGCCACGAACGGGTGCTGATCATCGGCAACGGCAATGTCGCCCTCGATGTGGGCCGCGTGCTCACAGCCGACCCGGACGACCTGGCCCGTACCGATATCTCTGACCATGCGCTAAAAGCATTGCGCGCTTCCGCGGTCCGCGAAGTGGTGATCGTCGCGCGGCGTGGGCCCGTCCATTCGGCGTTCACGCTGCCCGAACTGATCGGGCTCACCGGCACGTCCGACGTCGTGCTCGACCCCGGCGACCACCAGCTGGTGGCACGCGATCTCGCGACTGCTCCGGACATCTTGATCAGGAACAAGCTGGAGATCTTGAGCAAACTCGGCGATGGTTCGGCGCCGCGCCAACGAATCGCGCGCCCACGAATCCGGCTGGCCTACCAGCTCACGCCCCAGCGCGTGCTGGGCCAGCAGCGTGCCACCGGCGTGGAGTTCGCGGTCACCGGCACCGATGAGGTCCGTCGGCTTGACGCTGGACTGGTGCTGACCTCAATTGGCTACCGCGGCAAGCCGATTCGCGATCTTCCATTTGTCGAGTCGGCGGCCGTCGTGGCGAATGAGGGGGGCCGTGTCGTCGATCCCGGTTCCGGTGAACCGGTGCCCGGCGCATACGTCGCGGGCTGGATCAAGCGCGGGCCGACCGGATTCATCGGCACCAACAAGTCCTGCTCCTTGCAAAGCGTCCAGGCCCTGGTTTCCGATTTCAACGCCGGCAGGTTAGCCGACCCGGTGGCCAAGCCAGAGGCGCTGGACCGACTGGTGCACGCCCGCCGGCCCGATGCCGTCGACTGCGCGGGATGGGGTGCTATCGACGCCGCCGAGATCGCACGTGGGGGTGACGACGCACGGCCCCGCAACAAGTTCACCGATGTCGTCGACATGCTCGCCGCAGCGGCCACAGCGCCCCCGGCGCCGACGCGACGCAGGCTGCTGGCCCGGCTGCGTGACTTCTAGCCGATCGCGCTAACGCCCTGCCTGCCCGGACATTGCGGCTTCGATCTCCTCGAAGCTGACCTCGCGCACCGGCTGTCCCAACGACCAGTGGTGGCCGAACGGGTCTGCGACCACGCCGTAGCGGTCTCCCCAGAACTGATCCTCCAACGCAGCCACCACGGTGGCGCCCGCGTCCAGCGCCTGCTGGAACTTGGCGTCGACGTCGGTGACCGTCAGGTGGATGGTGACCGGAGTCCCGCCCAGCGACGTCGGGGTCATCGACTTGCCGCCACACATCTCCGGGAAGTCGTCGTTGAGCATCACCAGGAAGCCGTTGACGCGCAGCGCGGCATGGACCAACTTGCCGTCGGGACGGGGCACTCGCCCCAGCTCGACGGCACCAAAAGCCTTCACGTAGAAGTCGATGGCCGCGGCGGCATCATCAACGACGAGGTGCGGGGACAGTGCGGGTTCGACGTCGATCGGCATGTTGGTCTCCTTGCTGTCGGTCTCGTGAGCCAGCCCCGGACGGAGACTTGCTCACGGTTATTGACTGCGTCCGCGATGCAAACTCATCGCGGCGATGACCATTTAAACGCCGGATACCGACAAACCGACCGACTCAGGCGGTGGTGAGAACCCGGTCCCACCCTTTGACAGACTCCGGGCTGCGGGGTCCGGGTCCCACGTAGATCGCCGACGGACGAACCAGCTTGCCCAGCTGCTTCTGCTCGAGAATGTGCGCGCACCACCCGGCGGTGCGGCCACAGGTGAACATCGCCGGCATCATGTTGGCCGGCACCCGGGCGAAGTCCAGGATTACCGCGGCCCAGAACTCGACGTTGGTCTCGATCGGGTGGTCCGGACGGCGCTCGCGCAGCTCCGCCAGCGCAGCCTGCTCGAGCGCGAGCGCCACCTCGTAGCGCGGTGCACCCAGCCGTTGCGAGGCGGCCCGCAGCACCCGCGCCCTGGGGTCCTCCGCGCGGTAGACCCGGTGCCCGAACCCCATCAGCTTCTCGCCGCGGTCCAGGATCCCCTTGACCAGGCCGCGGGCGTCGCCGGTGCGCTCGACCTCTTCGAGCATCGGCAGCACCCGGGCCGGCGCCCCGCCGTGCAGCGGCCCGCTCATCGCCCCGATCGCCCCTGACAGCGCTGCCGCGACGTCGGCGCCGGTCGAGGCGATCACCCGTGCGGTGAACGTGGAGGCGTTCATGCCGTGCTCGGCTGCCGACACCCAGTAGGCGTCAATGGCCTCGATATGCCTGGGATCGGGCTCACCTTGCCAACGGGTCATGAAACGTGCTGTCACCGTTGGGCATTCGTCGATAATTCGCTGCGGAACCGCGGGCTGGTAGATGCCGCGCGCCGACTGCGCTACGTAGGACAGCGCCATCACCGACGCCCGGGCCAGCTGCTCGCGTGCGGTGCGGTCGTCGACGTCCAGCAGTGGCCTGTATCCCCAGATGGGGGCCAGCATCGCCAGGCCCGCCTGTACGTCGACGCGTACGTCGCCGGTATGGATCGGCAGCGGGAACGGCTCGGCCGGGGGCAGTCCGTGGCCGAACTCGCCGTCCACCAGCAACGCCCAAACCTCGCCGAACGTGACCCGCTGGCTCACCAGGTCCTCGATATCGACGCCGCGGTAGCGCAGCGCGCCACCATCTTTATCCGGCTCGGCAATCTCGGTGGTGAAGGCGACTACGCCGTTGAGGCCGGGGACGAAATCTTCCGGGACCACAGTCATACGAAAATTCTCGCACCTCGCCTTCGGGCCGATGCTACCGGCCGGTAGCACCCCCGAGTAGCGTTGGCGCGATGGCAGGACCAGACGACGAACACCTGCAACGGATGCGGGTCGAGTACGGATCCGTCGAAAGGGACGGCGGCCCCGATCTCGACGCGGACTGGCTCGACGACGGTTGGCTTGGGTTGTTGCGCAAGTGGATTGATGACGCCGAACGCTTCGGAGTCTCCGAGCCCAACGCCATGGTGCTCGCTACCGTCGCAGAGGGTCGGCCGATGAGCCGATCGGTGTTGTGCAAGGGAGTGGACGAGGCCGGGATCACTTTTTTCACCAGCTATGACTCGGCCAAAGGTATCGAGCTGGCGGCGACGCCGTACGCATCCGCGACCTTCCCGTGGTACCTGCTGGGGCGACAGGTGCACATCCGCGGCCCCGTGACCAAGGTCGACCCGCAGGCCACCGAGGACTATTGGTCTAAGCGGCCGCGCGGCTCACAGCTGGGCGCGTGGGCGTCGCACCAGTCCCAGCCCATCGCGTCGCGCGCGGCGCTGCTCGACCAGCTGGCGGAGGTGACCGCGCGCTTCGCCGACCACGAGCACATCCCGGTGCCGCCGGGCTGGGGTGGATACCTCATCGCACCTGAAGTGGTGGAGTTCTGGCAGGGCCGGGAGAACCGGGTGCACAACCGGATCCGGGTCATCGGCGGTCATATCGAACGGTTGCAACCCTGAACCCGCCCGGTGACGCCAGATAAGACGCGGTTTACCTGACGGAAAGGCGCAAGTTCGACAGACCCGACCCCGGTGAGGCGCGCCGTCGCGATAACGACTACCTTCTGCTATGGGCACCTAGTCAAGGTGCAGCCATACCAGCCAGAGCGCAAAGGGGTTCTCGTGGCCGACACCGATGAAACCGCAACCTTGAAGTACCCGGGGGGCGAGATTGATCTGCAGATCGTCAGCGCCACTGAAGGAGCTGACGGAATTGCACTCGGCTCGTTGTTGTCCAAGACCGGATACACGACCTTCGATAACGGCTTCGTCAACACCGCGTCCACCAAGAGCGCCATCACTTTCATCGACGGTGACGAGGGCATCCTGCGGTATCGCGGTATTCCGATTGAGCAGCTCGCCGAGAAGTCGACCTTCATCGAGGTCAGTTACCTGCTGATCTACGGCGAGCTGCCCAACGCCGACCAGCTGGCTGACTTCACGCACCGGATCCAGCGGCACACCATGTTGCACGAGGATCTCAAACGGTTCTTCGACGGCTTTCCGCGCAACGCGCATCCCATGCCGGTGTTGTCCAGCGTGGTCAATGCCCTGTCGGCGTACTACCCCGATGCGCTGGACCCAATGGACGACGAGCAGGTCGAGCTGTCGACGATCCGCCTACTGGCCAAGCTCCCCACCATCGCCGCATACGCCTACAAGAAGTCGGTCGGCCAGCCGTTCCTCTACCCCGACAACTCGCGGTCGCTGGTGGAGAACTTCCTGCGGATGACGTTCGGATTTCCGGCGGAGCCCTATCAGCCCGATCCCGAGGTGGTTCGGGCGCTGGACATGTTGTTCATCCTGCACGCCGACCACGAGCAGAATTGCTCGACGTCAACGGTCCGGCTGGTCGGCTCGTCGCAGGCCAACCTGTTCACCTCGATCTCCGGCGGCATCAATGCGCTGTGGGGCCCGCTGCACGGCGGCGCCAACCAGGCGGTGCTCGAGATGCTCGAGCAGATCCGCGAGAGCGGCGACGACGTCGGCGAGTTCGTCCGCAAGGTGAAGAACCGCGAGGCCGGTGTCAAACTGATGGGCTTCGGCCACCGCGTCTACAAGAACTACGACCCGCGCGCCCGGATCGTCAAGGAACAGGCCGACAAGGTCCTGGCCAAGCTCGGCGGCGACGACGACCTGCTGGACATCGCCAAGGGCCTCGAGGAAGCGGCGCTGACCGACGACTACTTCATCGAGCGCAAGCTCTACCCGAACGTCGACTTCTACACGGGCCTGATCTACCGGGCCCTCGGGTTCCCGACCCGGATGTTCACCGTGCTGTTCGCGTTGGGCCGCCTGCCGGGCTGGATCGCCCACTGGCGCGAGATGCACGGTGAAGGCGACAGCAAGATCGGCCGTCCCCGCCAGATCTACACCGGCTACACCGAACGCGACTACGTCGGTATCGACGCACGGTAGGACGCGGGTTCTCAAGCGCCACAAGCAAAGCCGTAATCACAGCGACGCCAATACCGCCATCGCGGCGTTGTGGCCGCCGATGCCCGACACCGCTCCGCCGCGGCGAGCACCCGACCCGCACAGCATGATCCGATCGTGGGCGGTGGCCACTCCCCATTGGCGCGCCGGGGTGTCCAGCGCGTCATCGTCCTCGGTGAACGGCCACGACAATGCGCCGTGGAAGATGTTGCCTGCGGTCATCGCCAGTGTCCGTTGCAAATCGGCGGTGGTCGTCGTCTCGATGCATGGCCGCCCGTGTGCGTCCCTCATCAGCACGTCCTGAATCGGTTCGGCCAAAACGGAGTTCAGCGACGCCAGCACCGAATCGGTCAGCCGCTCGCGTGCGTTATCCGGGTCGGTGCCGTCAAGCACCGAGTGTGGTGTGTGCAAGCCGAACACCGTCATCGTTTGAGCGCCCGAGTCACGCAGCCCGGCCGAAAGGATGCTCGGGTCGGTCAGCGAATGGCAGTAGGCCTCGCACGGCAACGGATCCGGTAGCTGCCCCGCGGCCGCGCGTGAATATGCCGTATCCAGTTGAGTCCACGTCTCGTTGACGTGAAAGGTTCCGGCAAACGCTTGTTCGGCCGTAACGCTGTCATCGCGCAAGCGAGGCAGTCGTCGCAACACCATGTTCACCTTGACCTGCGCACCCTGCGCCAGTGGCACCGGCTGTTCGCCGAGCAGGCCGGCCAAAACCGTCGGTGTGACGCCGGCCAGAACGTACCGGCCCCGGATGGTGTGCTCTTCATCGCCGCTGCGGTAGCGTACCCGTCCGTCCGGCTCGACAGCGTAAACGTCTGCGCCGGTGGTGATTTCGGCACCGTGCCGGACGACCGCCGTGGCCAGGGCCGCGGTCACCGCGCCCATTCCGCCGATGGGGACGTTCCAGTCTCCGGTGCCCCCGCCGAGCACGTGATACAGGAAGCAGATGTTCTGAGTCAGCGACGGCTCGTCGAGGCGGGCAAAGGTGCCGATCAGAGCGTCGGTGGCGATCACGCCGCGGACCAAATCGCTTCCCACCGCCTCCGCGATGGCGTACCCGATCGGCCGATCCACCATGGCCCGCCAGGTGCCCGCCGCGTCGCGATCGCCTTCCAGGACGTGCCGGCGGGCCTGCGCACGGGTGCGCAGCGGTTCGAGCAGCGTCGGCCAGAGCCGTTGCGTCACTAGTCGGCAGCGCCGGTAGAAGGCGTCGAAGCCAGGCTCGTCGCCGGCGGCGCCGATAGCAGCGAACGCGTCGGGTGACCCGACCAGCAGGCCGGTGCGGCCGCCGCTGGCCGGGTCGGGGGTGTAGGACGAAAATCGCCGCGGGGCCAAGCGCACCGCGGCGCCCAGGTCGTCGACGATGCGTGGGGGCAGCAAGCTGACTAGGTACGAGTACCGCGACACCCGGACGTCGACGCCGTCGAAGGCCTGCGCCGAGACCGCGGCCCCGCCGACCTGCCCCAGCCGCTCCAGCAACCGCACCCGAAGGCCCGCCCGGGCCAGGTAGCCGGCCGCGACCAGGCCATTGTGGCCGCCGCCCACCACGACAACATCGAAATCCGGGGTGCCGTCGCCCGCCATAGGGGTGTATTTCTAGCCGAGGTATCCCTCGACCTGGCCGGGCGGACGCACGGCCGCCTCCCGTGGATCGCCACCGGTCTCGCGTAGTGCCCGACGCTGCCGCAGCAGGTCCCAGCATTGGTCGAGTTCGATCTCCACCTGGCGCAGGCGTATGTTCTCCTCGGACTCGGTAATGTCGCGGCGCTGCAGTTGTGCCCGGAGGGCTTTCTCCTCTGCGACCAGGTCGCGGATGTGTGCCAGGGCGTCGCTGTCGGTTGATTTGTTGCCATTGCCCATCGTTCTAGTGTGCCCGAGACGAGCGGATGCCACGCTGCCGACTGGGTAGGCTGCATATCGCCCGCAGGACCGAATTCCGGTCAGCGAACTCAGGGAGGGCGATTGTGGGCTTGGCGCCCCGTTCCGGCCAAACAGCTCCGGGGTTTACCCGGCGGTCGCTTGGCCTGCCCTGGCTGATTGGTCTGCTGGTTATTCCATTGCTGATCGCGGCGATCGGCTACGGTGCGTTCGACCGAGCCCGCTCCACCAATGGGCCGACCGGCGCGCTGCGAACAGTGGCGCCATCGAGCAAGTCCGGTGCCCCGAAGCTGTCCTTAGCGCCGCTTTCAATTGCCCGCAACGGCAACAACATTACGCTCAACGGCGATTTCCCCGATGACTCCGCCAAAGCGGCGTTGATGAAGGCGCTCAAAGGCTCGCTGCCTGCGAATGTCAACATCATCGACCAAATCCGCATCAACCCCGATATCGACGCGCTCGACTTCGCGCATGCTGGACCGGTTTTCAAGCACAACGCCTCGATTACCGATTTCAATCTCACGGTCAGCGGGGACACCATCACCTTGGCGGGCACTGCCGCATCCCGGGACCAGAAGAACACGGTCGGACACGAAGCCACACACATTTGGTCGAACCTGAATGTCGTTGACAATCTTGCGGTTAGCGGACCGGTCCCGCCACCTGGACCGCCCGCGCCTCCCGGCTCCGGCCCCTGCACAAACTTGCAATCGGCCATCAACGCCGCGACGGGCGGGCCGATTACCTTTGAGATCAACGAGTTTACCTTGACTCCGGCCGAGGAGCAGACTCTGACGCAGGTCGCGGACAAGCTCAAGGCGTGCTCGAGCGCGCATGCGACGCTCAATGGCTACATCGACAATTCCGGTGCCGAAAGCGTCAACACTCCGTTGAGCACCCAGCGAGCGCAGACAGTCGCCGATTTCCTTACTGCCCATGGGGTTGCCGGCGATCATCTGGTCGTCAAGGGTCTCGGCGCGGCCAACCCGGTCGCGACGAACGACACGGCCGACGGTCGCGCGAAGAATCGTCGTGTCGAAATCATGGTCAGCTAAGGAGAATCCAGCATGGATTTCGTGATCCAGTGGTTGTGGTATCTGCTTGCTTTCTTGGCGGGTTCGGCGGTTGCCTGGGTGATCGCCAGGTTGACCAACTCCAAGATGGGCGCGGGCCGGTGAACCATGTGCACTGGGGGCTATT
>DATKEW010000003.1:0-4233 GCA_035511785.1 Mycobacterium sp.
TGGGTTGCACATCGTGGGCGGCCGGGTTGTCGTCGAGGCCGAAGTGGACCTGGGCAACATCGCGCGACGCCTGCGCAAGGACATCTTTGACCTCTACGGCTACAACGCCGTGGTGCATGTGTTGTCGGCCAGCGGAATTCGTAAGAGCACCCGGTACGTGCTGCGGGTCGCCAACGACGGTGAGGCGCTGGCACGGCAGACCGGCCTGCTCGACATGCGGGGCCGTCCGGTGCGCGGGTTACCGGCCCAGGTGGTCGGCGGCAGTCTCGCCGACGCCGAAGCGGCGTGGCGGGGAGCCTTCCTGGCGCACGGGTCTTTGACGGAGCCGGGACGCTCGTCGGCGTTGGAGGTCAGCTGCCCGGGTCCGGAGGCCGCGCTGGCCTTGGTGGGTGCCGCCCGCCGGCTCGGCGTCAGCGCGAAGGCCCGCGAGGTGCGCGGCGCCGATCGGGTGGTGGTCCGCGACGGCGAGGCGATCGGCGCCCTCTTGACCCGGATGGGCGCCCAGGACACCCGGCTTGTCTGGGAGGAGCGCCGGATGCGTCGCGAGGTGCGGGCGACGGCCAACCGGCTCGCCAATTTCGACGACGCTAACCTGCGCCGCTCGGCACGGGCCGCGGTCGCGGCGGCGGCCCGGGTGGAGCGGGCACTGGAGATACTCGGCGACAGCGTCCCCGACCATTTGGCCTCGGCCGGCAAACTGCGTGTCGAGCACCGGCAGGCTTCCCTGGAGGAGCTGGGCCGCCTCGCCGACCCTCCAATGACGAAAGACGCTGTGGCGGGCCGTATTCGGCGATTGCTGTCCATGGCCGATCGCAAGGCGAAGGTCGACGGCATCCCAGACACCGAGTCGGCGGTGACGCCAGACCTTTTGGAGGACGCCTAACGAGCCGCGACGCGGCGGGGCGATAAAGGGAAAGCGTCGTGAGATTGTTTGGCATAGCTCGGCGCCGCGGGCAGGCGCGGGCTACGTTCATCGGATGAAGCGGCTTTCAAGTGTTGACGCGGCGTTTTGGTCGGCCGAAACTGCGGGCTGGCACATGCATGTGGGCGCGTTGGCGATCTGCGATCCCAGCGACGCCCCCGACTACAGCTTTCGGCGCCTCCGCGAACTGATCATCGAGCGGCTGCCGGAGGTGCCGCAGCTGCGGTGGCGGGTCAGCGGGGCGCCCTTCGGGCTGGACCGGCCGTGGTTCGTCGAGGACGAGGAACTCGACATCGACTTCCACGTCCGCCGCGTCGGCGTTCCCGCTCCCGGCGGTCGCCGCGAGCTCGAAGAGCTCGTTGGCCGGCTGATGTCCTACAAGCTGGATCGCTCCCGCCCACTGTGGGAACTGTGGGTGATGGAGGGCGTCGAGGGCGGCCGGCTGGCCATGCTGACCAAGATGCACCACGCGATCGTCGACGGGGTCTCCGGCGCCGGGCTGGGTGAAATCCTGCTCGACGTCGTGCCCGAACCCCGACCGGCGCAAGAGGGGACCGTCGGATCGCTGGCGGGATCCCGGCTTCCCGGCCTGGAACGGCGCGCGGTGGGCGCGCTCATCAACGTCGGCATCAAGACGCCCTTTCGCATCGCCCGGCTGGTCGAGCAGACGGTGCGCCAGCAGGTCGCCGCGTTGGGCGTCAGCAGCAGGCCACCACGCTACTTCGAGGCGCCCAAGACCCGGTTCAACGCACCGGTGTCGCCGCACCGGCGGATTACCGGCTGCCGCGTCGAGCTGGCGCGGGCCAAAGCCGTTAAGGACCACTTCGACGTCAAGCTCAATGACGTCGTGCTTGCCATGGTGGCCGGCGCCGCCCGCGAATACTTGCAGAAACGTGGTGAGCTGCCGACCAAACCGCTCATTGCGCAGATTCCGGTCTCGACCCGGACCGACGAAGACAAGAGCGACGTCGGCAACAAGATCAGCTCGATGACGGCATCGCTTGCCACCGACATCGAAGACCCCGCTGAGCGGCTGCGGGTCATCCACGAAAGCACGCAAAGCGCCAAGGGAATGGCAAAGGCGCTGTCCGCGCATCAGATCATGGGGCTTACCGAGACCACCCCGCCAGGGCTGCTGCAACTGGCCGCGCGTGCTTACACGGCCACCGGCCTGTCGCGAAACCTGGCTCCCATCAACCTGGTTGTGTCCAATGTCCCCGGTCCGCCGTTCCCGCTGTACATGGCGGGAGCCAAGCTCGACTCGCTGGTGCCACTGGGGCCACCGGTCATGGACATCGCCCTGAACATCACCTGCTTCTCCTACCAGGACTACCTGGACTTCGGCTTCGTGACGACACCCGAAGTGGCCAACGACATCGACGACATGGCCGATGCCGTCGAGCCGGCCCTGACCGAACTCGAGAAAGCCGCGGCGCTGGGTTAGGGGCTAGTCGCGACCCAAATAGCTGGTCACGTATACCCAGGACAAGAACCGGGCCACCGCCTCGGCGGATTGATGCGCCCGCGGCGAACCGAAGATGTCGAAAGCGTGTTGGGCGTTGGGCAACTCGGCGTAGGCCACGGGCGACTTCGACACCGCCCGCAGTTCCTCGACGAACTCTTGTGCCTCGCCGACCGGGATGAGGGAGTCGTCGGTTCCGTGCAGGACGAAGAACGGCGGGGCGTCGGCCCGCAGCTGCCGGATCGGCGACGCATGGACGTAGATGTCGCGGTGGGCGGCGAATTTCCGCTTCACCACGAACTTTTCGAGCAACCAGACGAATTCCGGACGGCCCTCACCCTGAGTGGAAAACCAGTCGTAGCGCCCGTAGACCGGGACCGCAGCGACCACCGACGTGTCGGCGTCTTCGAAGCCCGGCTGGAATTTCGGGTCGTTGGGGGTCAGCGCCGCCAGCGCCGACAGGTGGCCACCGGCGGATCCGCCGGTGATCGCGACGAAGCCGGGGTCCCCGCCGTAGTTTGCGATGTTCTCCTTGACCCAGGCCAGTGCCTGTTTGACGTCGACGATGTGGTCGGGCCAGGTGTGCACCGGGGAAACCCGGTAGTTCAGCGAGACGCACACCCAGCCGCGCGCGGCCAGGTTGCTCATCAGGGGATACGCCTGGGGACGGCGCCGGCCGATTACCCAGCCGCCGCCGGGTACTTGCACCAGTACCGGCGCCTTGCCGTCGCGGGGCAGGTCGCGGCGGCGCCAGATGTCGGCGAGGTTGGCCCGGCCGTGCGGGCCGTAGACCACGGTGTTGGTCTTTTCGACGTAGCGCCGCCGGGCCACGGTGGTACCCAGCGGCAGGTTGCGCCGTCCGCGACGCTTGGGCTCGGTCTGTGGCAGGTCGGCTAGCGCCTCGGCGTAATCGGGTCCCAGCTGTTCGCGCAGCCCGGCTTCCAGCACCGGGCCCGGGGTGGTCACGCCGCGGTAGCGGATCACCCCCAGGATCGCCCAGGACGCGGCCGTCAGGGCCAGCGCCGCTTTTCCCCGCGGCCCGGCGAAGTCGCCGCGGCGGCCGCGCCGCAGCGCGTCCAGCAGCGACGCGGAGAAGTACAGTCCCGGCACCTCCGATGTCGGCCAGCCGAACCAGAACACCAGGACGGTGCTGTAGCCCCTGCGGGCGATGGGACGTAATCCGTTGGCGGCGTTGATCAATTCCACCGCGGCGCGCGCCAGCGGCCTGGGCTTGCGCGGCCGCATCAGCCGCTGACCCGTGATTGCAGTTCGGCCCGCAGGATCTTGCCGGTGCTGCCCCGGGGAAGCTCGTCGAGGACCGATATCTCGCGGGGCACCTTGTAATTGGCCAGGTTCTCCCGGACGTGTTGCTTGAGGGTCTCCGCGGTGGCCCCTTTATCGAGCTGAGCGCCGGGCTCCAGCACCACGAATGCCGCCAACCGCTGGCCGTACTGCTCGTCGTCCACGCCGATCACCGCGGCCTCGGTCACGTCGGGGTGTGCCGCCAGTGCCCTCTCCACCTCGATCGGGTAGACGTTCTCCCCGCCGGAGACGATCATCTCGTCGTCGCGGCCGACGACGAACAGCCTCCCGGCCTCATCGAAATAGCCCACGTCGCCCGAGGACATGAACCCGGCGTGGAAATCCTTTGTGCTGCCCGAGGTGTAGCCGTCGAACTGGGTGTCGTTGTGGACGTAGATGCTGCCCACCTCGCCGGTGGGTACTTCGTTGAATTCCGAGTCCAGGATGCGGATTTCCGTTCCGCCCGCGGGCCGGCCCGCGGTGTCTGGTGCAGCGCGCAAGTCTTCCGGCGTGGCGGTGGCGATCATGCCGGCTTCGGTGGCGTTGT
>DATKEW010000004.1:0-9828 GCA_035511785.1 Mycobacterium sp.
CTCCATGAGGTGGTGTCGCGGATTGTCGGCCACAGCCCGAGCGTGACCAGCGCCGGCATGCCGAACCCCATAGACCTGCAACCATCCCCCAGCAAACATCGACCATCATGGCGGCAAAACCCCTCAAGCGAACGATGCGACTGCCATGGTGGCGCTGCTGGCGCACCCGCCCAATTCCCAAAATTTGTACAATAGTGGGCCCCGTCCAGCAGACAGGCGCAAGCACCCCTCCGACCTGCTGCGGTGCAGACGAGATGCATCAACATCCTATTTACGCAGGTAGAGGTGTTTCAATCGCTAGGGGCACCCCCCATGGCACCTGGGGCGGCCGCCGAGAAATCTCAGCACAGAAAATCATTTGTAGCCGTGTTTCGAACGAAAAGTGTCAATAGCGGTGGCGAACAAATCGAAATCCCGTGACGGGGGACCTCCGTCCAGCAAACGCCGGCTCGGTGTAGCAATTGGAGAGGGCTGATGGCAGCAAACCATGGGACAAGATCCCGGTATCTGACAGGGTGTCGTTGCGACGATTGCAAGTATGCGCAGCGCCTCTATCAGGGGCGATATCGCGAACGCAAGGCGAACGTGGAGACGCGGCCCCATTCGGCGCCGGTAGTGGTCGCGGAGCTGCCGCAGGCTGAGGCTGGACCTGAGTCAAATGGCTCACCCGATCGAGTCGAGGCGGCCGTCGAATCCGAGCTGGCCGGCATGGCCGGGGCTGAGGCGCGGCCTGGACTGGTGCAGATCGCGCTCGCGATGTCCCGCATCTTGGACAGCTCGAGGGCGGCGTCGGCTCAGCCGGCAGCGGCGAAGGTGCTGGTCATGGTGCTGGACACGTTGCGCAAAGGGTCGGCGCAGGGGTGCCGCGGCAACTTGGCGGTGGTCAAGTCGATGACGACGAGTTCACCATCGGCTTAGACGATCTGACCTCGCGCAGTTTCTCGCGTGTGCCTTCATCCTTCTGTGTCACGGTGAATGTGGCCCGCTCGGCGTCGTCGTGGTGGTGAACGGGGTGAAGTGGATGACCCCGTGCGCCCCGGTCCCGGCTGAGATCAAAAAGGCCACCATCACGAACAGTGCGATGCCCAGGCAACTCCCGACCGCAATCGCGGCCACCTGGACCAGCCATAGCCAGAGTGCCGCCATCGCGTTGGACGCTTCCTCGCCTACGTCCGGCGCTCTGATCGGCTGACGCTCGGGGGTGTCTTTCGCTGCCATCGGTTTGCCTTCCCCAGTCCCGGCCTAATGCCGGAGTGTGCCCATCATCATCGGCAGCGTGACCAGGCCAGTCGAGTCCGAATCCCGCGGGCGGGTTGTAGCCCACTCGGCCAGCCCGCGACGTTCATCCAACAGCGCATCCGCCACGTCTATCGACGGCAGCGGCCCACCCCGCTCCCGAGCCGCACGGCGGAGCGTGGCCACCAGTCGCAGTTCGGAGTCGATGGCCTCGATGGCGCGCATGCGAGGAGGGACGCAGGAAACGACAACTCGTAACAGCCGCCAAGAAGGTTTGGCGGCTACCGTTCCCCCCGGACAAGTTCCTAGTATTCCCCTGAATATCCTTGACGATTGACCGTCCCCAAATGGAGTAGCCGACCGTGAGACTTGCCGACCGTGCGACCCGCACCGTGCTATGGAAACTCAACCAAAAAATCCAGAAGCCGTTCTACCGCTACCTGAGTCGCCGCGTCGGTGATGACGTGCTGTTCCTCAACTGGGGCTACGAAGAGAACCCGCCCATGGCCCTGGCGCTGGACCCAGCCGACGAACCCAACCGCTACCCCATCCAGCTGTGTCACTCCACCGCTACCCAAAACGGTGGCCTTGCCGGCAAACGGGTACTGGAAGTGGGTTGCGGGCGCGGCGGCAGCGCCTCCTATCTGACGCGAACACAGGGGCCAGAATCGTATGTCGGGCTGGACTTGAGCACCACTGGTATCGACTTCTGCCAGCGCCGCCACCAACTGCCGGGATTGGAGTTCGTACATGGGCACGCAGAGAACCTGCCGTTCCCTCCGGGGTCGTTTGATGCGGTAATCAATATCGAGTCCTCGCACTGCTATCCGCATTTCGACCGTTTCCTCAGCGAAGTCACTCGGGTACTGCGCCCTGGCGGGGCGTTCCTGTATGCCGATGTGCGGCAGTCCTTCCAGTGCGCCAAATGGGATGCGGCCCTGTCCGGTGCGCCGGGACTGCGCGTGGTGTCACAGCGGAACATCAACGCCGAGATTGTGCGGGGAATTGAACTGAACACACCGCACTGGGCGGCGATGTGGGATCGCGTGGTGCCGAGGTTTATGCGGCCGGTGGCCGATGCGCCCGTAACGGGGTCGTTCATCTACCGTGACGTGAAGAGTGGGCAGCAGGTGTACCGGATGTACTACCTCGCTAAAGGCGACTGAAACGCCGAAAGCGCCCCCTGGCCACTAGGGTAGGGGGCTGCGCGCATTGGTGCGGTTCAGAACAGGTCCGAGCGGGGTTGGTCACCGCGGGCATCGGCTCCGGCGGCGCAGGCGGTGGTTCTGGTCTCTGTCATCGTCCGCACCACCCCCTCCCGAGCCGCACGGCGAAGGCTTGATAGAAAAGATCGGGCCGTCCCCGAGGAGAGCAGGGGCGGCCCGAAAAACGTTACCCCTCGACGGTTCACTGAAAGGTGGGGAGCAGGCTGATTGCGCTGATCGGGCCGGCCGCACATTGGGTTTCGGAATTAAGGCCGACCCGATCAGCTAGTCATGCGCTGCGGCGCCGACGCCTGAGTGCTATTCCACTTTTGCCAAACATTACATACTAAAAGACTTGATAGGAAGCTATTTCAGACTTCTAGTCTGGAGGAGCAGTTCCCTTGAGTGATTGACTAGACAGCTGGTCAGGCGGGGAAGTCCGGTCAGCTCGCGGCGTTCGTCCAACAGCGCATCCGCCACGTCTATCGACGGCAGCGGCCCACCCCGCTCCCGAGCCGCACGGCGAAGCCTTGACAGAAAAGATGCTGACGCTCACCGAAAGTGACCAGTGTTGCTTATCGAAAGTGACCACCCTGGCGTCGTTAAGGGTAGCGCTCGGTGATCACCTCCGGTGTTTGAACGTGTGCGGCGCCGGCGGGGACGACGACGGCGATGATGGCGAGTTCGTGTTGGCAGTGCGGGCATCGGACGGCGCCGTTGGCGGCGGCAACGGCGTTGTTGAACGGCTGGGTCAGCGCCACGCCGTTGGGGACGGCGTCGGCGACGTTGTTGACGACGTCGTTGGCAACGTCGTTACGGACGCGGCGGTTTCGGGCATCCCAGTCGGCACCGCGGCAGGCAGCCTGACCTAGCCCGGCGGCCTTCCCGATGGGGCGGCAGACCCAACCGCATCGCTCAGCGACGCGAATCCGCCATCGTGCAACCGTCGGGCAATGCCGTCGTGAATGTGCTTGGGCCACAAGCCCCCGCCGTAGATGAAGCCGGTATAGCCCTGCAGCAGCGACGCGCCCGCCGTGATCCGCTCCCAGGCGTCGTCGGCGCTTTCGATGCCTCCAACGCTGATCAGCACCAGCCGATCGCCCACCCGCCCATACAGTCGGCGTAGCACCTCGGCCGCACGGCGCGCCACCGGCGGCCCCGAAATTCCGCCGGCGCCCAGCTCGTCGACCCCCGGTGTCAGCAGGCCGTCGCGCGACACCGTGGTGTTGGTCGCGACGATGCCCGCCAGGCCCAGCTCGACGGCCAGATCCGCGATGTCATCGACGTCGGAATCGGAGACATCGGGTGCGATCTTGACCAGCACCGGGGCTGACGTTTCGGCGAGGACGGCCGACAGAATCGGCCGCAGCGATTCGACCCCCTGCAGATCGCGCAGTCCCGGAGTGTTCGGTGAGCTGACATTGACCACCAGATACGACGCCAGCGGGCCGACCAGCCGGGCGCTTGCCCGGTAGTCGGCGGCGGCGTCGGCGGCCGGGCTTGCCTTGGTCTTGCCGATGTTCACCCCGATCGGCACCTCGGGCCGGTGGCGGGCCAGCCGGATCGCCAGCTCCCCGGCGCCGTGGTTGTTGAACCCCATCCGGTTCAGGAGGGCCCGGTCGGCGGGCAACCGGAACAGGCGCGGGGCCGGGTTGCCGGGCTGCGGGTGCGCGGTGACCGTCCCGACCTCGGCGTGCCCGAAGCCCATCGCACCCCAGGTCAGCAGCCCCATGCCGTCCTTGTCGAAGCCGGCGGCCAGCCCGAGCGGTCCAGGAAAGCGCACCCCGAACACTGTGCTGGCCAACACCGGATCATTCGGGCCCAGCAGCCGGTGCAGCAACCGCCGCGCCAAGGCGGCGGAGGTGGCGCCGCGCAGAACGGCGAAAACCAGCGTGTGGATGCGCTCGGGCGAGACCATGAAAAACAGCCGGCGCACAAGGCCGTACACCCGATGACGGGCCGGGTCGCCCACCGTCACAATTCCGGCTGGTCCGGCCGCCGCCCAGTGGAGCCCGCACCATCCAGGCGAGATTTCTTGCGGCGCAACAACACCCGCCTGCTGCCGTCGGTATAGAGCCGCACCCGGGTCAGCTCCCAGCCGCGATATTCTGCCTCGATGGACAGCCGGGTCGACGCGCTGAGCCTGGTCACTTCCGGCGGCAGTCGCAACGGCACCCACTCGTATTCGTCGGACATCTCCATGTCCCAGCCCGCGGGCAGCCGGCTCCGCCGCGGCGGGGTCAACGGATACCCGCCGCGTGCTCGATGACCTGGACTCCCGCGCCGGACCCCGACACCACGTACAAGGTGTCCGACGCTTCGTCAAAGGCCAGCGAGTTGGGCTGCTGCACTGTTGGGTATCGCACCCTTTCGACGGGAATTCCGGTTGACAGATCGTAACCAATAACCATATTCGACGCGGTTTGGGTCACCCAGGCCAACTCGCGGGACCCGGCCAGACCGTATGGCGCCTGCCGCACCGGGTAGGCCTGCCGCAAGATCAACGGGTCGACGCCGTACACCAGCAGTTCGCCGCCGCGAGTGTCGGCGACCAGGACCCGGCCCCATGGATCGGCGGCGAGGGTCGTTGCGCCCTCGCCGGCCCGCAGCGCCTGCTCGGGACGACCGTCGGCGCCGATCGTCGTCACCGAGGTCTGTCCCCGGTCCAGGACAACCGTCGTATTTCCTTGTGTCACAAGGAAATCAACGCGGGCAAAGATTTTACCCCGCCTTTCGACAGTCGCGGCGCTGTCCGGGGGCGGGGAGGCAAGCGTGTAGACCGCTCCGTCGGCGCTACCCAACATCAGCTTGCCGTCGGCGCGGCGCGCGATCGCAGTGAATTCGGCCTGCTGGGCCCCGCCGACATTCATCTGTGCCGTGTGGCCGGCGGCTAGATCGACGACGACGTAGCCGCCGCGGGCAGCCAGGTAGACCGTCCCGTGGCCGTCGCCGGTCAAGGCGGTGGCCGGCCCCGGCAGGACGATCACACGCGCCGCCCCCTGCGCGGCACCGAACACCGTGATGCTGGCGGGCGCCGCCGAGTCGGCACCGGGGGCCAGGACCGCCAACTGGTGGGTGCCAACGTCGAAGACCGCGGCCTGGGCGTGACCGGGCAGCGGTCGCACCGCGCCGGCCGGAATCGTCGACACAGGCGGTGACTCGGCCGCCCGCGCCGGCTCGATGGTGGGCGGGGCGGAACCAAGCGGATTCGACGAACATGCAGCGACCATCGCCAGCAAAAGCATCAGACCAACAAGGCGGCGTTGAACTAACCGTTTCCTGTCTCTATGCCGTATCAGCAACGATCAACCTTCGAATGCCGAACATGAAATCCAAATTCTAAGGAACGGTTTCGCACCCAATATGGTCATGTTGCCTGCATCCAGGCGTTCTGGAGAGGTATGGTCGCGATATGACCGTCATCGCTGACCGGCATGCCGCAGACAAAGAGTTTGCTGTCGAAGACCTTACGACAGGCATTTGCGCCAGCGGGTACGGGCAAGTCGGTGATGGACGTAGTTTTTCCTTCCATATTGAGCACCGATCGCTCGTCGTCGAAGTTTACCGTCCGCTTCTTACCGGGCCGGTTCCGCAGGCTGAGGACGTGGTCGCGAAGGCGGTCCGCAGCCTGTTCGATATCGACGTCACCGACGAGCGCAGCCTGATCGCTGCGGTGCGCGACTCGGTCGCGCATGCGATACCGGTCTCGCGCTAATCACGTCCAAAAACGGCAACCCGCACCAGGTACGGTCGTCGTGACATGACCGTCATCCTGTTACGCCACGGCCGGTCCACCTCGAACACCGCGGGCATTCTGGCTGGTCGTTCCGAGGGCGTCGACCTTGACGACAAGGGCCGAGAGCAAGCCGCCGGGCTGATCGACCGGATCGGTGACCTGCCGATCCGCGCGGTGGTGACTTCGCCGCTGCTGCGGTGCCGACGCACCGTCGAGCCGCTCGCCGAATCGCTGTGCCTGGAGCCGTTCGTCGACGAGCGGCTTGCCGAAGTGGACTACGGGGAATGGACGGGCCGCAAAATCGGCGAGCTGGCGAGCGAGGCGTTGTGGAGGGTGGTCCAGGCCCATCCCAGCGCGGCGGTGTTCCCCGGCGGTGAGGGTCTGGCGCAGGTGCAGGCGCGAGCGGTGGCCGCCGTTCGCGAACACGACCGGCGGCTTGCCGACGAGCACAGCGGCGACGCTCTATGGGTGGCGTGTACCCACGGTGATGTCATCAAGGCGGTCATCGCTGACGCCTACGGCATACATCTGGACGGGTTCCAGCGCATCACCGCCGACCCGGGGTCGGTGAGCGTGATCCGTTATACCCCGCTGCGGCCGTTTGTCTTGCACGTCAACCACACTGGCGCGCGATTGTCCGCCGCGTTGCGCGCCGGGCCCCCGCCGAAAGATGAGCCCACCGGTGAGATTCAAGGTGAGTCCAACGAAGAGCCGAAGAAAGAGGCAGGCGCGGCAGTGCCGTCGAGCGACGCGGTGGTCGGCGGCTCCACTGATTAATTCCGCTGCGCCGGGGCAATCGGATCGCACGGCGACGGCAACAGCCGGTATTTTAGAGGTGGCATGGCCCGCGCAATTCACGTTTTCCGCACACCCGACCGCTTCGTGGCCGGGACCGTTGGCCAGCCCGGAAACCGCACCTTCTACATACAGGCGGTGCACGATTCCCGGGTGGTATCCGTGGTGCTGGAGAAGCAACAGGTCGCGGTGCTTGCCGAGCGCATCGGTGCGCTGCTCCTCGAGGTGAATCGCCGGTTCGGCACACCGGTTCCGCCGGAACCCGCCGAGGTC
Organism: Mycobacterium sp.; assembly: GCA_035511785.1. Lineage (GTDB taxonomy): Bacteria > Actinomycetota > Actinomycetes > Mycobacteriales > Mycobacteriaceae > Mycobacterium. The sequence goes on from DATKEW010000004.1 coordinate 7,246, forward strand.
GACGACCTCAACCCGCTGATCACACCCGTCGATGCCGAGTTTCGGGTCGGGACCATGGGTCTGGGCTGGGACTCGGAGGCTCAGACCGTGGTGGTCGAATTGTTGGCCGTTACCGACGCCGAGTTCGACGCCTCGGTGGTTCTCGACGACACCGAAGAGGGTCCCGATGCGGTCCGGGTGTTCTTGACGCCGGAGTCGGCACGGCAGTTCGCCAGTCGCTCCAATCGCGTGATCTCGGCGGGACGTCCGCCGTGCCCGCTGTGCGACGAACCGTTGGACCCTGAGGGCCACATCTGCGCGCGCGCCAACGGCTATAAGCGCAGCGCGCCGCTCGGGCCTAACGATGAACCCGAGGAATGACAAGCGTGAGGTGTTGCGGGACGGCGAGCTGACGGTCCTCGGACGCATCCGCTCAGCCAGCAACGCCACCTTTCTCTGCGAGTCGACGCTCGGTGAGCGCAGCGTGCACTGCGTGTACAAGCCGGTCGCCGGTGAAGCGCCGCTATGGGATTTCCCCGACGGGACGCTGGCCGGCCGCGAACTCGCCGCGTATCTGGTGTCTTCGCGACTGGGTTGGAACATCGTGCCCTACACGATCATTCGTCACGGCCCGGCGGGTCCGGGCATGCTGCAGCTGTGGGTGGAGCAACCCGGTGACACGCTCGACTCCGATCCCAGACCCGGACCCGACCTGGTCGACCTGTTTCCCGCCGACAAACTGGAGCCGGGTTATCTGCCGGTGCTGCGGGCCTACGACTACGCCGGCGACGAGGTCATCCTGATGCACGCCGACGACATTCGGTTGTGGCGGATGGCGGTGTTCGACGTGCTGATCAACAACGCCGATCGCAAGGGTGGCCACGTCCTGCGCGACCTCGACGGCCACATCTACGGCGTCGACCACGGCGTGTGCCTGCACGTGGAGAACAAACTGCGCACCGTGTTGTGGGGCTGGGCCGGCAAGCCGGTCGACAGGAGAATCCTGACGGCCATTGCCGGGCTCGCCGAGGCTCTGACCGGCTCGCTCGGCGATGAGCTGGCCGGGCACATCACCCGGGCGGAGATCGCGGCGCTGCGCAGGCGCGCCCACGCGCTGTTGGACAACCCGGTGATGCCCGAACCGAACCGGCATCGTCCCATTCCGTGGCCGGCGTTCTAAGGGGAGTTCTGCCGTCGGCGATACTGAATCGGTGAGCCCGGGCGCGGAAGACCTGTCAGACCTCACAGATGCCGCGCTGGCCGCCGATCTCGCCGCGGACGCGGGGGAGTTGCTGCTGAAAGTGCGCGAGGAGATCGGTTTCGGTCATCCATGGGCGCTCGGCGACGCGGGCGACAGCCTGGCGAACGCCCTGATCCTGCGGCGGCTGCGGGCCGATCGGCCGAATGATGCGGTCCTCAGCGAGGAAGCTCACGACGATCTGGCCCGGCTGAGGTTCGACCGGGTGTGGATCATCGACCCGTTGGACGGTACCCGCGAGTTCTCCACCCCGGGGCGCGACGACTGGGCGGTCCATATCGCGCTGTGGCAACGCCCCACCAACTGTCAACGCGAAATCACCGACGCCGCAGTGGCTTTGCCGGCTCGCGGGAACATGGTGTACCGCAGCGACACCGTGACCGACGACGCCGCGCGCACCGGCGTTCCGCATACGTTCCGGATTGCCGTCAGCGCCACCCGGCCACCGGCCGTGCTGCACCGCATGCGCCAGACGCTGGCCATCCAACCCGTGGCGATCGGATCGGCGGGCGCCAAGGCGATGGCCCTCATCGACGGCGACGTCGACGCCTATGTGCATGCGGGCGGCCAATGGGAATGGGATTCGGCAGCCCCGGCCGGGGTCGTGATGGCCGCCGGCATGCACGCGTCGCGACTGGACGGCTCGCCGTTGCGCTACAACCAACTCGACCCGTACCTGCCCGACTTCGTGATGTGTCGCGCCGAAGTGGCACCGATCCTGCTCGGCGCCATCCGCGACGCGTGGCGCTAGTAGGCCGTTGTACGGCCCGCATCGTCGCCGGGCCTAGTCCGATTGCCCGGCTCCTCAGCAGGCCGTTGTACGGCCCGCATCGTCGCCGGGCCTAAAGTCGAGGCATGCAGTCGTGGCCTACCGCACAGGTTCCGGTGCTGCCGGGGCGCGGCCCGGAGCTGCGGCTATACGACACCTCTGACCGGCAGGTGCGCCCGGTGGCGACCGGGGCAACCGCGTCGATGTACGTCTGCGGTATCACCCCCTACGACGCCACCCATCTGGGCCACGCGGCCACCTATCTGGCGTTCGACCTGGTTCATCGGCAGTGGCTGGACCTCGGCCATGGCGTGCACTACGTGCAAAACGTCACCGACGTCGACGATCCGCTATTCGAGCGAGCAGAGCGCGACGGCGTCGATTGGCGTGAGCTCGCCGAGCGCGAGGTCTCCCTTTTCCGCGAGGACATGGCCGTGCTGCGCATACTGCCGCCACGCGAATATGTCGGGGCGACCGAAGCCATTCCCGAAGTGGTCGAACTCGTCGAGAAAATGCTCGCTTCCGGGGCGGCCTACGTCGTCGACGGCGAGTATCCGGACGTCTACTACCGCGCCGA
>DATKEW010000005.1:0-3439 GCA_035511785.1 Mycobacterium sp.
ATTCAGCCAGTCCGCTCCGACGATCGACACCAGCGGGCTGCCCGCCGTAGGCGACGACGCGACCGTGCCCCGCGACGCGCCGCGGCGCACGATCTCCGATGTCCACCTCCCCGAGGTTGAGCCCGGGCCCGAGACCGTCGCACCACCACCCGTGGCCCCGCCCGCCGCAGGGGCCCCGCCGGCCCCGGCGACGCCAGCGGTCCCCGAGACGCCTACCGCCTCGGAGACGCCTGCCGCCCCGGAGACGCCTGTGGCCCCGGAAGTCGCCGAGATCGAGGCCATCGCGCCGCCCGAAGGCCGTCTGGAACGACTCCGCGGGCGGCTGGCCAGATCGCAGAATGCGCTGGGCCGCAGCGTGCTGGGATTGATCGGCGGCGGCGACCTGGACGAGGACTCCTGGCAGGACGTCGAGGACACCCTGCTGGTCGCCGACCTGGGCCCGGTGGCCACCGATTCGGTGGTCTCGCAGCTGCGTGGCCGCCTGGCCAGCGGCAACGTACACACCGAGGCCGACGCGAGAGCCGTGCTGCGCGATGTGCTGATCAAAGAGCTGCAACCCGCGATGGACCGCTCGATCCGCGCGCTGCCGCACGCCGACCATCCGTCGGTGCTGCTGGTCGTAGGCGTCAACGGCACCGGCAAAACCACCACCGTCGGCAAGTTGGCGCGGGTGTTGGTGGCCGACGGACGCCGCGTCGTACTGGGCGCCGCCGATACGTTCCGCGCCGCGGCCGCCGACCAACTGCAGACCTGGGCGGCCCGAGTGGGCGCGGAGGTGGTGCGCGGCGCCGAAGGCGCCGACCCGGCGTCCGTGGCGTTCGACGCCGTCGACAAGGGAATCGCCGCTGGTGCCGACGTCGTGGTCATCGACACCGCCGGCCGGTTGCACACCAAGGTCGGGCTGATGGACGAACTCGACAAAGTCAAACGGGTGGTCACCCGGCGCGCGGCCGTCGATGAGGTGTTACTGGTGCTCGACGCCACCATCGGGCAAAACGGGCTGGCGCAGGCCCGGGTTTTCGCCGAGGTCGTGGACATCACCGGCGCGGTACTGACCAAGCTGGACGGAACGGCCAAGGGCGGCATCGTTTTCCGCGTCCAGCAGGAACTCGGGGTGCCGGTCAAACTCGTCGGACTCGGTGAAGGACCCGACGATCTGGCGCCGTTCGAACCCGCCGCCTTTGTCGACGCCCTGCTCGGTTAAAACCCTTACACACGGCGCGGGACGTTAATCCCTGCGAAACATGGTTGCTCCATTGCCGAAACAACCATTGCGCAAGGTTCTGGATCAGGTCATCAGGCACCTGTCTGACGGCCATTTCAGGGCCGACCGGAGGTGATAGCGAGTGACATACCCGATACTGGGCCAACCCGATACCGGCGATACCGCCTGGATGTTGGCGAGTTCCGCACTGGTGCTGTTGATGACGCCGGGTCTGGCGTTCTTCTACGGCGGCATGGTGCGTACCAGGAGCGTGCTCAACATGCTCATGATGAGCATCAGCGCGATGGGCGTGGTCACGGTGCTGTGGGTGCTCTACGGCTACTCGATGTCATTCGGTAACGACAAAGGGGGTGTCGTAGGCAACCCGGGCGACTACTGGGGCTTGAAAGGTCTCATCGGCGGCAATGCCGTCAAAGCCGATCCGACCAAGGCCACTGCGGCAGTGGATATCCCGCTGGCCGGTACGATGCCCGCCACCGTATTCGTGGCCTTCCAACTGATGTTCGCGATCATCACGGTCGCGCTGATCTCGGGTGCCGTCTCCGACCGGTTGAAGTTCACCGCCTGGCTGGTGTTCGCCGGACTGTGGGCGACGCTGGTCTACTTCCCGGTTGCACACTGGGTCTTCGCGGCCGACGGGTTCGCGTCCGAGCACGGCGGCTGGATCAACAACAAGCTGCACGCCATCGACTTCGCAGGTGGAACCGCGGTCCATATCAACTCCGGTGTCGCAGGTTTGGCGCTGGCGATCGTCCTGGGCAAGCGCAAAGGCTGGCCGACGACGCTGTTCCGCCCGCACAACCTGCCGTTCGTGATGCTCGGCGCCGGATTGCTGTGGTTCGGCTGGTTCGGGTTCAACGCCGGATCGGCGACCAGTTCCAACGGCTCCGCCGGGTCGACGTTCATGACCACCACAATCGCAACGGCCACGGCGATGCTTAGCTGGTTGCTCACCGAGCGGATCCGCGACGGGAAGCCCACGACCCTGGGAGCGGCTTCGGGGATCGTTGCCGGACTGGTCGCCATCACTCCGTCCTGCTCATCGGTCAACGTGCTGGGCGCCCTGGTGATTGGCGCGGTGGCCGGCGTGGTGTGCGCGCTGGCGTGTGGGCTGAAATTCCGGCTTGGCTTCGATGACTCGCTCGACGTGGTCGGGGTGCACCTGGTCGGTGGTCTGGCGGGCACGCTGCTGGTGGGTCTGCTCGCGGCCCCGGAGAGCACGGCCATCAACGGCGTCGCGGGCGTATCCAAGGGATTGTTCTACGGCGGCGGCTGGGCCCAGCTGGAACGGCAAGCGGTTGGCGCGTTCAGTGTTCTCTTCTACTCGGGCATCGTTACCTTTATTCTGGCTTTGATCCTGAAATACACGATCGGGTTGCGTGTTGGCGCCGAAGAAGAAGCCACAGGTATCGACGAGGCTGAGCACGCCGAGAGCGGTTACGATTTCGGAGTGATCACCGGGCAGGGGTCGGTTGTTCCAACGCGGGTACCCGTGGATGACCTCAACGGCCTGGAAGAGCACGCCGGCGAGAAAGTGGAGGCAGAGCATTCATGAAGCTAGTCACCGCGATCGTCAAGCCGTTCACCCTCGACGATGTCAAGACCAGCCTCGAGGACGCGGGCGTCCTGGGGATGACGGTCAGCGAGATTCAGGGCTATGGACGGCAGAAGGGGCACACCGAGGTTTATCGGGGTGCTGAATACTCGGTCGACTTCGTGCCGAAGGTGCGGATCGAGGTCGTTGTCGACGATTCCATCGTCGACAAAGTCGTGGACAGCATTGTCCGGGCGGCGCGCACCGGCAAGATCGGTGACGGCAAGGTCTGGGTCAGTCCCGTGGAAACCATTGTGCGAGTGCGCACTGGTGAACGCGGAACCGATGCTCTGTGACACCGATCGAAAATTGCTGATCCGACCCGGGCGGGCCGGGAGGGTATGAATCCGAACCGGCCCGACCCGTCCGGGGCATCCAGACCCGACGTTGAACCAGAAAGCGCTGGCGGAGCAGATGATTTGGCCGCCGCGCGGCGTAATCTGCTCGCAGACGGCATTCAGCTGCACGCGGCCGAGCTGCGGCACGCGTGGCTGGATCTGCACGAGTCGTGGTTGATCGCCAAGGCGGCCGAGATCGGGATCACCGATACCAGTGGCTTCGCGATCGTCGGTATCGGCGGAATGGGCCGCCACGAGCTGCTGCCGTATTCCGACCTGGAC
>DATKEW010000006.1:0-28601 GCA_035511785.1 Mycobacterium sp.
GCCTGGTTCCTCGGCGGCATGATGCTGGCGGTGCTGCAGGCGATTGGCGTGCGCTGCTATGCCTTTGGCGCAATACCGCTGGCAATCATCTGCTACTTCATCGTCTCGACGCCGATCGCGGGCGCGCCGACCACGTCGCCGGCAACGCTGTCGGAAGCGCTGGTCAAGACTGGGTTCTATACCTTTATCGCCGCACTCGCGGTGGCACCGCTGGCCCTGGGTGACCAGGGGTGGTACTACCGGCTGCTGGCCACCCGGCCAATGGTGTGGCTGGGTGAGATCTCCTACGAGATCTTTCTGATCCATCTGATAACGATGGAGTTCGCGATGGACTACGTGGTTCGCTACCACGTCTACACCGGCTCGATGCTGAACCTGTTCATTGCGACACTTGTCCTGACCATTCCATTCGCCTGGTTGCTGCACCGTTTCACACGTGTGCGGGACTGAGGCGAGTTATCTGGCCACGGGTTTCGGCAGGTTCTCCTGCAGCGGCGCCAGCGGAGCCAGCCGCGCCCACGCGGATGAGGCGCCGGCGTGATAGTTGGCCATCGCCGTCACGTCCTGGGCCCACATCTCGTCGTAGTGGGACTCGGTAGCCGCGATCGCCGGGGTGTTCCGCCCCAAAATGTTCGTGTTTGCCAGCATTCCCAAAAGCGCCCGATTGGCCGCGATCGCCGGAGTCGGCACCGTGGCGGCATACGCGGCCTCGAAAGAGGCCGCCACCGCTGCCGCCTGGGTGGCGGCCTGCTCGGTGTGGCTGGCCGCCGCGCTGAGCCACGCGGTATACGGCGCGGCCGCGACCGCCATCGCCGCCGCTGCGGGCCCCTGCCACGTTCCACCCGACAAGTTCGAGGTCACCGCATCAAACGAGTTCGCCGCCGCGCGCAATTCGCCGGCCAATCCGCTCCAGGCCGACGAGGCTGCGAGCATGGGCCCCGACCCCGCACCGGCTTGCATCAGTGCCGAATTGACTTCGGGAGGCAAGCAGGGGTACGTCATACCGGTCCTTCCGCTGTGGCGCTAACTCAATTGCTCTGTTTTATAGGTAGCCATGATTTGCCGAACCCCCCGCCGCGAGTCGTCGGTGCGCACGACTAACGCGCGCACTTCACCTCCAGGTCTGCTCCCCGCCGATCGCTTTGCGACGCTCGTTGGCCCATAACATAGCGTTCACCCGCTGCCCAGTTGGGCAATTTGAACGAAAAAGCCGCGTGGATAGCACCTATCGGCGGGCGCTGACCGGCGTGACGATCGGGACGACGAACTCCTCGATCATCGCCCGTTCGTCAGCTTCATCCTGGCCCGGGTACATCAGCAGCGAGGTGATCACCCGCACCACCCAACGGGCCCGGCGTTCGACGATGGCGGGCTCTTCGGGACCAAGCGTGTAGACGAATGCCGCGGCCAGGGCGGTGATCACCTCGGACTTTTCGGCCAGCTCACCGCCGATCGGGGGGCGGGTGATCGCGAACCACGATGCCAGCGCCGCGCTGTCGCGAACCATGCGCAACGTGGCGGTGATGCTCGCGATCAGGCGTTCGCGCGGATCGCCGATGCCGTCAATTTCCTCCTTGATCGCGCGGCTCAGGCGGTGCGTCTCGCGATGCGCGTAAGCGGTTTGCAGCGCCTCGCGATTCTCGAAGTACCGGTACAGCGTCGCACGGGAACAGCCTGCGGCCCTGGCAATTTCGTTCATTCCGATCGAAGCCTGGTCGCGCAGTGTGTACAGCCCCTCGGCGGCATCGAGTATCCGGTCTACGGCCGCTTCGCTGCGGATCGAGGCCAACCAGTCCCCGCCCTGGGGACCCTCCTTAGGTGTCGGCATCAGGACTTCACCCGGATCGGAACCGATAACGGACGCCGGACGTAACTGCCTCCGGCCCAGATGATTCCGGACTCATCCACCCCGAAGTCCGGGCAGCGGGCCAGCAGTTCGGACAGCGCGACCCGGGATTGCATCCGGGCCGCGGCCGCGCCCAGGCAATGGTGCGCGCCGTTGCTGAACGTCAGGATGTTACGTGGGCAGCGGGTCACGTCCAGGTCGCCGGCATCCGGGCCGTATTGGCGCTCGTCGCGGTTGGCCGATCCGTACAGCAGCAGCACCCTGCGCCCTGCCGGGATCGTGGTGTCGCCGATCGTTACATCGCGGGTGGCGGTGCGCGCGAGTCCTTGCACCGGTGAGGTCATGCGCAGCAGTTCCTCAACGGCGTCGGGGATCCGATCGGAGTTGTCTACCAACAACTCTCGCTGATCGGGCCGCTGGTGCAGCAACGGCATCGATCCACCCAGCATCCCGGTCACGGTGTCGTTGCCCCCGGTGACCATGGTGAACGTGAACGCCAGGATCGACAGAGTGCCGGAGATGTCGTCATCGGCCCCGACCCCCGCGGCGACCAGGTGCGAGATGGTGTCGTCCTCGGGTTCGGTTCGGCGCCGTTCGATGAGTGCGGTGAAGTAGGCCATCATCGACCCGACCGCATCGCCGACGGTCTCCAGCGCGCCGGCGACGCCGCCCTCGGCGGTGTTGGCTGCGACGATGGCCTGGGTCCAGCCATCGAATTGCGTCCGATCTTCTTCGGGCACACCGAGATAGTGCGCAACCACCATCGACGGCAGCGGCTTGAACAGCTCGGTGACGATATCGCCGCCGCCGTTGGCGCGCAGCGTCTCGATGCGCTCGACGACGAACTCGCGCACCTTGGGCTCCACGGCCTCGACCTGTCGCGGTGTGAAGCCGCGCGACACCAATTTGCGAAATTCGGTGTGCACCGGCGGATCCTGCATCACAAATGGTGGATTATCTTGCAGTCCAATCATTTCCAGGTCGCCGTAGCTGACGGTCAGACCCTGAGCTGAGGAGAACGTCTCGTGGTCGCGGGCCGCGGCCCAGACGTCGGCGTGCCGGGACAGCACGTAGTAGTCGTCTTCGGGATGTTTCGGGGGGACGACGTGGTGCACCGGGTCATGGTCGCGCAGGGCGCGGTACATCGGCCAGGGAGTCGACCAGGTGTCGGCGGTGGCGAGCTGGAATCTGACTGGTGCGCCGTGAGACATAACCGCAGTCATGTCTCATTCGTACGACAACATGAAAAATATGTCAACAGCGTCGAATGTGCGTTGACGGCCTTGAGCGTGCATCCAAGGCGCCCAAAGCCCCGGAATCCCGCCCTGAGCGCACACACAACGACGGGAGCGCACAGTCAACGCCGGGAATGCACCCCCCGGCGCAGGTTAGATCGCCGCGCCGGGGTTCAAAATGCCCCGCGGGTCCAATGCCTGTTTGATGCGCCGGTTCAGGTCCATCGCCTCGGGCCCGAGGTAGCCGTCCAGCCACGGCCGCTTCAACCGGCCGACGCCGTGCTCACCGGTGATGGTGCCGCCGAGGCCGATGGCCAGGTCCATGATTTCGCCGAACGCGACATGGGCGCGCTCCGTCATCGCGGGATCGGCGGGGTTGTACACGATCAGCGGGTGGGTGTTGCCGTCGCCGGCATGGGCGATCACCGAGATCATCAAGTCGCGCTCGTCGGCGATGCGCGCAATCCCGGTGACCAGTTCACCAAGCGCCGGAAGCGGCACGCCGACATCTTCGAGCAACAGTGATCCCTTGGCTTCGACCGCCGGGATGCAGAACCGGCGGGCGGCGACGAATGCCTCACCCTCGTCGGGATCACTCGTCGAAAACACCTCTGCCGCATCATTTTCGGCGAACACCGCCGCCATCAGTTCGGCGTCGTCGGACCCGGCCCGGCCGCGCTCGTCAGACCCGGCCACCAGCATGGCGGCGGCGCTGCGGTCCAAATCCATACGCAAGGTGTCCTCGACGGCGTTGATCGCCACCGAGTCCATGAACTCCAGCATCGACGGTCGAAGCCGCGCCGCGACCCCGAGCACCGCGTCGACCGCCGATTCCACGGATCCGAACGTGGCCACCACAACGCTGGACGTGTTTTGCGCGGGCAGCAGCCGCAGCGTCACTTCCGTGATCACGCCCAGCGTGCCCTCGCTGCCGACGAAGAGTTTTGTCAAGCTCAGCCCTGCGACATCCTTGAGACGAGGGCCACCCAGCCGGACCGCGGTGCCGTCGGCCAGCACCACCTGCACGCCCAGCACATAGTCGGTGGTGACGCCGTATTTCACGCAACACAGGCCGCCGGCATTGGTGGCGATGTTTCCGCCGATGCTGCAGATCTCGAATGACGACGGATCGGGCGGATACCACAGACCGTGTTCGGCGGCGGCCTTCTTCACTTCCGCGTTGAACAGCCCGGGCTGGCATACCACGGTGCGGGTGACGGGATCGATGGTGATGTCGCGCATCTTCTCCATCGACAGCACGATCCCGTTGTCCAGCGCGGTCGCTCCGCCCGACAGGCCGCTGCCGGCCCCCCGGGGTACGACGGGCACCCTGTTGGCCGTGGCCCAGCGCAGCACCGTTTGGACCTCCTCGGTGCTCCTCGGCCGGACGACGGCCAGCGGTTTGCCGGCCGACGGGTCGAACGCGCGGTCTTGGCGGTATCCCTCGGTGATGGCGGGGTCGGTGACGACGGTCCCGTCGGGCAGGCCGGCGATCAGGCTGGCCAGCGCTCCTGATTTCACTGGTCGCTCACGGCCCGATCCTACGGCCCCGGTTCGGCAGCCAACTGTGGCGCGCGGTCCAGTTCGCGTAGCGACGGGAGCCCGCAGGCGATGAGCCCGACCAACAGGATGGGTGCCGCCAGCGTCAAAAACGTGGCCTTCAGGCCGGCGGCATCGGCCAGGGGACCGGCCACGAGCAAGCCCAACGGGCCCGCGGCGTAGGTCAGCCCCGTCATCACCCCGACCACTCGACCCCGCAGATGATGCGGGGCCCGGGTCTGCATGACGTAGTTGTAGATCGGCTGGATCGGCCCGTAGACAAGCCCGGTGACCGCGCAGAGCACAAGGATCACCGGCAACGGCGGCAGGAATGCGATGCCGGCCGTCGCTGCACCAAAGGTGAGGGTCGCCGTCAGCACAGCCGTGCGCCGCCGCGTGTATTTCGACAGCACGGCATAGCCGAGCGCGCCCGCCACACCGCCGGCCCCGAGCGACATCAATGCCCAACCCAGCTGCGCCGGTTGGTGCCGGTCGGTGAAGTACTTGGGAAACAGCACGCTTTCCATCGGCAGGTACAGCGCGGTGACGGCCAGGTCGATCAGCCCGAGCGTTCTCAGCATCCGCAGGTTCCAGACGAATCGCATTCCTTCGGCGACGCCGGACACCAACCCGGCGGGCCGGGTCGCGCGGTGCGGCTTGCCGGTGCCCTCAAGCCTCAGCGCGCCAATTGCCAGGATGGACAAACCGAATGAGCCCGCCGTGACCCACATCGTGTTGATGCCGCCAACGGCGGCGATCATCAAACCGCCGATGCCGGGGCCCACAATGAACGCCGCGTTGAGAATCGCCTCATAGATGCTGTTGGTGCGGTCCAGCGACCAGCCCGCGCGGGCGGCGGCCTCGGGCAGCATCGACTGGCGCGCCGTTGTCCCGGCCGGATCGAAGGCGGCCGCGCCGAAAGCCAATGCGGCCAGGACGGCGATGTTGATCGCGTCCAAACCGAACAACCAGGCGATCAGGGGAACGGCGGCCACCGCCGTGCCGGATAGCGAATCGGAGACGAGCGAAATCCGGCGGCGCCCGAAAAAGTCGACCGCAGTGCCGGCGACCAGCGTGGACAGCACCAGCGGCAGCGTCATGGCAGCGGCCACGATGGACGCGTCCCGCGCGCTGTCTTCGTGCTGCAACGCCAGCCACGGGAACGCGACTATCGAGATGCCGGTACCCGCCGTCGCCATCAGCGTGGCGAATAGGATCAAGAACGCTGGCCCCCGGCTGCTGGTTTTCATGGGATATCGCGCCTGAATTTATGCCAAAAGCGATACCCGCGGCGACCGAATTTCGTGACCGACGCCGCGTGACTGCAGGATGTTCATGTGCTCGTCCATCCGAATACCGGCCAGGCGTTCGGTTCTCCCGTTGTGCCCGGCAGCGGCTGGCCGGGCGATCCGGCCACCCAGCACACTCCGGTCGCCGCCGACGCCGCGCAGGTCTCAGCGCTGGCGGCCCGGGCCGGCTCGATACCGGAGCTCGACGCCGTGATCAGCGTGTGCCGGGCCTGCCCGCGGCTGGTCAGTTGGCGTGAAGATGTCGCCGTCATCAAGCGCCGAGCCTTCGCCGATCAGCCGTATTGGGGGCGGCCGGTGCCGGGCTGGGGATCGCAGAGGCCGCGGCTGTTGATCGTCGGGCTGGCGCCCGCCGCGCACGGCGCCAACCGGACCGGACGCATGTTCACCGGCGACCGATCCGGGGATCAGCTGTATGCGGCGCTGTACCGGGCCGGGCTGGTGAATTCACCAATCAGCGTCGACGCCGCAGACGGCTTGCGAGCCAACCAGGTTCGGATCGCCGCCCCGGTGCGCTGCGCACCTCCGGCCAACTCGCCGGCCCCGGCGGAGCGGGACACCTGCTGGCCCTGGCTGGATGCCGAATGGCGGCTGGTGTCCGAACATGTCCGCGTCATCGTCGCCCTGGGCGGGTTCGCCTGGCAGATCGCGCTGCGGTTGCCGGGTGTCGCCGGGATGCGCAAGCCGCGGTTCGGCCACGGCGCCGTCGCACAGCTGCCATCGGGCGTGCGTCTGCTCGGTTGCTACCACCCGAGCCAGCAAAACATGTTCACCGGTAGGCTCACTCCGGCAATGCTCGACGACATCTTCATTGACGCTAAGAAGCTGGCGGGGATCAAGTGACTTCGCATGTCTGAGGTACTGATTTCCGGGGCCAGCGTCGCCGGTACAGCGTTGGCGTATTGGCTTGGGCAACATGGCTATTCGGTCACCGTGGTGGAGCGCTACCCGGGGCTGCGCCCGGGAGGTCAGGCGATCGACGTGCGCGGTCCGGCGCTATCGGTGCTGGAACGCATGGGGCTTCTGGCCGCCGCCGAGGACCGCAAGACGCGAATCCGGGGTGCGTCCGTCGTCGACCGCGACGGCAACGAGCTGTCCCGGGACATCGAATCGACGCCGACGGGCGGTCCCACCGATAACCCGGACATCGAGCTGCTGCGTGACGATCTGGTCGAATTACTTTACGCCGCAACCCAACCGGCTACTGAATACCTGTTCGACGACAGTATTGTCGACTTGCAGAACCGTGGCCCGTCGGTCGATGTGACCTTTGGGCACCTGCCCGATCGCAGCTTCGACCTGGTTATCGGCGCCGACGGCTTGCATTCCAACGTGCGCGGGCTGGTCTTCGGTCCAGAGGATCGATTCATCAAGAGATTGGGGACTTACGCGGCGATTTTCACCGTGCCCAATTTCCTGGACTTGGACTACTGGCAGGTCTGGCACTACGGGGACTCGACGATGGCGGGGGTGTACAGCGCGCGCGACAACGCCGAGGCCCGTGCCATGTTGGGCTTCATGGACACCGAACTGCAGATCGACTATCGCGACACCCAAGCCCAGTTCGCCGAAGTGGAACGCCGGATGGCCGGCGACGGGTGGGTGCGCCCGCAACTGCTGCAGTACATGCGGACCGCGCCGGATTTCTACTTTGACGAAATGGCGCAGATCGTGATGGATCACTGGTCAATCGGCAGGGTGGCGCTGGTGGGTGATGCTGCCTATTGCTGCTCGCCGCTGTCGGGCCAGGGGACCAGCGTCGCCCTGCTGGGCGCCTACATCCTGGCCGGTGAGCTGGCGGCAGCCGGTGACGACCACGGGCTTGGGTTCGCCAACTACTTCAAGGGGTTCAACGGCTACATCAAGCGCACCCAATGGCTGGCCAGCGACAACATTCCGGGCGGTGCGCCGATATCGCAGGAACAGTTCGACGCCATCGTCGGTTCGATCACGTTGAAGAACTACTGATCACGCAGCTGCGGGAACGTTCGCAGCGCCGCGTGCGTTGACGCCGTCGTGCGACTTTCCGTCCTTGACCTTGTCCCGGTGCGCACGGACCAGTCGACGCGGGACGCGCTGGCGGCCACCGTAGCGCTGGCGCAGACCGCGGACCGTCTGGGTTTCACGCGCTACTGGGTCGCCGAACACCACAACATGCCGTCCGTGGGAGCCACCAGCCCGCCGGTGCTGATCGCGTACCTCGCCGCGCAAACCTCGCAGCTGCGACTCGGGTCAGGCGGTGTGATGCTGCCCAACCACGCGCCGCTGGCGGTGGCCGAACAGTTCGCACTGCTGGAAGCCGCCGCTCCGGGCCGGATCGACCTGGGTATCGGCAGGGCGCCGGGCTCAGACCCGGTGACGTCCTATGCGTTGCGCGGCGGGCGCACGCCGGCTGACCAAGATCGCGACATCGAGAACTTCCCCGAATACCTCGACGATGTGGCGGCGCTGATGAGCGCGCGTGGCGTGCGGGTGCCGCTGCGTTCCGGGGACTACACGCTCAAGGCCACCCCGGCCGCCGCGACCGAACCGCGCCTGTGGCTGCTGGGATCGTCGATGTACTCGGCCCATCTGGCCGCCGCCAAGGGGCTGCCGTACGTGTTCGCCCATCACTTCTCCGGCAAGGGAACCGAAGAGGCACTCGAGCTCTACCGTTCCCGGTTTGTGCCCAGTGACCTGGCGGCAGAGCCGGTGACGTTTTTGACGGTCAATGCCGCGGTGGCCGAAACACGCGACGAGGCAACGGCGTTGATGCTGCCCAACTTGCAGATGATGGCGAAGCTGCGGACCGGGCAACCGCTCGGGCCGGTGCCTTTGGTCGAGGAAGCTCAAGTCGCGGATCTGACGCGTGAGCAGCAGCGCATCGTGGAGAGCGGACTGCAACGTGCGGTACTGGGCGCACCCTCGGAGGCCGCCGAACAGCTGCGCGCACTCGCCGAACGGTTCGACGTGGACGAGGTGATGGTGCACCCGGTCGCATCGGCCTACCGCGGCACCGACCCCGCTACCTCGCCCGCGCGGGTGGCAACGGTGGAGCTACTGGCCAAGGAGCTCTTCTAACCGTCTGTCACCGCCGCCTGCTGCGACTGGCTTGAAGCGGGATGAGGCGCGTGGCTGGTGATCCAATGTTGCAAGTCAGTCGCGGGCAACGGCGGAGTGTGAATGAAGCCCTGTGTGATGGTGCAGCCGTACTGCCGCAATGCGCTCAACGTGACCTCGTCTTCGACCCCTTCGGCGACGAGCTCCGCTCCAAGGCTTTGCGCCAACGCCACGGTGGACCGCACGATGGCAACCGATCGCGGGTCTCGGGCGAGTCGTGCCACGAATACCCTGTCGAGTTTCAGCTCGTCGACCGAGACATCCTGCAGGCGTGCCAGTGACGACCATCCGGTGCCGTAGTCGTCAAGTGAGATGCGGACGCCGAGGCGCTGCAGCGCGGCGACGGTCTGACGGGACCGGGCCGAGTCGACGAGGGCACTTTCGGTGATCTCGATGATGAGAGCGTCGCCGGGCAAACGGCGGGTTCGCAGCAGCCGCTCGATCGTGCTCACCAGGTCAAGGTCAAGCAGATTCGTTGTCGAGAGGTTCACCGCGACGGCCACAGCGATGCCGTGCTCGCGCCAGGACTGGATCTGTTCGAGGGCGACGTTGAGCGCGCGGTTGGCAATCTTGCGCATCAGCCCGGCGCGTTCGGCGGCGGGCAAGAATTCCTCCGGGAGCAGCAACCCACGGCCGGGATGGTGCCAGCGCAGCAGCGCCTCGACGCTGTGCACACTTTCGTCGCTCGCGTTGATCTTGGGCTGATAGTGCAAGGTCAGTTCGTCACCATCAAATAACGCTGTGCGTAGTTCCTCGATGAGCTTGGGGTCGTCGTCGCGATAAAGCTCAAACGCCGGGTTGTACACAGCGATCTTGCTTTTGGCGGATTCGGCGTGGGGCATCGCCGTCTCGGCGCGATTCAGCAGTTCCTGCGGATGGTCACAGTGGTCCGGACAGAGCGCAATGGCGATGCGGGCATCGACTTGCACGGTGATCGGATCCAGCGCGAACGGTTCGCTCAAGGCCTCGAGCAAACGACCCGCCTGCGCCCGTGCGGCAATGAGGTCGGCCGCTTCGGCCATCAGGATCGCGAACTCGTCATCACCTGTGCGCGCAAGAAGATCCTCACGACAGACGCTGTTCGACAGTCGATTCGCGATGTGGCGCAACAGTTCATCGCCGAAGTGGCGCCCGACCGAGTCGTTGATCTCTTGGAACTGATAGAGATTCAGCAACAGCAGCGCTCGACGTGACGGCGCCCTGGTGGCCAACGAGGGCCCCGACGACCCGGGGGCGGACGCCGCGGTCAGGGCTGTCGCCAGTGAGCGCCGATTGGGCAGCGCGGTCAACTCGTCGGTCATGGCGTGCTTGTGGCGCTCGGCCAACAAGCTGACGTCTCGCAAGGTCACCGAAAATCGTGCAGCTATTGCGATCAGGCTCAACGCGGCGAGGGTCGTCGCGAGTCGCGAGTCGTGACCCAGGATGGCGACTGCAAGCGCCGCGACAGCGCACGCCACAGACTTGACGTAGGAGCCGAGTCCGTGCCTCGGTAAAGGGACCTCCGACGACGACGGCGCCCAGCTGGCCATCGCCACCAATAATGACGATGCGGGCCAGCAAGCATCGAGCAAGGTGCCGACCCGGTATGAGTGGGCGGAGGTCTCGAAGAGATACGCCGTGTCCGCGGCCGCAAACAGAACAAATCCGGCAACGAGAAGGATCCAGCGAAACTCGTTGCGCCACCCTCGGATTGGCAGCGTGCCGGCGGCCAGAGCCAGTAGGACCAGATCGCCCCACGGATACAGAATGCCCACCAGCACGGTTGCCGGTGCGCGGGTCGCTGCCGCGTGGATGGGACCTGCCGTCAGCGCCGCGGCCACCGCGGCCATGGTCAACGCGCAGACCAGGGAATCGAGCTGAATCGGAACCGATGCCCGTTTCAGGCGCGCCCGCAGGAGCAGCACCAGCCCGGCGTAGACGAGCGGATAAAACGCCAGGTACACCGGATCAGCCACCGATGGTGACTGGCCGTCCGGCACCCACAGGGCATAGACAACGTCGCCCATCGCCGAACATGTCATGCCGGCCGCGATGAGAATCCAAGCCAAACGCTCTGCCGCGACGCGGTAAGCGCGAACGGCAATCAGCCCGGCCGCCAACAGGTTCAACGCCGGATACAGGAATTCATCGAAGAATACGCGACCGGCACTTACGTTAAGGACGCTCGACGCGGTGAACGTGATCACACCGGTCGCCAACACCGCCATGGCAATCCGGATCGCCAACGGGGGCCAGCGAATGCCGTTGGGCGCATTGTTCGGTTGGTCTCGTGTTGACGTCGCGGCCTCGGTGAATGGCCTGAACGTCTGTGCCAGCGCCGGCTGGCTGCCAGAGGTGCTCGTGGGCAATGAATTGGCGGCCGATATCGCCGAACCGTTGAACTGCGGGAATGTATAGGGGGAGGGCAGATCGGGCACAAAACTGCGGATACATTTGCCGCCTTCGCGTTTGGCGGCATACATGGCCAAGTCGGCGTGCCGGAGGAGCTGGTCGACGGTGCAACTGGATGCGGCGGTGGCCGCTGTGAACCCAATGCTTGGCCGCACCGCTATCGGAACGCCGTCGATTACGATCGCTGGGCTGAAAGACTCAAGGACTCGCTGCGCTGCCGCTTGTGATTCCTCGACGGAACCTTCGATGAGCACCGCGAACTCGTCACCACCAAGCCGTGCGGCAATGCCGTTACCCTCCAGAGAAGCAGTGAGCCGCCCAGCGACGCGGATAAGGAGCTCGTCGCCGGCCGGATGGCCCAAGGCGTCGTTGACCGACTTGAAGTTGTCGAGATCGAGGCACAACACCGCGATCGGTGTGGCATCGATATGTCGACGGGTGACGGCTAGCTCCAATCGTTGGAGGAACCTAGCCCGATTGGCCAGACCGGTCAGACTGTCCCGAAAAGCTTCCTGCGCCACTTCAGACAATAAGCGCTGGTTTTCGACGAGCACAACGAGCTGTCGGACGAGCACTGCGGCCACCAGGATTCCCAGCGCGGCGAGCAACGGTCCGTGCTCCATCCGACCGACCGCGCGTCCCAATCCGACCGCGGCGGCGAGCAGCAGCGGCAAATATGGCAACCACAGCCGGACTCGGGGCGTAATCTCACCCTGCGTCGGCGCTGTGGGGGACTCGTGGACACTGGACAGCGCGGCCAGCGCCACCATTCCCAACCCGGCCACTCGGGCGACGTCGACCAGATCGCCAGTGTGATAGCTGCCGACTCCGGTCTGGAACACGACCACGATGTCGGCAAGACCGATCGTCGCGACTCCGCCGGCCAACAGGTTCAGGCTAGGTCGGCGGCCAGGACGGGCCCGCGACAACATCACGAGCGCCGTCGTGATGACGACGGCGTCGGCGAAAATGTGCGTTAAGGTCGCGGGCCGCGAGCCGCTGTCCTCGCGTAGCTGTTTGTCGAGGACGAATACCCAGGAGACCGCGAACAGCGAAGTCGCCACGATGACGCCGTCCAGCACCAATTGCCAAATGCCGTGAAAGCGATCGGATAGCAGCACGAAAGACGCAATGGCGCCGATTGGGTATAAGACGAGCACAATCTCAGCCGCCGCCGGGTGAACGGCGTGATCGAGTTCCGGGCGCACGTCGTAGACCGCCCAGATGACCTCGCCGACCGCCCAGCCCAAGAGGCCTGTCACCAGCGCCAGCCATCCGAATCTGCGGCGCCCGACCGCGGCGCGGGCCGCGTGGCCGGCGCATCCCGCCGCGAACAGCAGACTCAACACCGACACGATTTCGTCGATCGGCCGAGTCGCGTAGGCGCCCTGCCACCCCCAGACCGACGATGCTACGACCAGCGCCGCCGCAATGCCGTATCCCCCGACGACGAGCCAACCAAGGCGCGCGGGCAGCCCGAGGCGCTGCCACGGATTTCCCGTCCAGCGTTTCATAGCCGCTCCAGCCCGATCTGCGCTTTGCGGTGAACGCACGAATAGCTTCACTGCGCGCTAGAGCAGAATAAACCGCTGTGCCGTTGCCCGGCGGTACTAGCTGGTGCTTTTGTGCGGCACGTTTACTTTTGACGGGGCGTCAACACCACCACCGGGATAGGCCGCGACGTCTTCTTCTGGTATGCGGCGTACCGGTTGCTGTTGTTCTTGTTGACGATCTGCCATAGCCGGGAGTACTCGGGATCGGCGGGGAGCACCGGTCGGGCCGTTACGCCGAAACGCCTTGGTCCGACGTTGATTTCCACGTTCGGGTTCTTTCGCAGGTTGTGATACCAGCCGGGTGCGTGCGGGTCGCCCGACTTTGACGCAACGATCAAGTAGTCCTCACCGTCGCGGGCATAGGCTAGCGACGAGGTTCGCGCCTTACCGGTCTTGGCCCCGACGGTGTGCAGCAGCAGGCAGGGTATCCCCAGCGTGCGATGGCCGATCCAGCCGTTCGTCTTCCGATAGACGGTGTCGTGTGCGCGCAGCATCTGTGGCACCAACCCCTGCTCGACCCAGGACGGAAATGCCATCCGCCCAGTATTACTGACTCGCGTCGATCCTGGCCAGGGCCTCCCGCAGGATCCGTCCGGTGGCTTCCCGGTCCGGGTCACGGCGCAGCAACATCCCCTTGGCGACCGATAGCTTGTCGCCGTTGCGGCGCGGCAGCACGTGCAGATGAATGTGCGACACCGTCTGAAACGCCGCCGGACCGTCGTTGATCCCGATGTTTGTCGCGTCGGCCAATTCGGTCGCGCGGGCAGCGCGTGCGATTCGTTGGCCGATGGTGACCAGCTCGGCCAACGTCTGCGGTGGGGTATCGGTGACATCAACGGTGTGTCGTTTGGGCAGCACCAGGGTGTGGCCGCGGGTGAACGGACGGACGTCGAGGATCGCCAGGTAGTCCCGGTCTTCGTAGATCCGGATAGCCGGCGCTTCCCCGGCCACGATCGCACAGAACACGCAGGACATGTCGCCACGGTACTGGTTCGCTCATTGGACGTGTGTGTAGACCAGCCGCGGGCTCGCCGCGGTCAGCGGGATACGCTGCCGCAGTGGACGCTCGCGATCTCGCCTTCGCCGGCGCGGCCGCGCAGGCGCGCATGCTGGCTGACCGCGAACTGACCGCGCCGGAGCTACTCGAGGTCTACCTGGAACGGATCGCGCGCCTGGACAGCGAGCTGCGCTGCTACCGCGTAGTGCTGTCGGACAGCGCGCGGTACGAGGCCGCCGTGGCGCAGGACCGCCTCGACGCCGGCGAGCGGCTGCCGCTACTGGGCGTGCCTATCGCGATCAAAGACGATGTCGACGTCGCCGATGAGGTGACGGCATACGGCAGCGGCGGCCACCGCCCGGCAGTGACCTCCGATGCGGAGGTGGTCCGCCGGCTGCGCGCTGCGGGCGCGGTCATCATCGGCAAAACCAATGTGCCCGAGCTGATGATGTTTCCCTACACCGAGTCGCTGACGTTCGGGGCCACCCGAAACCCGTGGAACCCCAACCGAACTCCGGGCGGCAGCAGTGGCGGCAGCGCCGCCGCGGTAGCCGCCGGGCTGGCCCCGCTGGCGCTGGGATCCGACGGCGCCGGCTCGATCCGGATCCCGTCGACGTGGTGTGGGCTGTTCGGCCTGAAACCGCAACGCGATCGGGTTTCGCTGGAGCCGCACGACGATGCGTGGTACGGACTGAGCGTGAACGGCCCGATTGCGCGGTCGGTAATGGACGCGGCAGTGTTCCTGGATGCGACGTCAACGCTGCCCGGTCCCGAAGGCGAGTTCGTGGCCGGGGCGGCTCGCGATCCCGGCAAGCTGCGAATTGCCTTGAGCACCAGGGTCCCAACGCCGCTACCAGCCAGGGTTGGGAAGCAGCAGCTGGCGGCGGTCGATGAGGCCGGTGCATTGCTTCGCGACCTGGGCCACGAGGTCATCAGGCGCGACCCCGAATATCCCACCACGACGGTCTTCTCGAACTTCCTGCCCCGTTATCTGCGCGGCATCAGCGACGACGCGGACGCGCAGGCCCACCCGGAACGCCTCGAAGCACGCACCCGAAACCTGGCGCGGTTGGGATCGCTGTTCTCCGACCGGCGGATGACCGCGGTGCGCGCCGCGGAGGCGTCGCTGAGCGACCGCGTCCAGTCGATCTTCGACGACGTCGACGTCGTCGTCACGCCGGGCAACGCGACGGGCCCGCCCCGTATCGGCACGTACCAGCACCGGGGCGCGGTGTGGACGCTGCTGGCGGTGGGACAGCGGGTTCCCTATCAACAGATCTGGAACCAGACCGGCCAGCCGGCCGCGGCCGTGCCGTGGGACTTCGACGGCGACGGACTCCCGTTGGCGATTCAGCTCGTCGGCCGGCCGTACGACGAAGCAACACTGTTGTCGCTGTCCGCGCAGATCGAAGCCGCACGACCATGGGCCGATCGGCGACCGCCGGTGTCATGAGCCGGGCTGGTCGACGGCGGCCGGTGGTAACGGATTCGCTCGGGTCGATCGCCGAGTCCGCGCTGCCGGAACGCATTTCGCGGGTTCGCGCAGTACCGGCCCGCCGGGATCGGGCACTCGGAAACCAGTAGTGGTGCGGTCATCACTTCACATCATGGCGTGCCGGCGTTGTACGTTGACCACGTGGACGACCGCGTCGACCAGAACATCGAGGATTTGCTCCGCGGACTCGAGGGCACCGCGCGCACTGAGCGGGCCGAACTCGTGGAGTGGCTGCTTGAGCAGGGCATCACCGCCGACGAAATCCGGTCGGCCAACCCGCCACTGTTGCTGGCCACCCGCCACCTCATCGGCGACGACGGCACATACGTCTCTACCCGTGAGATCAGTGAGACCTACGGCATTGACCTGATGCTGCTGCAGCGGGTACAGCGCGCCATCGGTCTGGTCAGCGTGGACGACCCCGATGCGATCGTTCACATGCGTGCTGACGGTGAAGCCGCTGCCTTCGCCCAGCGGTTCGTTGATCTGGGTCTGGATCCCGATCAATTGGTGCTTGTTGTCCGGGTGCTCGCCGAAGGTCTGTCACGCACTGCCGAGGTCATGCGTTACACCGCGCTGTCGGCGATCATGCGTCCGGGAGCCACCGAGGTGGAAGTCGCGAAGGCGTCGAAGGCCTTGGTGAGCCAAATCGCGCCGATGCTCGGCCCGATGGTTCAGAACATGCTGTTCATGCAGCTGCGGCACATGATGGAGACCGAAGCGGTCAACGCCGCCGAGCGGGCGGCCGGCCAGCCGCTTCCGGGAGCGCGCCAGATCACGGTCGCGTTCGCCGACCTCGTCGGCTTCACCCGGATCGGCGAAGCGGTATCGGCCGAAGAGTTGGGGCAACTGGCCAACCGGCTTGCCGTCCTCGCCCGCGACATGACCGTCCCGCCGGTGCGTTTCATCAAGACGATCGGTGACGCGGTGATGTTCGTCTGTCCGGATCCGGTGCCCTTGCTGGATGTCGTCTTGAAGCTTGTCGAAGTCGTCGATACCGACAATGACTTCCCCCGGTTGCGAGCGGGAGTGGCCTCCGGGATGGCGGTGAGCCGGGCCGGCGACTGGTTTGGCAGCCCGGTCAACGTGGCGAGCCGGGTGACCGGGGTGGCACGCCCGGGTACCGTGCTGGTCGCGGATTCGGTCTGGGATGCCCTGGGCGATACCGGCGGATTCCTTGGGTCTTTCGCCGGTCCACGTCGCCTCAAGGGCATCAAGAATGAAGTCAAGCTCTTCCGGATTCGCCGAGGTGATGACTCCAAAGGATCCCGCGACGGCGAATGACGCGGCTCGCGGCCGCGGAACATGCGTTGCTTGGCTAACGATATTTGTCGCGGGACCCGATACGACAAGGGCAGGCCCGGGCGACTTTTGGGGGGCGTCGGACATTGTCCTACGCGGCCGGTTCCTTCCCCTTCGTCCGGCACTTCGACATGGTCGCTTCCGGGCCTGCTTCGCTGCTAAAAATACGCCCTCCAACGGTTCATATCAACGCTTTTCCCGCGTGGGGGGCGTGATCGCCGGTGCGGGCGGATGCCGCCGTCATGTCAGTGCTTTTCGCGGACGGGGCGGCCCGTCGTTGCGCCGCTGAGACTCGTGGCTTCGCAACCGCGCCGTGGCACTGGCCTCCGCAACGGTCGGGTGTTCGCTGCGGGTGAACGGGGTTCCATTACATCTGTAGGTTCCATTACATCTGTATAAGTGTAATCATGTAATAATGAAATCATATCACACGCGTGCGGGGCGTTACGGCCGCCCCGGGGGCTGGCAGCAAGCTCAACAACCCGATGCCAGTGGCGCCGCGGAATGGTTTGCCGGGCGTCTCCCCGAAGCATGGTTCGACGGCGATCCCACGGTGATCGTCGACCGCGAAGAGATCACGGTCATCGGCAAGCTGGCTGAACCCGACGGTTCCGGGAAGGAAGAGAGCGAGGCGCGCGCGGAAGGCCGGGTGTCGCGGTTCCGCGAAGAGACCCGCTCCGAGCGGATGAACATCGCCGATGAAGCCCAGGATCGCTACCGGCGCAAGGTTTCCTGGGGCGTCGAGGTTGGCTCCAAAACCGGCACGGAGCGAATTCTGTTCACTCACATCGCAGTACCCGTGATGACGCGCTTGAAGCAGCCGGAACGGCAGGTGCTCGACACCTTGGTCGACGCCGGTGTCGCCAGGTCCCGTGCCGACGCGCTGGCCTGGTCGGTCAAGCTGGTCGGTGAGCACACCGAGGAATGGCTGGCCAAGCTACGCAGCGCCATGTCGGCGGTAGATGATCTGCGCGCGGAGGGCCCGGATCTTCAGCCTTAAGCCAATGCTGCAGTGCCGCTTCGGCATTGGCGCATGCCCGGCGGGCTAGCGGTCTGGCCGTTCGTTGTCGATCTTCTCGACGACCTTGTCGGTGATCTGGCCACCTTGATCGCTGATGTGGTAGCCGCACGCGTTCACGTCGACAATCACATTGTTCGCCTGGCTCATCGCGCGCTGGCACTCCCAGCCGTCAGCGCCCTCCTGGGTGTCCATCACGGTGATCTTCGGCGGGCTGCCGTTGATTTGCGCGAACGTCCACCTGTACGTCTTGCCCTTGTTCGTCACGGTCACCGTCTTGCCGGCGCAGCCTTTCCACTTGTCCGCCTCAGTCGCCATGAACGACTTCGCTTTGCCGGCGGACGGAAAGCCAATCACGGCTTGGTTGACCCAGTGGTCATAGTTGTCTCCCGGCTCCGACGACACCAATCCACTCACTCCGGTATAGCCGGTGCCCGCATACACCGGATCCTGGCTGGTGTAGAGCGCCCCCTGGCAGTCCCGGGATGACAGCGTCACCGGGGAGGTGTCCATCGACAGGATGGGCTTACCCGGCTCCATGGTCGACGAGCCCATGATGGAGTTGATATCGGACGGGCTCAACAGCAGTGCGCTGAGACGCTCGGCCGGTATCGGCGAAGGCGGCGGCAGCGGTGGTGGCGGTTTGACGAGAAGCCAGATACCCACGCCGCTGACGACGAGAACGAGCACCACCGCGGCGGCGGCGATGATGGGCCAGGGGTTGCGTTTGGGTTTGGGTGGGGGTTGGTTCCAGGGTGTGGGGCCGGGGGGCTGTAGTGGTGGGGGTGTGCCCGGTGGTGGGGTGCCCCAGTTGGGGTTGTTGGTTTGGTAGTACGGCGGGGTGGGCCCGCCGGCGGCGGGCACCGGCCCGCCGGTGGGGCTCCAGGGTTGGCCGGGCTGCGGCAGGCGTGGGATCGGGCCCGAGCTGGGTCCCGGGGCCGGTGAATACGGCGGCGGGGAACTTGACAGCGGCGGGGACGGGGGTGGTGTGGTGGCCGCGGGCACCGGCGATGGGGCCGGGGCCATCTCGGTGCTGGCCAGGGTGGGTGCGGGGGTGAGCTGCGAGCCCGCGGGCAAGGTGGCTTCCTGGCTGCGCCGCAAGATGTGGGCGGCGTGGTCTTGATCGGGGTCTGAGAGTGCTTCGTGGGCGGCCAGGGCCAAATCACCGGCGCTGGCGAAGCGGTCCTCGGGTTTTTTGGCCATGCCGCGCGATCACGCCGTCGAAGGCCTTGGGGATGCCCGAGCGCACCGCGCTGGGCTGCGGGATGGGATCCATCAGGTGGGCGCTGACCAGCGTGCCGGCGCTATCGGCGCGATAGGGCGGGGACCCGGTCAACGACTCATGCAGCACACACGCCAGCGCGTAAATGTCGGCGCGGTAGGTGACCTCATCGTTGGAAAACCGTTCGGGGGCCATGTACTTCCAGGTGCCCACCGCCGTGCCCAGCTGAGTGAGTTTCTCGTCGGTGGTCGCACTGGCAATGCCGAAGTCGACCAGGTAGGCGAAATCATCACGGGTGACCAGGATGTTGGGCGGCTTGACGTCACGATGCATCACCCCCGCGGCGTGGGCGGCATCCAGCGCCGAGGCGATCTGGGTGATGATGGCCACCGCGCGCGGCGGCGTCAACGGCCCGAACCGTTTGAGCGCACTGTCTAAATCGGTGCCCTCGATCAGGCGCATCTCCATGAACATCTGGCCATCGATTTCGCCGTAATCATGAATGGGCACCACATGGGGTTCCTGCAAACGACCCGCGATGCGGGCCTCGCGCTTCATCCGCTCCCGAAACACCGGATCCCTGCTAAAGGTGTCCGACATCAGCTTGACGGCCACCGTCCACTCCTTGACGGTGTGCTCGGCCTCATACACCTCACCCATGCCACCACGGCCTAGCAGCCGTTTCAGGTGATAAGGCCCAAACATCGACCCCACCCGCGAGGCCTGCCCGTCACTCATCCCTGACCTCCAAACCCACCCCAGACCCGCCGACCATATCAACAAATTTGCCCAGACCACCCGTCGAAAACCGGCGGAGCCAGCAACCATGACAACCGCGAGATTCCGGCGGTCCGGACGGAGTCGGATATGCCGCCGGCCGCGAAGCGATACCGAACCGCTCGATATTCCAGGCGGCAGCGGAAAAACGCTGAGCAGCAAGCATATTCGGCTACGGCCGAGCGCAATGTGACGCTTCCCCGCGCGGGTGAGGCCGCGTGCCTAGGCCTCGGTCCTATTGCCCGCGGCGATCCGGAACGTGAATTCGTGGTCGCAGATGCGGATGTGGTCGCCATCGTTGAGAGTGGCGGCCGAGCGGATCCGCTGGTGCTGCACGTGCACGCCGTTCGATGACCGGAGGTCGTTGAGGATGTAGCTGGTGCCCGTGTCGACGATGACGGCGTGGTGGCGGCTCACGTTAGCGCTGTTCAGGATGATGTCGTTATCGCTGAGACGCCCAATCCGGGTCGCCGCGGCTTGGAGCGGCTAGCTGCGGCCGGAGGCCTCGTCTAGATACGCGACAGCTTTCTGGCCAGAGACCCTGGTGCGCTGATCGAGCGCGGTGACGGTGCCGACGCCGGTGGTTGTGGCTGATTTCTTGGCGTCCAGCGGTTCCTGGCGCAGGATGAGCTCGTTGAGGTCGCGGAGGGTTTGGCCAGGATCGATGCCGAGGTCGTCGGCAAGTGTCGTTTTCACGCGGCGATAGGCGGCCAAAGCGTCGGATTGCCGGTCCGTGAGGTAGTAGGCGGTGATCAGCTGGGTCCACAGCTGCTCCCGGTAAGGGTGTTCGACGGCCAGCGCCTCGAGCTCGCTGATCACGGTCGCAGCCCGTCCGCAAGCGATTTCGGCTTCGGCCTTCGCGGTGTGGGCAAGCATCTTCTCCTCGACCAGGGAGGTGGCGTAGGTGTCGACGAACTGAAAGTCGCGCAAGTCGTCGAGCACCGATCCACGCCATTGAGCCAACGCGTCTGTCAGGTGCCGGCTGGCCTGTTCGAACCGGCCGGCGGCCGCGGCGCGCACGCCCGCGGTCTTTTCGGCGATGAACCGTCCGAGATCGCAAGCGTTCTCGCGGATGCTCAGCCGGTAGCCCGGCGGCGCCGCGGCCAACACCGTTCGTTGGTCGATCCCGGCGCCGCTGAGCAGCTTGCGCAGATTGGACACGTAGGAGTGAATGCTGGCCCGTGCGCCTGACGGAGGCCACCCCTCCCACAGGGCCGTGATAAGCCTCTCGACGCTGACCGGACTGTTGCGATTGATCAGCAGCATGGCCAACACCGCTCGTTGCTTGGGTGTGCCCAGCGGCACCAGGGCGCCGTCAACACTCATCTCCAATGGTCCGAGCAGACCGAATTCGAGACGTTTGTCCACCATCGCGCTTACCAGCCCTTCCGGGTACTCCGCGGCGTCACGTGCCAAGGTGTCACCGACGGTTCATCAGTCATTGTGATACGAAGTTCGCTGATTCGGTGCAAACCCGGAAGATTGTCCGAAATGCGTTCCCTGGCAGTGTGATCATCGATCACTCGCCCGAATCAGATTGGCGTTCATCACAACACGCCCGGGCGGGCTGTCCACCCGATGCGAGCTCAGGTGGTGACGACCATCAACTCGTTGCTGGCGTCCCATGCTTGTACGAAGGGCGCCATGGGGATCTGCTCGTCGCGGCCATCAGGGGCACCGCTGTCGTTGAGGTGCACGATGTTGTTGGCGGTGTCGACACCGGTCACCACCACGGCGTGGTCACCGCGTGGGTTGCCGTTTTCGTCCTTCGTCTCAACGGGCTGGTGCCAGATGAGTTCGGCGTTGACGCTGACGATCACCTTGTGGCCGGTGCCCAGTTGCTGCTCGAGTCCCTCCATGCCGGGGACCATGCCGTCCTTGGTGCCGTGGGCCTTGTTGGTGACCACGGCGTCAACCTCGTACTGAGCCAACAGCGTCGGGATGTCGGCAAAGCTGGTGCCCATGCCCGAATTCGCGTTCTTGGTGTCGACCGGCTTGGTGTAGATCGTGCCAGGATGGACCACGCTGGGGGTCGCTTGGGCCTTTTTGATGATGGCCTGCTCCGAGGGCTCCCTACCAGTCATCTGACCCACCACGTCCGCGCTCGCCATGAGGACGCAATCGTCGTATTTCTGGTAACGCCACCATTTGGCGGCAGCTGCGGGGTCGCCGTACATGGTGCCGGCAGCTGCGTCGGCGGGGCCGGCCAATCCCAGCGCGATTGCGCCGGCAACCGCAGCGAAGGTGGCGGTCCTCGCGAGGGTGGCGATCTTGATGGTCTTCATCGGGGGTCCTTTTCTCGTTCCGCCCTGGTGCGGGTTGGTCGAGAAAAGATTCCGATGGTGACCTTTTCGTTATCTCTACGAATTCTTGGAGTGCCCTCGCGCCTCGGCGGCGGGCGCCGAACGGGCTAGGCCTTAGTCATCGCGTAGTAGGCGCCCCGCCGGGCCAGTAGTTCGGCGTGGTTGCCTTGCTCAACGATCCGGCCGGACTCCACCACCACGATGCGATCGGCATCGCGGATGGTCGAAAGACGATGCGCGATAATGAAACTCGTTCGGTCCTGGCGAAGTTCGCCCATGGCGCGCTGAATGAGGGCCTCGGTGCGGGTGTCGACCGCGCTGGTCGCCTCGTCCAGGATCAACAGCTGCGGGCGCGCAAGGAACGCGCGTGCGATGGTGATGAGTTGTTTCTCGCCGGCGCTGAGGCTGCCGCCGTCCCCGCTGACCCGGGTCTGGTATCCGGCCGGCAGGGTGTGCACGAACCGGTCGACGTAGGCCGCCCTGGCGGCTTCCATCACCTCGTCTTCGCTGGCGTCGGGTCGCCCGTAGGCGATGTTCTCCGCGATCGTCCCATCGAAGAGCCAGGTGTCCTGCAGCACCATGCCGATGCGTGATCGCAGCGTCTGCCTGCTCACCGTGGTGATATCGACCCCGTCGACAAGGATCCGGCCGGCATCGACGTCGTAGAACCGCATCAGCAGGTTCACCAGGGTGGTTTTGCCGGCTCCGGTTGGCCCGACGATCGCCACGGTGCTGCCCGGCTCGGCCACCATCGACACGTCTTCGATCACCGGGGTGCCCGCACGGTAGGCGAAGCTCACGTGCTGAAACTCGACACGTCCGTTCAGGCTCTTTCGCCCGGTTGGCCCCGCCGGCTCGGGGTTCGGCGATTCCTCGGGCTCGTCGAGCAGCTCGAACACCCGCTCGGCGCTGGCCACTCCCGATTGCAGGGTGTTGTACATCCCGGCGACCTGGCTCAGCGGGGTGTTGAACTGTCGGACGTATTGAATGAACGCCTGGATACTGCCGAGGGTGATTTGTCCGGTGGCCACCTGCAGGCCGCCCACCACGGCGACCGCAACGTAGCCCAGGTTGCCGATGAACGTCGTCGCCGGTGCCACCAGGCCGGAGAAGAATTGCGAGCCGAAGCTGGCCCGATACACGTCGTCGTTGAACCTGCGGAATTGTTCGCGCGCCGCAGCCTGGTGGCCGAAGGTCTTGACCACCGTGAACCCGCTGTAAGTCTCCTCGATGTGAGCGTTGAGTCGTCCGGTGCTCTTCCACTGCGCCACGAACAGGCGTTGCGAACGGCGCGCGATCGCGCGCGTCGCCAGCAACGAGATCGGCACGGTCAGCAATGTGATAAGCGCCAACAGTGGTGAGATCGAGACCATCATCGCCAGGACGGTCACCACGGTCAGAACCGACGTCAGCAGCTGACTGATCGTCATCGACAGTGACGACTGAAGGTTGTCGATATCGTTGGTGACCCGGCTCAGCAGCTCACCGCGCAGCCGTCCATCGAAGTAGGACAGTGGCAGCCGGTGAATTTTGTCCTCGACATCGGAACGTAGCGCCACCATGGTGCGCTGCAGCGTGATGTTGAGCAGCCGCGCTTGCGCCCAAATCAGCAGCGAAGCAACCAGATACAGGGCCAGCGCCACCGCCAGCGTTCTTGCCACCGCGCCGAAGTCGACTCCGCGGCCCGGCACCACATTCATCCCGGACAGCAGATCGGCGAAGGCTTTGTCACCGCGGTTCCGGGCCGCCGCGACGGCCTGTGCTTTGGTGATTCCCGCAGGGAGCCCTCGGCCGATCACGCCGTTGAACAGCAGATCGGTGGCATGGCCAAGGATTCGCGGAACGATGACGCCGATCGCCGTGCCGGTGATGCCCAGTGTGATCACCGTGATACTCAGCCCTCGTTGCGGCGCGAGCTGTTTCACTAACCGGGTCGCCGAACCCCAGAAGTCGCTTGACCGCGCGGCCGGGCCCGGGGCAACGCCCCGGGTACGCCTGATAGTCACCGTCGTCACTGCGTGTCCCCAACTCCGGCACCCACCGACTGCGAGTCGGCGAATTCCGCGTAGGTGGCGCAGTCGGTCAGCAGCGATTCATGGGTGCCCGAACCCACCAGTTTCCCGTTGTCGACGACGATCACTTGGTCGGCCTGGGCTGCGGTCGAAATCCTTTGCGTGACAACGATAATCGTTGCATCGCCAGATATCTCGCGCAGCGAGGCGCGAACCCGTGAGTCGGTGTGCACATCGAGCGCGGAGAACGCGTCGTCGAGCACGTAGATGGCCGGGCGGCGGATGACCGCGCGGGCGATGGCCAGCCGCTGTCGTTGCCCACCGGAGAAATTGATTCCACCCTGGGCGACCCGCATGTGCAACCCGTCGTCGTGTGCCTGCACGAATCCGTCAGCGGCGGCCACTCGCAACGCTTCCCACATCTCCTCGTCGGTGACTATCTGTCCTGGGGCCGCGCCGTAGCGCAGATTATCCGCGACGGTGCCGGAGAAAAGGTAGCCGCGCTGCGGGACAAGCCCGAGCGCGGACCAGAGTCGCTCGGTGTGGTAATCGCGGACGTCGACGTCGTCGACCAGGACGGCGCCGGCGGTCACGTCGTAAAGCCGGCAGATCAGCGAGACCAGCGTCGACTTTCCCGAGCCGGTGCTGCCGACGATGGCGGTGGTAGTACCGGGCAGCGCCGTCAACGAAATGTCCTGCAGCACTGGGCGGTCCGCGCCCGGATAGGTGAATGTTGCGTTGTCCAGTCGCACTACGCCGGTGATCCCGTCGCTGGGGAATTTGGGGCTTGGCGGATCGGCGATCGCGGCGCGGGTGGACAGCACCTCGGTGATTCGTTCGGCGCACACGGACGCGCGAGGCAGCACCACCAGCGTCATCGTGGCCATCAACACTGCCACCAGGATCTGGGTGAAGTACGCCAGGAAGGCGGTCAGCGAGCCGACCTGCATCTGGCCGCGATCGATACGCAGCCCACCAAACCAGATCAGCGCGACGCTGGACACGTTGATGGTCAGCGTGGTCACCGGCAGCATCAACGCTTGCCAGTTACCGGCGTTCAGCGCGGCATTCGACAGCGCTGCGTTAGCGCGGGCGAACCGGTCGCGCTCAAAGCGTTCGCGGGTAAACGCGCGAACGACGCGGACACCCGCGAGCTGGTCGCGCATCACCCGGTTGATGCCGTCGATCAGGCTCTGCATGCTGCGGAACAGCGGCAGCATGTGCGACATGATCCAGTAATTGGTCACCGCCAGGATCGGAACGCTGACCAGCAGCAGCCACGTCAACGCGGCCTGTTGATGGATGGCCATGAAGATGCCGCCGACGCACATGATCGGTGCGGTGACCAGTACGGTGGCCGTCATCTGAACCAGGTACTGGATTTGCCGGACGTCGTTCGTGCTGCGGATCAGCAACGTCGGCGCGCCGAATCGGGCGGTCTCGCGTTCGGAGAAGGTAGTGACGTGTTCGAATATCGCCAAGCGCAGGTCACGGCCGAACCCCATCCCGGTCCGCGAGCCGAAGTAGACGGCACCGACCGAACACAGCACCTGCACCCCGGTGACTGCGAGCATCACCATGCCGAGCCTGACGATGGCGACGGTGTCGCCCTTGGCGATGCCGTCGTCGATGATCGCGGCGTTGACCGTCGGCAGGTACAGCGACGCGAGGGTGCTGATCAGCTGGAGCGCCATCAGCACCGCGACCAGTCGGCGGTACGGCCGGATGTACTGGCGCAGCAGTGCCAGGAGCATTTGGTAACTGTCGCACATGGCACGCGACCTGGTCCTGAGCACCGCCGGATGGTTTGCGCACTCGCGGGGCATCCGGCAAAAGCGTTGAATTGCCTGCTCAAAGGGCGCGTCGGTGGTTGACCCGCTGGGCTGCCGCTACAGTGCATCGTGTGACCAGCAGTAGGCTCGGCGACAGGGTGGGTATCGGTGCGGCGTAACGTGACAGCGCTAGCCCTTGCGGCGTCGGCCATGACGATTTTGATCCCTGCGGTTGCGGGGTGTTCGAGTTCCGGCGACAACAAACCGGGGGCGACGGCATCGTCGGAACCGGGGAACGCGGAGGGGCACCACGGGCCGATGTTCCCGCAATGCGGAGGCGTCGGCGATGGAACGGTGGCAGAACTGACCAAGGTAAGTGGACTGATCAATACCGCCCGGAACTCTGTGGGGTGCCAGTGGCTGGCGGGTGGCGGCATTCTCGGCCCGCACTTTTCCTTCTCCTGGTACCGCGGTAGCCCCATAGGACGCGAACGCAAGACCGAGGAGCTGTCGCGGGCGAGCGTCGATGACATCAACATCAACGGCCACAGCGGTTTCATCGCCGTCGGTAACGAGCCAAACCTGGGTGACTCGCTGTGCGAAGTCGGCATCCAGTTCCAGGACGACTTCATCGAATGGTCGGTCAGCTTCAGCCAAAAGCCATTCCCGCCGCCGTGCGACATAGCCAAAGAATTGGCCCGTCAGTCGATTGCGAACGCGAAATGACGGCTTCAATGGGTCCCGGTTTGCGAGGCAGAAGAGGCGTCCTCGCGTGTGCGGTCGTCTCGATTACGGCGTTGGTGGTGATGACGGGGTGTTCGAGGTCGGTTGGGGGTACCGCCGTCAAGGCGGGCGGCCCTTCGCGCAACAACAATTCCGAGCAGCAGTACCCGAACCTGCTGAAGGAATGTGAGGTGTTGACCACCGACATCCTCGCCAAAACCGTGGGTGCCGATCCGCTCGACATTCAGAGCACATTCGTCGGCGCGATCTGCCGGTGGCAGGCAGCCAACCCGGCCGGCCTGATCGACATCACCCGGTTCTGGTTCGAACAGGGCAGCCTCGGCAATGAGCGCAAGGTCGCTGACTTCCTGAAGTACAAGGTCGAGAGCCGTCAGATCGCGGGCATCAATTCGATCGTGATGCGCCCCGACGACTCGAATGGCGCGTGCGGAGTGGCCAGCGACGCGGCAGGCGTGGTCGGCTGGTGGATCAACCCTCAGGCGCCCGGCATCGACGCCTGTGGGCAGGCCATCAAGCTGATGGAGCTGACGCTGGCCACCAACTCGTAGCGACAGGCTCGGCTCGTCGACGATGCGGCCCGCGCAGCGGGCCGAGGAGGAGGCGGGCAATCGAGAATCAGCGCAGAACCTGGAAGCCGGTCAACGCGGCTCCGTTGAGTTCCAGGCTTTTCCAGTCGCCGGCCACGGTCAGCATCGCGATCGCCGACGTCGGGAATTTTTCCGAAATGCGTTCGACCGCTGCCGCGTCGGTACCATCGGCGCCGGCCAGGCCGATCGCTAACGCGGACATCGTCGGTTCGTGCCCGACAATGAGCAGGGTGTTGACGCTGTCGGCGACCTCGTTGATTTCGTCGATCATCGTTCCGGGGGTGGCGCCGTAAAGTCGCTCGCTGTATCCCACCGTGGCGTCGACGCCGGTCCTGGCCAAGGTCTGTCGGGCACGCGTGGCCGTCGAGCACAGCACGAAATCGATGGGGGGCACGTTGGCGCGCAGCCAATCACCGGCCAGCCCCGCCTCGCGGACGCCGCGAGGCGCCAGCGGCCGGTCATGGTCGGCAACGCCGGGCGGGTACGACGACTTCGCATGGCGCATCAGCAGCAACGTGTGCTGACCATTCATCGGGCTCACGTTAGTCAGTGTGATACCCGAGGTGCTATGCCGCGTCGTCGTCGTTGTCTTTCGGGTCGTGTAGGAGTTTTTCGGGGTGGTGGAAGGTGTTGGTTGTGGGTTGGCCGCGGTCGAGATGCGGGGGCGGTATCCATTCGGTGTCGCCGCTGGCGCGTTTGCGGGTGCTCCAGCCGCCGGGTCGCAGCAGTCGGTGGTGGGGGCCGCAGGCGAAGGTGAGGTCATCGACGTCGGTGGTGCCGCACTTCGCGTAGTCGGTGACGTGGTGGACTTCGCAGTAGTAGCCGGGCACGGTACATCCGGGTGCTGAACAGCCACGGTCCTTGGCGTAGAGCACGATGCGCTGCCCGGGGGAGGCGAGCCGTTTGGTGTGATACAGCGCCAGGGCTTTGCCGTGGTCGAAGATGGCCAGGTAGTGATGGGCGTGGCGGGCAGGCGGATCACGTCGGAGATGGGCAGGATGCTGCCCCCGCCGGTCAGGCCACGTCCGGCGGCGGCTCCCAGCTCACCCAGCGTGGTGGTCACGATGATCGACGCCGGTAGTCCGTTGTGGGCGCCGAGTTGTCCTGAGGCCAATAACCCGCGCAGCGCCGCCAGCAGCCCGTCGTGCTGGCGTTGGGCGGGGCTGCGGGCGTCGCCCTCGATGGCCTGCTCGGTGGGTGTGCCGTCCACGCACGGGGTGTCGTCGGTCGGGTTGGCCATGCCGGGGGCGGCCAGTTTGGCCCACACGGCTTCCAGGGTGGCGCGGGCTTCGGGGGTCAGCCACCCGCGCAGTTGCGACATGCCATCGGCGTGCTGGTTGCCCAGCGTGAGGCCGCGCCGCCGGGCGCGATCGACGTCGGTGTAGGTCCCGTCGGGATTGAG
>DATKEW010000007.1:0-4765 GCA_035511785.1 Mycobacterium sp.
GTGAGCAGATCGACACTGCGGTCAACGCCAGCTCACAGCTGTACTACGTGCTCTACGGCCGGGGCTTTGCCGCGGTCAACGGGCGGCTGGTCAAGTTCGAAAAGGGCGACTTTTTGACCCTGCCCGCCGGCGCCCGCTCGATGTTCTATGCCGACGCCGAGACCGCCATGTACTGGGTGCACGACGCGCCGTTGCTGCGCTACCTGGGTGTCGAAGCGCGCGAGCCGAAGTTCCGGGCGACCAAGTTCCGCCGTTCGGATGCGGTGGCCAAGCTCGAGGAGATCGCCTCCCGCCCCGGCGCCAACGAGAAGAGCCGGGTCAGCGTGTTGCTGGCCAACGAAAACCAGGAGCAGACGCTGACCATCACCCATGTGCTGTGGGCCATGTTCGGTGTGCTGCCACCCGAGCAGCAGCAGCGCCCACACCGACACCAGTCGGTCGCACTGGATTTGATTCTCGATGCCCCACCGCACGGGTGCTACACGTTGCTCGGCACTCGCCTCGACGACCGTGGCAACATCGTCGACCCGATCCGGGTGGACTGGCAGGCCGGCGGCGCCTTCACCACTCCGCCGGGCATGTGGCACGCCCACGTCAACGAGACCGACCAGCCCGCACACCTGATTCCCGTCCAGGATGCGGGGCTGCAGACCTACCTGCGCAGCCTCGACATCAAGTTCACGCAGCGCCGCGATCTCGTCGCCGGCTGAGCCATCGCGACGTCGGGGCCGTGCACCGTCAACATTTGACGAATAGTGTGGCTGGACATGAAGTTGCCCCTGTTGGGCCCGGTGTCGCTGGCGGGCTTCCAGCACGCCTGGTTCTTCCTGTTCCTGCTGGCCGTGCTGTTGGTGATAGGGATCTATGTCGTCCAGCAATTCGCCCGCCGCCGACGGGTGCTGCGGTTCGCCAATATGGAAGTGCTGGAACGCGTCGCACCGAGTCACCCCGGCCGGTGGCGGCACCTGCCCACCATCCTGCTTGCCACGTCGTTGGTGTTGCTGACCACGGCAATGGCCGGGCCGACGTCCAACGTGCGGATCCCGCTCAACCGTGCGGTGGTGATGTTGGTCATCGACGTCTCGGAATCGATGGCTTCCACCGATGTCGCCCCGAATCGCTTGGCCGCCGCGCAGGAGGCCGGTAAGCAATTCGCCGACCAGCTGACGCCGGCCATCAACCTTGGGCTGGTGGAATTCGCGGCCAACGCCTCGCTCTTGGTGGCCCCGACGACGAACCGCGACGCTGTGAAAGCGGCTATCGACACCCTGAAACCGGCCCCGAAAACCGCGACGGGAGAAGGCATTTTCACCGCGCTGCAGGCAATCGCCACGGTCGGTTCGGTGATGGGAGGCGGCGAAGGTCCGCCACCGGCGCGGATCGTGCTGGAGTCCGACGGCGCCGAAAACGTACCGCTGGACCCCAACGCCCCACAGGGAGCGTTCACCGCGGCTCGGGCTGCCAAGGACCAGGGAGTGCAGATATCGACGATCTCCTTTGGTACGCCGTATGGCACCGTCGAGTTCGAGGGCGCCAACATTCCGGTTCCGGTGGACGATCAGACGCTGCAGAAAATTTGCGAGATCACCGATGGCCAGGCGTTCCACGCCGACAGTCTGGAATCGCTGAAGGACGTCTATACGACGCTGCAGCACCAGATCGGCTATGAAACCGTGAAGGGCGACGCGAGCCTGGCCTGGATGCTGCTGGGTGCGTTCGTGATGGGTGGCGCCGTCCTTGCGGGTCTGTTGCTGAATCGCAGGCTGCCCGCCTGAGCGATCAGGTGGGAAGTCGTCGGTTGATCAACAGCGCCAGGGCCGTGGCGATCAGGGCGGTGATGACAGCAAGGCGCAGCCAGCCCGAACTGCCGGGCCCTGGCACCGTGCGGTACCCGATCTCGTTCTCGATGGCGTCGTAGTCCTTGTTGAGTTGCTCGAGATTGGTGGCGGTATAGGACTGCCCGCCGGACAGCTGGGCGATTTTCTTCATCTGGTCCGTGGAGACGGGCACATTTACCCGCTGGCCGTCCAGCTCGATGTGGCCGGTCTGGGTGCCGAACGTGATGGTCGAGATGGGCACGCCTTGATCCTTGGCCAGGCGCGCCGCGGTGTAGGCACCATCGTGTGGATCGCTGGGATCTTGCGGCTTGTTCTCGCCGCCGTCGGACAGCAGCACGATGCGGGCCGGCGGCGGCTTGTCCCCACCCTGCACGGCCGAGGCACCGATCGCGTGCAGGGCGGTGAAGATGGCCTCGCCGGTTGCCGTGCTGTCGGCGAATTCGAGCTTCTTCAGGGCCTCTATGGTCGCCTGGTGCTGCGGGGTCGGCGGCACCAGCAGGTAGGGGATGCCCGCGAAACCGACGAGCCCGAGGTTGATGCCCGGCGTCAGCTGACTGGCGAATTGGGTAGCTGCCTGCTCGGCGGCCTTCAGCCGGTTGGGTTCGACATCGTTCGCCCGCATGGACTGCGACATGTCGATGACCAGCATGATCACCGCGCGGTTGCGCGGTATGCGCATGTCGTGGGTGGGGGTGGCCAGTGCGATGGTGAGCAGGAACAAGCAGAGCAGCGATACCGCGATCGGAACGTGCCGCCACAACGACTGCGGCACGTCTGCCTCGGTGAACCGGCGCAGGCGGTGCCGGCGCCGAGCCTGGACGACAACGTAGAGGGCAAGCAGGGCCAGCGGGATCAAAGCGAACAGCAACATGCCCGGGCGCTGGAACCCGTACAGCGGAAGCGGGCCAATTCCGGGAAGCGACACTCGGCTCACCTTCCCGTTTGGCCGCCACTGAACTGCAGGCGGACGCTGCCGCCAGTAAAGAGGAGACTTGATTACCCGTCAAACGCGGCGCTATTCGCGCCCTATTCTCTGCGAAGCCGCCCGTCGACGAATTGCTCCAGCTTCTCCCACTCCCGCACCGCCGCGGAATACGGGGCTGCGGGCTTGCCGACCGAACCGGGCTCCAACACGCAGGCCACCAGCTTGCCCAGCGGCCGGCCGGTTTCGAGGGCCTTGTCGACCGTGCCCTCCTCGGAGTAGTCGCCGATGTCGCGGAGTAACTCGACGGCCAGGTCGAGCTGGTCACGGTCCACCGCGTCGGGCCCGTCGGCAAAGTCGTCGGCCAGCCCGCTGAGCACGTAGATGTTCTCGTCGGTGATCTCGACCGCCAGTGAGCCGTCGGTCGCGGCGGTACGGATGTCGTCGTAGGTGCTCAAGTCGGCCAAGTCATGGTCGTGCTCGTCGGCGAGGTAGCGGGCCAGCGCCCGCTCGGAGCTGAACACGCTGATGCGTCCGTTGCGGCCCAGGAAGATCGGGCGATCGTCCAGGTAGCAGCGAAGTGTGTAGAACGTGCCGGAACTCGTCATGATCCGGATCGGGTCGATACCCACCTGCGCCCAGAAGTCCTTGTCGCTGCCCAGCACGACGGTGTCGCCGGCCGCGCGGGCCTCCTTGTCGTCTTCGGCCTCGTCTTCGTCCTCGTCGGTGTCTTCGGTTTCTTCGCCGGCTTCGGCCTCTTCGGCGTCGTCGAGCTCGGCCTCCTCAGCGGCCTCGCTGTCCTCGTCGTCGGACTCTTCTTCGGGCTCCTCGGCCAATTCGTCGGCGGCCTTCGCCGACAGCTCGGCGTCGACCTCGGGGGTGCTGACGATGTCGTCGATCGCGCTGAGCACGTCGTCCCAGCTTCGCCCGATGACCTCGGCGATCGAGTTCCAGCGTTTGCCGCCGGCTTTGCCGGTGAAGTTCTCGATCCCGCCGGACACCGTGCCGAGGTTGGGATTGCCGTTGAAGAACTTCGACACCGCCGCCAGCTCGCACACCGATCCGATGGACGACACAATGGCCAACGCGCCCGCCAGCGCGGCCACCGAGTCTTCGGTCGGTTTCTCCGACACCAGCTCCTCGACGGCGACCAAATCGAATTGGTTGTCATCGGCGGGATCGAGGTCGTGCGCCTGGGCGGTGGTCAGGTCCTTCCACCCGGGATGGTCGACCAGATCGTTGTCGGAGTCGGAACGCACGAATGCGACCAGGTCGGAAACGGTCTCGAAGGCGTACAGGTCGTCGTCCTTGCCCAGGAACGCCTCCCACTCGTCGCCGGCATCGCGCCAGCGGGGTGCCCACACGGTGTAGCGGTCACCAGCGGACAAGCTCAGGCGGATGGGCACGAGGTCAGCAACCATGCGGCACAGAATAGCGACGGCCGGTGCGGGTGCCCGGCGCCGGGCCGTCGAGTCATGGGCTCCAAATGGTGGCGATCGGGGCAGCGTTCACCGCGTTGCCGGTCTTGGGCAGCCCGTACATCTGCTCGAGGGTGGAAAGCACGTTGTAATGGCTGATCTGCTCGTTGTAGGTTCCCGGCTGCACGTGCGCGCCGTAGATGACCGTCGGGATCTGATTCCGACTGCCGTTGTCGTCCTCGTCCCACGTCACGATGAGCAGGCTGTTGTTGGCCAGCGCCCAATTGGCGTAGCCGGACAGCTGGCGGTTCAGCCAGGCGTCGCCCTGCGCGATCGAGCCGTCGTGCATGTTGTTGTCGTTGTTGGGAATGACGAACGACACCGTCGGCAGGCTCGCGTAATTTCCCATCGGAAATGCGGAGAACGGCACCGAGTTCGCCGCCGGCACATTGGTGAAGTTGGCCCACGGCACATGCTTTCGCGCGTACTTGCCCGCGCTGCACGCTGGTGAGCCGACCGCGGGCAGATCCTCGGCATAACCGACGAATGTGTATCCGGCGGCGAGCAACTCGGAGCCCAAATTGGGT
>DATKEW010000008.1:0-7756 GCA_035511785.1 Mycobacterium sp.
CGACCAAACTCGAAAACTGCGGCACTGCACCGGACATCAAAGGGATCGCCGAATGGCTGAACACGCCGGGTGGGGCGCCGGTCGACCTGAAGTCGCTGCACAGCAGGGTGGTGCTGGTCGACTTCTGGGCTTACTCGTGCATCAACTGCCAGCGCAACATCCCCCACGTCGTCGGCTGGTATAACGCCTACCACGCCAAGGGATTCGAGGTCATCGGCATCCACACGCCCGAGTACGCCTTTGAACACGAGAGAGGTAATGTCGCCAACGCCGCGGCCAAACTCGGGATCACCTACCCCGTCGCGATGGACAACGACTATGCGACCTGGACGAACTACCGCAACCGGTACTGGCCGGCCCACTATCTCATCGACGCCGACGGCACAGTCCGCCACATAAAGTTCGGCGAAGGTGACTACGACGTCACGGAAAGCCTGATTCGGCAACTGCTTTCGCAGGCGAACAAGGATGTCACCCTGCCGCCGGCTGTCGATGACCCCGACACCACGCCCACATCTACACTCACCCCGGAGACCTATCTCGGTCCCGCGAAGAACCCCCACTACGGCGGTAACGGACCCTATATCCGCGGCACCGCGACCTTCGGCCTCCCGTCGAGTCAGCCGGACAACAGTTTCGCGTTGCGTGGTCGGTGGACACTGGACGACGAGAGCGTCACCGCCGCAGACGCCAACGCGACCATCGCCCTGAACTATCACGCCAAAAATATCTACCTCGTGGTCGGCGGTACCGGCACCGTCACAGTGACCCACGACGGAAAGATCACATCCATCCCGATCAGCGGGCCGCCCAACATGCACCAGATCCTCGCCGACGACACCGCCGGAGCCGGACGCATCGAATTGAGTCTGAGCCCGGGACTGCAAGCGTTTTCCTTCACCTATGGCTAGCCACCTTGGGGCAGTTGGTAACCGAATTCTGACATCGGGCCACACACGGGCTACTTCACCACGATCGCGACGAGACTCGAGACAGTCCCAAGGCGTGACAGCTCGCGTGCTGAGGAGGTCAGCGGTGTTGGAGCAGATGCCCAGCGGTCGTGGCGTACCGGCATGACGTCGCCCATCGTGCCCTCAGACGAGTGCGTCGAGCCCATTTGGGTCGATAAGGCCGACACCGAAGCGCCGCCCCGTGTCCACGGGTTTGCGGCCGTGCTCTGGCGGACCTTGGAGAACCATCGACCCCCGGGTCTGTCGCGGATTCGGTGGCACACCCCGTTGCGGGGACCGTCGCTGACATCAGTCTCCGGCATCGTGCTGCTGCTGGTGTTACCGATCCTCATCATCACCGGGTTGCGGTCCTACTTGCCTACGGACCGCGGCCCGTTGAAGCCGGGTCCGCGATCTGTTGCAGTGACACGCTTGTGCCGGCTTCGATGATCTGGCCGCTGAACATTTGTTGTAATGGCCTCAGTGACCCTCTCGTTTCCAAAGAATCGAGGTCGATCAGAACTGTCTCATGTGATCGCCTCGGGCAGTGCGCGCCGCTGGTAGGGGGTGGAGCTTCATCCAGCTCGCGATGCCTCTTGTGTTCTAGTCGTGTGACGTGGGGCGCAACTGCCGCACGAAATCAGCGATTGCGATGCCGATCTGGTCGGGACTGTCCTCTTGAAGGAAATGCTTTCCTGGGACGGTGATTTCGGTTTGGTTGGGCCAGGTGCGGACGAGCTCGCGTGGGCGTCCGTTAAGGATCGTGCCCGGTTCGGCATTGATGAACAACTTCGGAACATCGCTGGCCGCGAGCCAGGTCGCATAGTCGTTCACGACCGAGACGACGTCGGCGGGCCGATCACCGATGGGAATGTTGCGCGGCCACGACAGCGTGGGGGCGCCGGTCTTCACCGGCGTTCAGGAACGGCCGCCGGTAGTGCGTCATCTCCTCGTCGGTGAGATCGCGCAGGATCTGCGCGGGCAGCATCGCTTCGACGAACAGGTTCTGCTCCAGCATCATCTGCTCACCAGCCGCGGAGAAGATGTCTGAAGCTGGCGCTTCGGCGGTGAAATCGGAGGGCTGCAGCGGGTGACGATGGCTTCCATATAGGCGATGCCCTGCACCCGATCGCGGTGTTGGTTAGCCCAATCGAAGCCAAGCGCCGAGCCCCAGTCATGAATCACCAGGATCACGTTGTCGCCGAGGTCGAGCGCCTCCCAGAGGGCGAACAGGTAGGCGCGTTGCTCGGCGTAATGGTAGCGATCAGACCCGGACGGGCTGAGCTTGTCCGAATGCCCCATCCCGATCAGATCACACGCGACCAGCCGGCCCAGGCCCTGCAGGTGGGGCATCACATTGCGCCACAAATACGACGACGTCGGATTGCCATGCTGGAACACGATCGCGTCCCCATCGCCTTCGTCAATGTAGGCCATTTTGCTGCCGGCGATTTCGCGGTATTGCAGATGGCCAAACGGTGTCGCCCCGAACATAATGTCGTCCATCTCCTCTCGAAGCCTCAACGCCTGCAATCCCAAGCAGGGCTTTCGCTGGTGTTCCCAACGTGGATCGGGCCGTCGCGTTAGGCGCGATCGTTCCAACTCCTCTTCAACCGATCAGGAGACACTAAGAACCCACGCCAGGCAACCCAAACCCACACCTGGTACTAACATTAGTGCGGGACTGCGCCAACGGATCCGTCGCAGTCCCGGTGGCGGATATTTCGCCAGTAGCCGCCACCACACCGAAGGAAAGCCCTAACTTTCCAGGGGTTGTGGGGCTCCGCCACCGATCGGCTTGGCGGATCTGCTTCCCGCGCCGACCGTTCTGGCGGCGAACCATCCGGCGGCCGGGCTAGGGTCGCGCATATCGGTGCTCCGCCTCACTGCCGGGGCCAGCACCGCAATCCACCAGGCACACCCAAGCCGGTGCGGTGTTCCAATGGGCACCAGCCAAGCCGCGAATCACAGAATGTACTTTATAGTACGATCCGCCAAAGCCCGCCTCGGTGAGCGACCGGCTCACCGAGGCCGGCATGTTCCGGTGAACGCGGCGACCCGCGGGGGTGGAGTTACGATCCGACCCGCGCCATCGCGCACAGCCCCGAATAGCTGCGGACAGAACAGGTCGGGCGACCTGCCGGCTTGGGTGCCGGAGCTTTGTCGCCGTAGTGATACGTGGTCGAGAATCGGTGAGGCCCTTGGCATCACCCGCTAATCTGCATGCACGCGATTTTCTGGAGAGGAATAGATCGGACCGCTGGGCATTGCCGCCGAGATAGAGGCCGGTGGTTTCCGGTCGAGTCCGAGTCGATCGAGGCGGTTGACTGCGTCGGTGTTGCTGTTTACGAGTCGGCGAGGGGCAATCGGACTTCAAAGCGCGCGCCGGTGGTGAGGTTGCGCGCGGTCAGCGTGCCGCGGTGGGCCTTGACAAGACCGGCGGCGATCGCAAGTCCGAGCCCCGATCCGCTTGGCAGCGATGGGTCTGCGCGCGGGATCCGGCCGTTGGAGCCGCGGTAGGCGACGTCGAACACTCGCGGCAGGTCGGCCTCGTCGATGCCCACGCCCGTGTCGTCGACGCGCGCGTATGCCCCGTCGTGATCGGCGCCGAGCGCCAATTCGACCGTGCCGCCCTCCGGGGTGTGGGCGATCGCGTTGCCCACCAGGTTATGCAGCACCCGCACTAGTGCACGATCGCTTCCCAGAACCCGAACGGGTTCGTCTGGCATCACAACCCGCAGCGCTACGCCGGCACGCTCGGCGGCGATCCGATGTGCTGCCATCACGTCGTCGGCGACTTCGTCGAGGGCGACCTTCTCGTGCGGTGGTTGTACGGCACCCGCGTTGATCTTGGATATCTCGAAGAGGTCGTCGACCATCGCGGACAGGCGGATAGATTCCTGCTCAATGTGTTTAGCCTGGTCGCGTACCTCGTCTTGGCTGACTACGCCGTCGGCGATTGCCTCCGAGACCGCCCGGATGCCGGCCAGCGGTGT
This sequence comes from Mycobacterium sp., assembly GCA_035511785.1. GTDB lineage: Bacteria > Actinomycetota > Actinomycetes > Mycobacteriales > Mycobacteriaceae > Mycobacterium. Next base: position 3,947 of record DATKEW010000008.1, read on the forward strand.
GCGCAGGTCATGGCTGACGAAGGCCACCAGCCGGCGCCGCGACTGCTCGGCAGCGCGTTCGGCATCGCGAATCTGCCTCTCCCACACAGTTCGTCGTGCTTGGTAGCGGGCAAGCATCACCGCGGCGGGAATGGTCACCAGTGAGATAATGATCATCACGACCGTTGTCTGCTGAAACGTCTGGGTGATCATGAAGCGGCTGGCACCGAGTACCCCGGTGATCGTCGCCAGCGTGGGAATCAGCACCAGCACCACCATGCTGAGTGTCAAGGACCGCGTCCGCGCCCGCCAGATCAGCAACCAGCCCAATAACACCAGCGGCAGTGAGCAGCCCAACGCCCAACCGACCATCTCGGCCAGGTCACCCCAGTGCATGGCGCCTCCACATGTAACCGCGGCCCCACACCGTTTGAACCCGTTGGTGCTCACCGAGTTTCGCGCGTAGCCGTTTGACGTGCACGGTGACGGTTGACAGGTCGCCGAAGTCCCATCGCCACACCCGCCACAGCAGTTCCTGGCGGGAAAAAACGGTGTCAGCATGAGTCACAAAGAACACCAGCAGATCGAACTCACGATTGGTCAAAGCCACTGGCTGACCCGCGATACGCACCGAGCGCGAGGCCGTTGACAAGGCCAGCGCACCGTCGCTGACGTCCAATGGCAGCGCCGGCGCGTGCGCACGGCGCAGCACCGAGCGGACTCGAAGTGCGAGCTCACGCGGGCTGAACGGCTTGGTCACGTAGTCGTCAGCGCCGGCCTCCAACCCTGCGATGCGGTCGTCCTCCTCACCCAGTGCGGTCAGCAAAATGACCGGGATCGCATAGCCATCGCCGCGGCGAAGGGTCCGGCACAGCGCCAGCCCGTCGCGTCCTGGCATCATCACGTCGAGCACCGCGAGGTCGATGCGTTTGGTGTCCAGTAGCCGAAGCGCCTCATCACCGTCGTCGGCGACCGCGACGTCGAGCCCGTCGCGCTCCAAATAACGGCGCACAACATCGCGCACGACGATGTCGTCGTCGGCGATCAGGACGCATGCCACGCCAATCGAGGTTAGTCTGCAGCCCGCTGGACCTGCACCGAAGTCACAGATTCGTCATCATTTCGGCGGTTCGTGATTCCCTCGGCTGAACTAACCTCCGGTTACATGCGCGAGTGTGTGCTCATGGGGCTGCTGCCCCGTCGTGATTTCGCCCGAGTGGCTACCGCCGGCGCAGTGCCCACGGCCACCCCGCCGCCGCTGGTGCCGACCGGGGTGCACGGCGCTCGGATCGTCGCCGTCGTGAGCGCCCACCGCGCCGAAGCACGATGGCGCGCGCCCGCGCCACCAACCACCGGATGCGACCACGGTTGGTGGCCGCCCGGCGTGCGGTCAGCGGTCAACGACGAGGTGCCGCGCGGCGTCGAGGCAAACCGGCCGGTGTGCGTACTGGGCTGCACGTGCGTTCGTGCCACCCCACCGGCGGGCCGCTGAGGTGTTGGGCAACCTGTACGACCGTGCGTTAGCAGGCGAGCGGTGCTGGATCCGCGACGGCGACGGGCTTAGACACGCCCTTCCGGTGCGCACCTGGCTGGGCGGTCGAGGTGGCGACGCCGCGTTTGATGGGGCGGTGGTGGCACTGTGCAACGGGCCCACGATCGACCTGGGTTGTGGCCCAGGTCGTCTAGTGGCACATCTGTTACGGCGCGGGGTCCCGGCACTCGGCGTTGATCAGTCCGTGACAGCCGTAACGCTGGCACGGCGCAATGGCGCGCTGGCCCTGCATCGCGACATCTTCGAGCCGCTGCCCGCGACTGGTCGCTGGCAGACCGTTCTGTTGGCCGACGGGAATGTCGGCCTCGGCGGCGATCCGGCCCGAATGCTCGCGCGCGCCGCTGAGCTGTTGTGCCGCGGTGGCCACTGCGTCGCCGAATTCGACCCGGGCACAACGGGAGTTCGGCGACGGTGGGCCCGATTGGAGTCAGCTGGTGGGGTCGGGCCGTGGTTTCGCTGGGCAACGGTCGGGGTCGATTCAATCGCATCGCTGGCCCAGCAGTGCGGGCTTGTGCCGGTCGGTATTCATCCCGCGGGCCGGCGCGTGGTCGCCAGTTTGGCGGCGATATGAGCAAGCACATCTCTGCGCAGCGCACCCGCCACCGCGTCGGTGCGCACCTGGCCGGCTACGGCCGTTGCGGTCCGTTTTATCGCGGAGATCAGCCATGTCATTCAGCATCCGCAGCCCGTGTTCCGGCGGGCGACACCGCCGGCGACACGTGGTCGCGCGAAATGTCGGAACGAAACAGCGACGCAACCAATAGCCGCAACAGAGCCAACGCCGCAACGACGCGAAGGATGAAGTGGGGCAAGGAAAATCAGCGAACGTCCCGGTAGCCACTCATGACACTGCGTAACCAGCGAGACGATGAGGCACCCGCCCAACGGGGGCCGCACTCCGATCCCGCCACCGCCGACGCCGCTGAGCCGGGTTTGGCGTGGACGCCGATTCTCTATTCACCCTGCCTCCTAGCGATTACGGTCGGCGGCACCTAGCCGCAAGCGCTGGCCTCAAACGGCTTACTGTGCGGCGTAGGGGCTTCCGGCGAGCAGGTTCCTTACGTTCGCGAGGTGATGGTTGTACCGAGACGAGTCTCGATACGCGCGCTGGAGCGTCGCGGCGTCGAATCCAGCCTCTAGAAGCAAGACTGTCCGGAGCACCCAGGCCAGCGAGTAGCTAAGCGCAATCACGAGATCGTAGAACTGGTCAATCGTTTCGTCGTGTCTCTGCGTTCCCTGATGCGCCAGTATGTTTCGCGCCTCGTGCACTGCCCTCGGCCAATCGACGAAACCGCTGACAATGTTCGACAATGCCTCCTGTGCCCCATTGGCAAGGTCGGTCATTCTCGTTCGGAACGTTTGCTCGTTAATGCATCTTATGCCGACATCGGCATAAGTGGCATAAGCAGGCCAATGTTCTTGCCGCGCTGCCGAAATCAGCACATCCGGCGGCATTGGCCGCTCTCAGGGAGATTTACAACGCCGAGGACATCGACAAGGCCCAAGTCGCGGTCAAGGCCTTCGAGATCGACTACGGCGACAAGTACCCCAAAGCGGTCGCCAAGATCGTCGACGACCTCGACGTGCTGCTCGAGTTCTACCGCTACCCGGCCGAACATTGGATCCACTTGAGGACCACGAACCCGATATCGAAAGCACTTTCGCCACGGTGCGATTGAGAACGAACGTCACCAAGGGACCCGGATCGCGAGCCGCCGGAATTGCCATGGCCTACAAGCTGATCGACGCCGCACAAGCCCGCTGGCGAGCAGTCAACGCACCCCACCTGGTCGCCCTCGTCCGTGCCGGCGCCGTCTTCCACAAAGCCTTAAGTTCCGTTCCCGGGACGCCTCGCAGGCGTGAAAATGGGCTTGGGTTGCCCGCCGACGCCGAGTTTTCCATGGGACCTGTGAGCCCGCCACAAAGCCTGGGCGCCGGGGCCCGACCTGGAAGGGTCACGCACTGTTGCTTCGAGCACGCCGGTCAGAATTTCGGTTCCCTTGACCGAGGCCCCCGGGCAACCCGCTGCCAGGGTGTATCGACTCGATTGGAGGGCAACCGAATTGCAGCATAAGCAAGTGCCAGCGCTGGTGCCGGAGGAGATTCCCGACGCCGAACATGAGTTAGCCATCGAGCGAGTCTGCGCCATCGACGTAGCTAAGGCGTTCGGTAAGGTATGCGTGCGGACCCCGCGGGAACGGCGGCGGGTCAGTAAGGTCTGGGATGTCGAAGCCACCACTGGTGTGGTCAGCGAACTGGCCGCTCAACTGGCCGAGCTA
>DATKEW010000009.1:0-37248 GCA_035511785.1 Mycobacterium sp.
CCCTGGAAGAGGATCAGCCTCAGCGCGCGCCCGAAGGACCGGGCAGAACCGGCTGACCGGGTACAGGCCCGCCGGCGGGCGCCGGACCAGTCGGCGCATCCTTAGCCCCAGACATGTCAAGGATTGGAGCGACCGGCACCGGATCTATAGGAGCACCAGCCGCCACCGGACCCCCAAGCGCAATCAGCGGCGCACCAGCAGGCACCACCGGCGCGACCGGCACCGGAGCACCAGCCGGCACCGGCGCACCAAGTGGCAGCGGGCCAGGCACAGCCAGCGGAACACCAGCCGGCACCGGCACCGGAGCGCCTGCGGGCAGCGGGCCAGGCACAACCAGCGGAACACCAGCCATGTCAGTGAGTGGAGCGCCAGCCGGACTGCAGACGTCCGCGACCAGCGGTCCGCCTGCGGCTGCCGGTCCACCCGCGGCTGCCGGTCCACCTGCGGCTGCCGGTCCACCTGCGCCTATCGGCGCGTCGCCCGCCAGCTGCTGGGTGGTGCACGCGTAGCCGCCCGTTATCAACGGGGCGGCTGCCGCACCTGGGCTAAACGCTATAGCGGCTCCGCACAACCCAGCGCTGGCAACCACTTTGATGTTGAACCGATCGACGATCGCCATCAGTGTCGACTCCTTTATCCGCGCTCAGATATTCAGCAATCAAATGGTGCGGCAGAACCGCATGCCGCACCGAAGTCGTTTTCCCGACGACCGAGCCAATTGTCAGCAGCCAATATGGAACACGAGCCGCGCCGCACCGCGCCGTTTCCAAATGGTGACGTCACGACGGTGTCACAAGTCAGAGCAACGTCCGCGGACCCGCACGGACCTGCACAAATGTGTTTCCGCCGGTGGTCCTCGCTCGACGGACACGCTGAGACACACCGCAGCGGCACTGAATCGACTTTCCAAGCTGAATACACGCGGGTCCGATTCCCGTCATCGGCTCCGCCAAGATGCCGACCAACGCCATTTGTGCCTGAGATTCCTACGTCGCAGCACATTTCGGCGCCAATCCAGCGCACCGCATTTATCACAGGGTGGGCAGCATGCCGCCATCAATCGTCACACCGGCGCCCATCATGTTGGCGCACCGATCACTGGCCAGCATCATGACCACGTCGGCGACCTCGTCGGGCCTGGTAAACCGGCCGGTCACCGTGCCCGACGCGAACTCTTCGGTGACCTGTTCGGCCGATTTACCGCTGGGGCCGCCGAGCTTGGCGCCCACCCCGTCATTGCCGAGCCAGAAGTCGGTGGCGACCGGACCGGGATCGACCGTGTTGACCCGGATGTTTTGGGGCCCGAACTCTTTTGACAGCCCCTTGGCGAGGTTGTTGAAGGCCGCGTTCGCCGCGCTGTAGTCGGCGACCACCGGAAGAGGCAGTCACGAGTTGATCGATCCGACATTGACAATCACGCCCCCGCCGTTGGCGAGCATGGCCGGGATAACGGCCCGGATCGCCCGCACGCCGGCCATGAAATCCAGGTTGAGCGTCTGCTGCCACATGTCGTCGGTGATCGCGAGACAGCGGTCGAGCCGAGGAGCGGCGAAACCCACGTTGTCGACGAGTATGTCGAGTCGGGCGCCGGCGGCGGCTATCAGCCGGGCGGGGCCCTCGGGCTCGGCGAGATCGACGGTAATTGCGTCGACCGCTCCCCCTCCGACCAGCTCGGCCAGCTCGGCGCTGACCGTTCGGGAGCCGGCCACCACCCTGGCCCCCTCCTGTACGAAACGACGGGTGACCGCCAAGCCGATGCCCTTGCTGGCGCCGGTTACCACCGCGAGCTTGCCGTCAAGGCCTAGTTCCATGCCCACTCCCCCCGCAGGCCGACCATGTCGCGCTCAAAACACACTCAGCACGCCAGAAGATGAACACAATGTGCGTGTGGTCGTCTTCAAGCGGCGTAGTCGTGAGCCGGAAATCGCCGGGACGCTCCCGTCGCCCGGCGGCCCAGGCGCGGAGGACTACCACAAAAAGTGGCTGGAAAACACCGAACGTCAGGGCGTGCCTTCCGAAGTGGTCGCGGAGATCACCCGACAGCACGGCATTACCCCGGTGAGCTTCACGATCCTCGGGTTATTCACCGAGATCAAAGACCCGGACGATAAGTCCTTCTTCCTCATCACGCGGGGCACCAGCGGCGACGACGCGCGCAAGGCAGCGCTGATGACCTACATCCTCAACGCGGGCACCGGCTACGGCAAGGCGGGCGAGCAGCCCACAGACTTCCCCGAGACGCCGTATTCCGCCGCCGAGATTCGTCGGATCATCAACCGGCAGAACGCAAACAGCTGGAGTTACGACCAGGATGTCGGGTTCGTCGACCGCAACCGAGGGCGCCTGGTCACCACCCCGAACGGCATGCTCATGGGCCTTGGCGGCAACTGGATCCAGAAGCAGTTCAGCCGGGAGGGCGGCACCGCCTGGGGTGACATCTTCATGGTAAACGTCGACGACTCCACCGGCGCCGCTCACCGGCTGCGCCAAATCGTCGAGTCGGGGCGTACCTGGTACACCGACGGTAACGGCGAGCCCGTCGAGAGCGACCTCGCGCTGGACCGGGTCCTGCACCACGAGGAGCTGCACTGCCAACAATGGGCCGCCAAAGGCCACGCCGGTATGATCGCGGCCTACCTCTGGGAAGTTATCCGCGACAAGGTCTTTGGTAAGACGAACAGACTCGAAGAAGACGCCGGCCTGGCCGACGGGGGCTACAGGGCGTGAATTCCGTTGTAAAGCACCATCAAACCGATCACGACCAGGATTGCCGCCATCAGCGCGGCGTTGTTTTTATCCATCCAATCTTTGAGTCGTGCCATCGCATCGTCGAGGCGGTGCCCGGCGGCCGCATAGGCAAGTACCGGGATGGCAACCGTTGATGCCGCGATGGCGACAAAGAACGCGGCGGCTATCCAGTCGTCGACGACGTCCTTCCCGCTTCCACCGATCGCTAATCCGGCCGGAACGCAAATGAGCAGCACGTCGGGTCTTATCACCACCAGCACCGCCCCCGTTATCGCCGCGCGCGCCGGGGTGATGGTGGCGAACGAACGCATCCAGGCCGGCGACTCGGTGTGGCGATGCCTGGTCAACCACCGGTAGATGCCGAACAGAATGAGGGCCGCCCCGAGGATCACGCGCAGCCAGGACGCCCACGTCGGTGGCGATTTGTGCAGACCGCCGAGCAGTCCGGAGGCCGCGACGGAGAGCGCCGTCAGCGCGGCCAGCCCCAGCACCCAACCGGCGAGGAAAGCAAGGCCGCTCGGCCTCGGCCTCGGCGCCTGTAACACCAGCACCGCCGGGATAACCGTGATTGGTGAGAGCGCGATGACCAGCCCGAGCGGAATGAGCGCGCCCAGCACAGAACCCCAACTTTCTGCCACGGGCAGCAATCTTTCCATTGGTACCGACGCCGTGCCCACCAAGCGCGCCGCGGGCAGGTCCAGAGAACCGGATTACTACAGAGCGTGAATTCCGTGGTAGACCACGATCAAACCGATGACGACCAAAATGACCGCCATCATCGCGCCGTGATTTTCTTCCATCCAGACTTTGAGCCGTTCCAGCGTGTCGTCGAGGCGGTCACCGGCACCGACATAGCCCAATATGGGGATGGCAACAGTCGATGCGGAGACGACGACGAAGACTGCGCCGCATATCCAACCGCCCGCGGCGCCCAGCCCGCCGGTACCGATGGCCAAGCCGGCCGCCGCGCACAGGATCAGCACCTCGGGTCTTACCACCAGCACCGCCCCGGTCACTCCCGCGCGCACGGGGGTCAGTTTGGTAAACGAACGCAGCCAGGCCGGGGTCTTAGTGTGGCGATGCCGCGTCAGCCATTGGTACGCGCCGAGCGCGATCAGCGCCGATCCCAGGACTACGCGCAGCCAGGACGCCCACTTGGGCGGCGCCTGCTGCAGACCGCCGAGCAGGTCGGAGGCCCCGACGAACACGGCGGTGAGCGCGACCAGGCCCAGCACCCAGCCGGCGAGGAAGGCGAGGCCGGCCGGCCGCGGCCGGGGCGCGTGTAAGACCAGCACCGCCGGAATGACGGTAATCGGTGAGAGCGCGATGACCAGCCCGAGTGGAATGAGCTTGGTCAGCACAGAAACCCAGTTGCCTGCCACGGGCAGCAATCATCGCATTGGGTTGACTCGCAAGCACTCCGAAACCGCACATCGCGCTAGTAGCCCTTCTGGCGCAGCGTCCAGGCCGGTATCCAGTGCGTCACGGATTTCTGCTTGGACCCGTACGCGATCGGGTAGGTCACCAGCCCCCACCAGTCGCCCTGCTCGCAGAGGCCCCAGCAGCTCAGCCGGCCCTCCACGACCTTGTGCAGCTGCAGACCGTTGGGCTGATACCGGCCCGAGCGGTGCGGCTGGCGCGGGAAAAGCACCGTCAGGTCGACCAGCACCATGATCGGCGGCCGCACCACCCGAAACGGGCTGCGGATCGGCTGGCCGTTGTAGCCGATCGATGCGAGCTGACCCATTGATCGATCATACGTTCGAATCGGCCGTTCGTTGAGTCCGCTGATTTTGACCGAGTATCACACTGAATCGATATAGTCCGCCTCACAGCTGACCGAGATGAGGGGGAGGTCCGCATGGGGCGGGTTATCGCTGCCGGGGCACTGGCGTTGGGCGGGCTGCTGACCACCGCGGTGGGTGTGGCCCATGCCGATGAAGTGGAGGTCGAGGGCAATTACTCGAGCCAAGTCGGTTGCGAGGCGGACGGACCGCACGTCGAGATCACGCACAACGACAACTTGTACACCCACTGGGACTGCCGCTTTGGTCCCGATGGCTTTTGGCACGTGTGGCTGAGTAACTGAAACGCACCCTGGTAAGACACGGATTCGACCAGCCAGAAGGCCCTGGGCTGCTTCTGGCAACATAACGGTGTGCTCAGCGAGTCACGGCCTCACCGTGGTGCGCTTCGCGGTGATCGGCTGGCACTGCCGCCGGCCGCGCGCGACCCGCTGATCATTGGAATATTGGCCGCCGCAGTGAGTCTGGGCGGCGCCGGCCGTCCTTCTTTCTGGTACGACGAGGCCGCAACCATTTCGGCCTCATATAGCCGATCTCTGGATCAGTTGTGGCGGATGTTGGGCAATGTCGACGCCGTGCACGGGCTGTATTACCTGCTCATGCATGGCTGGTTCCAGATTTTCTCGCCCACCGAGTTCTGGTCCCGCGTGCCAAGTGGTCTGGCTGTCGGAGGCGCCGCGGCGGGTGTTGTGGTGCTGGGCAAGCAGTTCTCGTCTCGCACGGTCGCGATGGCCTCCGGGGTCCTCTGCGGGATCATGCCCCGGGCAACGTGGGCAGGCATCGAAGCTCGCCCCTATGCCCTTTCGATGATGGCGGCGGTGTGGCTGACCGTACTGCTCGTGATTGCCGCGCGCCGTGAAAGCCGTTGGCTCTGGTTGTGTTACGGGATCGGCCTAGCGATGTCGATTCTGCTTGACATGTATCTCGCGATGTTGTTGTTGGCGCACGTCGTTTTCATCTGCGCCTCCCGGCAAAGTCGGACCGTACTCGTTCACTTCGCCATTACTTCGGTTCTGGCCGTTTGTGCGCTGGCACCGTTCGTCTTTGAGGTCATCGGCCAGGTTCAACAGATCAAGTGGATCGCACCGATTGGGCACCGGACCATCGAAGATGTGACGGTCCAGCAATACTTCGAACGAAGCCCTCCGTTCGCGGTGTTGTCGGCGCTGGTGGTAGCGGCGGCTATTGTCTTGTGGCTCTGCACATCCGCGAAGCTCACGGGGACAGAGCGACAGCTGCTGACCCTGGCGGTTGCATGGCTGGTGATACCGACCGTCCTGATCGTGATCTGGTCGGCCGCGGCCCACCCGATCTACACGCCGCGCTATCTGTCCTTTACGACACCGGCCATGGCACTCGTGCTGGGTGTCTGCGTTGGCGCTCTGGCGGTCAAACCATGGGTAGCGACGGGAATCGTTGTTGTTTTCGCTTTGGCCGCGGCGCCGAATTATATTTGGGCACAACGTAATCCGTACGCCAAATACGGCATGGACTACAGCCAGGTGGCCGATTTGATCACCGCAAAGGCTGCGCCGGGTGATTGCTTGCTGGTCAACGACACGGTGACGTTCATGCCCGCCCCGATGCGACCTTTGATGGCGGCGCGCCCCGATGCCTATCGGAAGCTGATCGACCTCACGCTCTGGCAACGGGCAACCGACCGTAACGATGTCTTCGACACCAACCTCATACCCGAGGTCGTCGCGCAGCCGTTAAGCCATTGCGGCGTCGTGTGGATCATCACCCAGGCCGACGAGACAATGCCCGCTCACGAGCAGGGTTCGGCGATCCCGCCCGGCCCGCGCTACGGGGCGACACCCGCCTTCGCGGTTCCGTACGACCTTGGCTTCCGGCTGGTCGAACGCTGGCAGTTCAACCTGGTTCAGGTGATCAAGGCCGAGCGATAACCGCCTACCAGATGCGGATGTAGTCGACGAGCATGGACGCCGGGTAGGTACCCGCCGCAGGATCGCCGGCGCCAACCCCACCGACCGCAAGGGTAAACATCGGAGTCATCCAATAGCCGGGGTTGTTGAACGGCCACCGCTTGTCCTCAGGAGGGCCGCCATAGACGTGGATGGGCTTCGGCGGAACACTGAAGTACGGTGCCCCGTCTCGCGAGAATTGGAATCCGTCGTCAGCCCAACGCATTCGCCACGTGTGCCAACCGCCGTCCACCAGACCGGGAATCGATTTCCCCTCCCAGGTTTTCCCGTTGGATGCCGCGTGGACGGTGCTACCCGGGGGCCAGGAGCCGTTGCCATACCACTCGAAGACATCGACCTCGCCGTCTGGCAGAGGATCCTCGTTGACACCCCAGAACGCGGCCCAAAGGCCCGGGTACAAACAGTCCAGCTTGATCCGCGCTTCCCAAGTTTGGTTGATCATGCTGCGAAAGTTGCCGCGCAGTTTGCCGCTGTAGTACTGGCCCCCTTCTTGGGTGGCGCAGAGGACGAGATTGGAATTGCCGTCGACGAACACGTTTCGGCGGTCGTTGCGGTAGATCCCCTCGACCGGCGGGAACACGTCGTCCTGCCAGGTCTGCACCGTCCACTTGCCCGGATCGGGACCCGAGCCCGCCGGGCCGTCAAACTCGTCCTGGAAAATGTAGGGCCCGCCGCCACCCGCCGACGGCGCCTCCGGCGCTGACGGGGCAGCCCAGGCCTCCGGGACCGGGATCGCTGCCGCTGCTGCCAACATGCCGATCCCCGTCGTCAACAACATGCTGCGACGATCCATCAGAAACCACCAATCGTTAGGTATCCGGGATCTCCGTCTCGGCGCGATCCCCCTAGGCAACTATCGCAAACGGTGCTATGAAACCATAGCGGGCGCGGCGGTGCGCATCCCGCCTCATGTGGTTTTCAAAAGACACGCACCCAGTCGACCAGCATTTTCGCCGGGTAGACGCCCGACGTGGGGTCGCCGACGCCAGAACCACCAACCGCAAGATTCGAGACCGGAAACATCGTGTAGCCGGGGTCGTTGAACGGCCACTGGCAGATGGGATCGTTCAAGTTCTCGATGCCGGTCGCCGGAACACTGAAGTACGGCGCATAACTGCTGCTAGCACCCCGAATCCGGCCACCGTCATCAGCCGGCTCCGGCATTAGCACGAGACGATGGCACCCCCGCTGCCGGTACGGGTTCCAGCGGCATACAGCAGCCGCTTGAGGTGGCGCTGCTCGTCGGCGGTGAGGCGGGTCAAGATCCGCTGATCGGCCACCTGCACGGCAGCATCCGCACGCTTCAGCAGAGCCCTGCCGCGGCGGGTGAGCTGGGCCGGCATTGCCCGGCCGGCTGGCCTCGATGTCGGACGAGACAGGGCACCGCGGTCCTCGAGCGCGTGCAGCACCTGGTTCATCGCCTGCGCGGAAACGTTGGTGCCGCGAGCCAATTCGGCGCTGGTGAGCCCGGGATGCTCGGCCAGGATCCGCATGCACACAAATTCCGGCAAGCCCAACCCCAGCGGCTTGAGCTCGGCGGCAACCTGAGGCCGCAGCGCGGCCATCACGCGGTACAACAGGAATCCCAACGGCTCATCGTCCGATTGACTCATGCCCCACATGCTGGCATGCGCCACACGGTTCCCCGAAAGGAACCATCAATTTTGTTGACATCGCCGGAGTCGGTGGTATCAAGGAACTTGATGGTCCGATCTGGAAAGGAACGACAAGTATGTCTGGTGGATTTTTCGGCGGCTTCGGTGGGCCCGGCTTTGGCGGGCCCGGCTTTGGTGGGCCCGGCTTTGGTGGGCCCGGCTTTGGCGGCTTTGGTGGCCCCGGCTTTGGTGGCCCCGGTTTCGGCCCCGGCTTCGGGGGCGGTTTTGGCGGCGGCTGGGGTCATGGTGGACCCGGTGGTCCTGGATTCGGAGGCGGATTTGGCCCCGGTGGTCGGCACTTTCTCAAGCGTGCCGCGTTCGTGACCGCGGCGTTGCTGCTCGACGGGCCGGCGGACGCCGCTCAGATCGTGCAGCGGGTGTCCGACGCAACCGAGGGCGCATTCACCCCGCCGCAGGACGTGGCCGAGCTTGCCATCGGATTGCTGGCCGGCCGCGGCGTGGTCACGGTCGACAACGGCGTCGCGACGCTGACCGAATTCGGCCAGAACCTGCTGGCCTGGCGGGGCATCAGCAGCGAGACCGCGCACGCGTTCTTGGGGCGGGCGGCCAAGTTTGGCGACGTCTTCAAGATCCGGAGGACACTCTTCGAACTCGCCGGGCTGGCTCGCACCATCGCCTGGACGGGTACCGACGAGCAGAAAGAGCAGCTCGCCGAGACGCGGACCAAGGTGCTGGAAGCCCTGACCGACGCGAAGAAGGCGCTACACCGCGTGCTCGGCGAAGGGTAGGGCCTCGGGCGCCCCTAAAGAGAGGTGGGCTCGCTGACCTTGACCAGCATCTTGCCGATGTTGGCCCCGGTGAATAGCCCGTTGAGGGCGTCGACGCACGACTCGACGCCCTCAAAGATGGTCTGGCGGTGCGCGATTCGACCCTCGTGCTCCCACTGGCGAAGCGCGGCGAAGGCCTCGTCGAAGCGACCCCACTCATCGAGTGCGTTGAATCCCTGCATCAGCGCGGTCTTGGACAACAGGTTCACGTAGTTGGCCGGCCCGGGGTGTTCTCCGCTCAGGTAGCTGGAGATAACTCCGCACAGCACCACCCGTGCCTTGGTGGCCAGCCGGCCGAGCACCGCGTCGAGAATCGGCCCGCCGACGTTGTCGAAGTACACGTTGACACGGCGGGGGCAGTGCTCCTTGAGCGCCGCGGCGAGGTCGTCGTTTTTGTAGTCGATGCACGCGTCGAATCCGAAGTCCTCGACCACCGCCCGGCACTTTTCCGGCCCGCCCGCGATGCCCACCACCCGGGCGCCCGCGATCTTGGCGATCTGCCCGGCCACCGACCCGGTGGCGCCCGCGGCCGCGGAGACCACGACGGTCTCTCCGGGCTGGGGCCGGCCGATGTCCATCATCCCGATATAGGCGGTGGCCCCGGTCGGTCCGTACACCGACATGACGGCCAGCTGGTCAACCGCGGCCTGGCCGGCGATGGGTGTGCTGAACACGTCGTCGCGGACGATCACGTACTCCTGGAAGCCCGTCAATGTGGTCACGACGTCCCCGACGGCGTAGGCGCCACAGCGCGATTCCACGACCTCGCCGATCCCGGCCGCCCGGATGACCTCGCCCAGCTGCACCGGCGGAAGGTAGCCCGGCTGGTCATTCAGCCAGGTCCGGACTGCGGCGTCGAGCCCGACATAGGTGGTTCGTACGAGGGCCTCACCGTCCGCGGGCTCGGGCGCCGGCGTGGTGACCAGTTCGGTGTCACCAGGCTGGACCAGCCCGGACGGGCGACGACGCAATAAGATCTGGCGGTTCGGCAAGTCGGGCACGAAGCAGAAACTACCGAACCTGTCGAAAGTACCCGAAAGAATGGCATATTCAGTGCATGAATCCGCAGGATAACCCGGAAGACCGGATCCGGGAACTCGAGCGTCCACTGGCCGACTCGGCACGCGCGTCCGAAGTGGGAAGCTCGCAAGCCGCCGGCCAGGCTTACCCGCCCGGGCCGGGGGTCCCCCCGCCACCAAGCCCGTGGACGTATGGCGACACGTATGGCGGCACCTATGGCGGCCCGTTTTCCGGGCCACCGCCGAAACCCCCGTCGGGCAACCGCATGTGGTGGATCCTCGGCGCGGTCATCGTCATTGGCGTGATCGCTCTTGCCGGCGGCATCGCCGCCTTCGCGGCACACCAGCTTTCCGGAGTCCGGTCGATCATCACGTCCCCCCCGACCATCTCCGTGCCGTTTACTTCACCGGCGAATACCCCGAATAGCCCGGCCCCGTCGACGAGCAGGACTCGAGCGTCCGGACCATCGACATCGCCTACCCCGCCGCCGGGCGGCGAGCTCAGTGTCTCCGGTATCAATGAGAATCGAACGATCGCCTGCAACAGCAGCATCGTCAGCGTCAGCGGGGTTTCCAACACCGTCGTGATCACCGGTCATTGCACAAGCCTGACCGTGTCCGGTGTCCAAAACTCAATCACCGTCGACGCCGTTGACACCATCGACGCCTCCGGCTTCAACAACAAGGTCACCTACCACACGGGCACGCCGAAGATCACCAATGCCGGGGATTCGAACGTCGTCGAGCAGGGCTGACCGCGCTAGGCGCTCGCCATTGCTTCGGCCTGCGCCAGATATCCCTCGAAGCCGGCCCCTTGCGCCTTGACCCGGAAGCGCTCCACCAATTGCTGGTAGCCGGGCTCATCGCCGTGCACGCGGGCCAGCAGCGCCCGTAGCCGCAGCACCGGCAGCTCGTGCAGTACGAACCCTGGCTCTGTCGGTATCGCCACCAGCCTGTCGATCGCATCTTGCGCATCCTTGATGTCGGCGGTGTCACCGCGCGACAACAGCGCCTCCACCAACACCGTCGTGGCCGGACCGCGGTGGATCATCTCCCCGGTGTCGAACTGCTCGGCGAGAACTGTTGTGGCCAGATCGATTGCGCCGCCGAGATCCCCGGATCGTGCACGCTCGCGGGCAATTTCGATCTCGGACATTCGTCGCACCCCTTCGGGGAGGTGTTCGTCGACGATCATCTGTCGCGCCTCGGTCAGAAACTCCAGGCCGGCCGCCCTGCCTGCAGGATCGTTGTGGATCAACGCGATGCCCCGATGCAGCAGCGCGTATGCAACGGCGGTGTCATTGCCGGACTGTTGCGCAATTTCCAGAGTTATCTCGGCCTCGGGTCCGTCTTCGGCATTGAGGAGCACCGCACCGTTCTCAAAGGCGGCCGCATACTTGTACAACTGCACGAAGGGCCGCCCGGCCGCGTCAACCAACCGTGCCATGGCAATGCCCGCCTCGAGGTCGTCTCGCCATCCTTGCCGACCCAGGAACATTCCGGCTGCCCCCTTCAGCGCGATCGCCCACGCCAGAGGGGATCCGATCACGAAGTCACCCATGGTGGGGTCGCCGTCGGCGATATCGATGATGCGCTGCGCCAACCGCAAACTCTCGCTCGCCTCACCGACCTCCCATTTGGCTTGGGCGGCAGCGTAAAACAGCCCGACCGTCATCGCAGGATCACCGATCGACTCGACGAGTGTGGCGAACTCCGACGCCATGCCGGCCGCTTCTCGATTATGCGCACTGAACGTCAAAGTGGCGAGGTGCCCTGCCATTCCGACGGCAAGTGACTTCTTGTCGCCCGCAGCCGTTGTGAGTTCGCGCAATTCGTCGAAGCCGGTGTCGGCAGGGGTGCCGCCCACCTGAAAAGTGCTGCCGCACAACAGAGCGCGCGGGGCGATCCGCATGGCCAGCCGATCCGGGTGGTCGCTGGGGAGCCGGTCGGCGAATCGTAGCGCCTGTCGCCAACTCGCCCGGGCCGCCCGGATATCGCGCGCGCCGTACCACGTCGCCGCCTGCATGTACCAGTCGTATGCATCACGCAGATCACCGGCGGCCGCGTACTGGGTGGCGACGATCGAAGCCTCCTGACCGGTGAACTCGCCGCACGTTCGTTGCAACACCAGTGCGACCCGACGGTGCAGCTCCGATCGCCCGGCCTTCAATTGAGATTCGTATGCCACCGCCTGAATAAGCGGATGACAGAACGCATATGTTGCGTGCGGTTCGAATGCAACCTGTTCCACCAGTGCCGCCTCCACCAGCGGCGTCACGTCGACCGGGCCCAGCAGACACTTCAATAATTCCGTGTCGAACTGTGCGCCGATGACGGCCGCGGCGTGCAGGGTGCGCTTCGCTGTTGCGCTGAGCCGGTCGATGCGGGCTCCGATGATCGCTTGCAGACTGGCGGGTACGTGGATGTCGCGCACCTCCCGGACGCATACGTAGGCGCCCGGGTCGCCCTTGAGTTCTCCCCGCTCAGCGAGGTCGCGCACGATTTCCTCGGCGAAGAACGGTATGCCCGCCGCCCGGTCGGCGACCACCGACGACAGTGCGAGTACCGACGGATCCTCGCCCAGCAAATCTTTGATCAACTCAGCGCTGTGCGAATCACTCAGCGGCGCAAGAGTAAAGAGATGTTTCCCGGGGATACGCGACAGAGTCCCCGAATATTGCGGTCGGTGGACGACAAGCAGCGTGGCCCGCATTTTGGGTATCGCCTTCGCGAAGTCGGCAAGCAGCGCCTCGCTGACGCTGTCGATCCACTGAGTGTCCTCGATGACATAAATCGCGGGCCCCGGACGGGCCAGCGAAAAGGTGTCGAGCAGGTCGACCAGACGACGGCGCCGGGCGTCCGGGGTGATGTCAGGGGACGGCATATCGGTGTCGCGGATGCCGAGCAGGTCGTCGAGCAGTACCAGATCCTCGGCACCCGCCTCGGGGATTTCGCTGCGGACCCGGGCACGTGCCACCTCGAGGGCGAGACCGCCGAGACCGAAAACCGCACGTAGCAGCCGGGAGATGACATGGAACGGGATCTCGCGAGTGTGGGATTCGCAGTACGTGACGAACACCTCGAAACCACGACTACGCGCCGTCGCTAACGACTCGCGGACCAATCTGGTCTTTCCGACACCCGGCCGGCCCTTCACCGTGATCACGCTCCCCTTGCCGCGGGCGGCCAGGTCCAGTAATTCCGCGATGGCGTCCCTCTCCGGTTGACGTCCGACCAGCCGGGACTCACGACGGGTTTTTCGGGGTTTTCCAGGGTGTTCGCTATCGACGCCTAGCAGACGGCGCGCCGGCACTGCGGTTGCGAAGCCTTTGATGTGCACGGTCTCGCGCTCCCCCAGGACCACTCGATCCTCGACCAGCCGCGCGGTCGACTCGCTGAGCATGACACCGCCCGGCGGTGCCACCGATTCCATCCGCTGGGCCATGCCCACCTGTTCACCGACCGCGGTGTAACCGAGGTGGGTCGCGCCGACCTCACCTGTGATAACTCGACCGGAATTGAGGCCTACACGCAAACGCAAGTCGATCCCGTCGCGGCGACCGACCTCGACAGCCAATTGCCGAACAACTTGCTGGATGTCCAGAGCCGCAAGACACGCACGAAACGCGTGATGCTCCAATGTGATTGGCGCCCCGAAGAGCGCCATGATCCCGTCGCCGGTGAACTTGTCCACGGTACCGCCGTAGCGCTTCACCACGGTTGCCGACTGATCGACGAGCTCGGTCATCACCTCGCGCAGCCGCTCGGGGCCAAGCGAGGCGGCGATATCCATCGACCGCACCACGTCGGCGAACAGCACGGTCACCTGTTTGTATTCGGCCGGCTCGGCACTCGGCGCCAGAGGACTACCGCACGCGTCGCAGAAGCGCGCACCCTCACGCGGCTGTGAGCCGCATACTTGGCACGCCAACGGTGTCGCCGTCACACCTCGACCCTTCGCGGATCCGCCACTAGCAGTAGCGGTGATCCCGAGAATAGGCCACGGATTCGATCACGTCGGCTCTTCCGAATCATCGTCGAGGACGCTGACCGCAATGCCGTATGGCAGAAAACGCACCTTGCGCTTCGGATCGACGTTGGCTTTGTTTGCACGTAGAGCGTCGAGTTCGGTCGCATAGACCTCTTCGACGCGGGCGCCGCCGTCGCCGTCCACCGTGTAGATGGCCCACACCCCGTCACCGGCCTCGCCAGCGGTTTCCGGCGTGGACCGGGGCCGCCGTGATAGGTCCTCGAAGATCGCGGACCACCCCGCCCCGCCGCCGGAAGCGGCGACACGTTTGCCGATCCGCTCGAACAAGTCGCGCAGTCCCTCGCTGCCCTCCCTGATCATGCGGTCGAACTCCTCGGGATCAAATCCGAACGCACCGTACTCGCCCACCAGACCTCCTTGCAGCTCGTAGGACTTATTTGCCCAGTGTGCGCTTAGTCGACACCATCTGCCACGACCGCCTGCCCGGGACCTACTGTGGCGGGGGCTGCGGGGGCGGCGGTGGATTGATCGGAATCGGCACCGTGACGAACGGCAAATGCAGGTACATCGTCATCGGTGGTCGAGTCGGCTGCGCGTACTGCGGTGGTGGTGCGTACTGCGGAGGGGGTACCGCGGCCGGCGTGGGTGCCGGTGCCTGCGGCGCGGCCGGCGTCGGTGCCGGTGCCTGCGGCACGGGGGTCGGCGTGACCTCCGGCGCCCGCCGCGTCGCTGGGCGACGGGGCGGCGCCGCCGGCGGCGGGGCAAGCGGGGCGGCCACCTCGGGGACGGGCGCCGCGGGGGCAGCGACGGCGGGTGCGGGCGGCGGAGGGCTGGGCGCGAGCAGCTGCGCCTCGGGCGGCTTGCTCGGTGCCTGAGCCGGCAATTGCTGTGCCGGGGTGGCAACACTCACCCGCGGATTGTGTGGCACAACGGCCGACGGCCGGTCAGACGTCAGCGAAACCAGCACCACCCCGACCACAGCGGCGCCGATCGCCGCCAGCGCGCTACCGGCTAGCAACATGGGCCTGCGCCTGCGCGGGGGTTTGTCGTCAGCCACGGCGCTGTAGGCAAGAACACGCTCGCCCTCATCGGCGTTGCCGGAGACGCCGAGGTAGGTCGGGCTGAGCGCACCGGGATTCAGCTCGCCGGTGCCGGGATCCAGCGCATAGGCCAGGGCGGCCGTCGACGACGCGAACAACGGCGCATTCGCCGACGCCAGCGCCGCACCGCGGGCCAGCGCCATGTCCGGCTCTTCGGGCGCGATCACGTCGAGTGGGGTCACCGCCTCGAGTGCGATCTTGATTCCCGCGATGCCGACCCCACAGCCGATGATGAACACGCCGTCAGCCCGCGATCCCGTTACGTCCAGACCGGCGACCATCGCCGCCAGCTCGGCCGCGACGGCGCCTTGGCGGCCCGGTGCACCGGCTCGCGTCAAGGGCCGTCGATGCAGCTCGGCGATCGAACCGTCGCCGGTCTCGACCACCGCCAACGTCGCGCTGTCGGGCTCGACGAACAACATCGCGATGCGCTCGTAGCCGATCGCGTCACCCACCGTCTGCGCCAATGAGGCCGCGGCGAGCAGCGGTGAGACCAGCATCACGCTGCCGACGTCGCAGCGGGCCAGCACGTCGCGCAGCCCGGCGACGCCGGCGGGGTCCGTCCAGGTCACCCCCGTCGATGCCAACCGATAGCCGCCCTCAGCCGCCCCTTCGCGGGTGCCGACGATGGCGGCGATCACCTGGTCGACCGCACCAGAAGTTGCCGGGCCTTCTCCGGCAACTACCTCGAAGTTCTCCTCTTCGACGGTGACACCGTCGGCATTCTGGCCCTCGATGAGGACCAAGCGGACCGTCGTGGGAGCCATCGACACCCCAAGCACGATGTCCAAATTGCGCCTCCAAGTCCTCCTTTGCCTCCCCAAGAGGGCATCAAAAAGACGGGCCCCGACCCGAAAAGGGGCTCTGTCAACGCTACCCGCGTGCAGCCGGGCGCGCTCATGGAGTGACTTGGCTCAAACGGCCGTACTAATAACCAGGGCCCAGGAACGGGTTCTGGGGACTGCCGCCACCCGGATACTGCGGATATTCCGGATACTGCGGGTATTGCGGATACTGGGGGGCCTGCGGGGCCTGCGGCGCCTGATTCGCCGGAACGGGAACCGGGATGGGCACCGGCAGCAGCGGAACGTGGATCCACTCCGTGGTCATCGGCACCGTCGTGGTGGTGGTCGTCGGCGCCTGAGTCGCCTCGGGCGGCGTTGTCGTCGTCGTAGGCGGCGGCGGAGGTGTCGTCGTCATCGCCGTGGTGGTCGGCGGCTGAGTCGTCGTCGACGGCGGTGGCGGAGGACGATGCGTCGTGACGACCGGCGGAGGAGGCGTCGTCACAATCACCGGCGGTGGCGGTGGCGGTGACGACGGTGGAGGCGGCGGAGGAGGAAGTGGCACAGTGCTGGGCACCGGTTGCGCGCTGGGCGGTGGCGGCACCGCGGTGGGCGGTGGGGGAACCGGACTCGGCACCAGGGAGCTGACCGGCGGCGCAGGCAGCGGCGCGACGGTGGGCGCCGGGGGCGCCTGCCGGTTTTCTATGCCCGTCAACGAGTAGGCCACACCGCCGATCGCGGTCATGGCCACCAGGGCGCACATCCCAACGATCAACTGGGACAGCCGGAAACGCCGCCAGGTGCGTTCTGTGGGAAGATCGATCGCGTTGAGGCGCATCGACCAGCCGGCCGGATTGTCTTCGTCGTAGGCAGCGGGGCTGTACGGCAACCGGATGTCGCCGGGATATTCGGTTTGCGACCACGCCAACTCGCGATCCGTCAGCGCCTCGTGGTCGATCACCAGCACGTCGCCGACCCCCAGGTCGACGACATCGCCGGCGGCGGCGGCCGTCGTCAGCAAGCCGATGGACGTGCGCGTCCGGATGTCCACTTCTTCACCACGGGAAGCCAGCATCAGAGCGCCGGCGGCAGCCGCGAGCGCGGGCTGTGACGGTGTCACGACCGGCCTGCGGGAATGCACCGAAAGCCGCTCGGTGACAAGCGGAATGCTGGCGCCCCCACCAACGGTGACCACCGCTGCCAGGTCTGTCCAGCTCTTGTGATGGCGGGTCAACATTTTGTCGAACGCATAGATGAAGCCGGTCAGGCGATCCTGCATCAGGTCTCCCAACTCGTCTCGCGTCAGCCGCATGCTGCACCTGCGCCCCCCGAGCTCGGCAGCGAATTCGGTTACCGTGTCGGTGGATAGCCGCTCCTTGGCCGCGCGGCACTGCTCCCTGAGCTGGCCCAGCTGACCGACGCCAGCGGTACTGGCGGGGTCGATACCGCTGCCGTGCCCGAGTTCCTCGAACACCCGAAGCAGCAATGCTTGATCGATCTCGTCGCCGGAGAAGTCCTCGTACCGCAATGTGGGGCTGACGGGCTCGAAATCTCCTGCGATGTTCACCAACGTCGCGGATGTGCCGGAGCCGCCGAAATCGACCAGTGCGACCACGCCGGTGGCCGCGAGGCACAGCTCGGCGTTCGCCGCGGTCAACGACGCGATCGCGTCCGAGACCAGGCGGGGCGCCATGCCGCTTCGAACGAAGCCCAGATGCGTTCGTAACCCGTTGCGCAGCGCCTGCACGGTCCCGGCCTTCCAGTACGCTGGAACGGCAATCGAGATCTCCGACGAAGCCGCGTTCGCGCCGGCGGCAAGCACCATCGCGTCCAAAGCCTCGACCAACAGGAGGTCTGGGTCGTGAGCGGAGCCGTCGGGGGATACCAGTGCCACCGAGTCTCCGACGCGCTCCACGAAGCCGCTCATGAGCACACCCGGCTCGGTCAGGTTCGGATCTTCAGCGGGCAGACCGATTTTCGGTGCGCAATGGGGATAAAGGGTCAGCACAGCGCGGCGTGAAACCGGCTGACTTCCGTTACTCGCTGCGACCAGGTTTGTGGTCCCGATCGACAACCCAAGCGGGTCGTACATAGATCGAAAACTTTCGTCTATAGGGGTCGGTGGCCAGCGTTAACCATAGCCGCGGACACGCTCAAAGCAGATGGGTTGCAACGTCATTGGTATGCGGTCGATGCGGTTGTGTCACCGAAGCGGTACCAAAAACCCCTTGACAAGAAGCCGTCAAATGCGCCGAGTTCACACCACGGTCAGCGGCAGCGAACGCCTCGGCTCGAACTGGAATGACGATCCGCGACTGACTTTGGCCACCGATACCTCAGGCAGTTCGGCTGCCGGCGTATCGGTTTCGACCAGTTCCGCGGTCCAGTCGGTATCCGTACCGCAAACCTCAACCGCGAGGCGCGGATTCACTGCGGTGGCGATCGCTTGCAGCGGCTGCACGGATTCGGGCGAGCACAGTGCTATCCAGGCGCGGTCGTCGTGGGCCGGCGAGGTGTGCACGACCAGTCGGTTGGCCTCCGCTTCCGCCAGGACATAGCCCGCGGGGTTCAGCAGCGGGTGCAGCTCGAGCACCCGCATCGCTCCTTCGATCCCATCGGGCAGCCCGAGCGCGCGATGAATTCGCTCGGCGCCCAGCCCGGCCAGGCCGATCAGGCCGCGGGTACCCACCAAGACGGCTTCGGCGTCATCGGCGGCGCGGGCCCGCACCGCGATCGCGAACGACAGGTACAGCAGGTGCATCTGCAGGCAGACCTCGTCGGCCATCCGGACCAACGCCGAGTGCGAGAACGCGCCGAAGTCGAAATCGGAGAGCAACGCGCCGGCGTAATCCGCCTGCCCCTCCTCGGACCGATCGATGGGGTCGAGTTGCCATGTCGCAGCGCGGGTTTGACGAACGATGTCGAGAGCGGGGATGCTCTCGGCCTCGGGATAGGACTCGTCGATGATGACGGTCCACGCACAGTGCGGATGCCGATCGGCCGGCTGCCGCGGCGGCCGGTGGATGGGACGCATCTGTGCGCGCGGGTTGGTCGCCACGGCGGTGGCGTCGAACGTCGGATCCTCGATGGTGTGGCACATCCCGAAGACGTACTCCTCGCCCATCGGCTCCACATCGAGCAACGCGCCGCAGTGTTCGAGTTGAAATTCGCCGTGCCAGCGGTCGTGGATGGTGTAGCGGAAATCCATGAATTGCGGCGGAGCGCCGATGTCCAGTTGTAGGCCCTTGAAGATGGTGGGCACGTCGCCGCCCTCGAAGCCCAGCGCCCGCTGCATACGCTTGGTGTAGATCGGGCTCGCGCCGGCCCACTCCTCGATGGCGATCTGCACCATCTCCTCGCGACCGAACGAGCTGATGCACCAGGCCATCCCGGAACGGTCGATCATGTGCCCGATCAGAAGCAGTTCGGGAACCAGCACGGCCAGCTGCTCACGCGGCAGGCACGCGTATCGGGATCGGCTCACCGCCCAAAAATAGGCTCGGCTATGTTATAAAGTCAACAATGTCCATTGCTGCAGGCCAGGCGCCCGGGCGCTCCGTCAGCCCGACCCGGCGCACCCGCGCGCCGCGCAAGCGCGGCGACGACACTCGGGCCAGAATCATCGACGAGACGGTCCGCTGCATCATGGAGGAAGGGTTCGCCGCCGCCACCGCCAAGCACGTGGCCGAACGCGCAGGCGTGACATGGGGGGTCATCCAGTACCACTTCGGCGACCGCAACGGCCTGTTGATGGCCGTCGTCGACGACGGAGTGGACCGGCTGATCGGGAGCCTGTCGTCGGCCGATGTCAGCGGGCTACCGCTGCGAGAGCGTATCGAGGTCGTCGTCGACACCGCCTGGAGCTGCTACAGCAGCCCGACGTCGATGGCGGCCTTCGAAATCCTGCGGGCCACCCGCGGCGGTGCGGGCGAGTCCTCGCGGCGTCACCTGCTCGAAATGAACTCCGCAATCGGCCAGCTCGGTCGGCTGATCAGCGAAGACCCGGCGAATGCTGGTGTGGCCGAGGTGATCTGGGCCACGCTACGCGGTGTAGTGCTGGCGCAGATGGTCACCGGGACCGCCATCGACTGGAGCCTGGAACGACGCGCCCTGATCGCCATGGTCACCCGTGTGCTGCAATGACGTGATGAGTCCCCACGATTACACCGCCGAGATAGCCGACATCGAGGCCATCAAACAGGTCAAGTACCGATATCTGCGCGCGATGGACACCAAGCACTGGGACGACTTCGCCGACACAATGACCGAGGACGTCGTCGGCGCCTACGGGTCATCGCTGGGCAAGGAGCTGCACTTCAACAACCGCACCGACCTCGTGGAGTATCTGAGCTCAGCGATGGGTCCCGGTGTGGTCACCGAACACCGGGTGACGCATCCCGAAATCACCGTGACCGGCGATACCGCTTCGGGCATTTGGTATCTCCAAGACCGGGTCATCGTGCCCGAATACAACTTCATGCTGATCGGCGCGGCCTTCTACCGCGACCAGTACCGGCGCACCGCCGACGGATGGCGGATCAGCGGCACCGGCTACGACCGCACCTATGAGGCGACGATGTCGGTGGCGGACCTGAAATTCAAGGTCAAGCCCGGTCGCGCTCGGGCAGATTTCGAAGAAGTGACGGCTAATTCGTAATCGCGATCACCGCGCCGGGCCGCAGCCATTTCATGATTGACACCAGCTGAGCATCGTCTACCGCCACGCAGCCCTCGGTGGGGCCGCCGTCGGTGGTGTGGAAGAAGAATGCCGCACCGCCGCCCGGAACCTTGTTCTTGTTGACGCCCATCACGACCGCGTGCTTGTACTGCGGGATTTGCAGGTTCTCGCTGTCCGCCGTATTGAACGGGCACTGCGACTTCTGGCAGACCTGCATGGAGTTGAACGTGGGGCTGTGGTCATCGCCGCTCCACCAATGATTAGGCCCGACTTGGGTGTATGGCAGTCCGGTACCGGGATTCGGCGCCGTGCCGAAGGCGGAGTCGAGGGTGTAGACACCCATCGGGGTGGCCGGAACGCCGCTCTTGGCCTGCGGCGCCATGCCCGCCGAACCGACGTGGGTGGGAACGTCGGTCCGCAGCGCCTGCCAGCCGGTGTTGGTTCGCTGGTAGATATCCATCTTCGCGTTCGAACCGCCGGTGCTCACAACCGAAACCACCTGCGTGGCATTGCCAACCGAATTCGCGAACCAGGGAGTCGTGGCGCCACTTACCGGCGCGAGGAACAAAGACGCACAGATCACGCACGCCGCAACCCACAGCGGAGCTAGCAGTCGGCGCATGGCTTCAATCGTCGGCTGGACCGGCATTGGGGGTCAAGTAAAACTTCAGACCCAGTTGGGTCACCGCGCTGTGATCAAAAGCGCGGCGCAGCGGCGCCTGGTGATAGAGGCCATGGCCGTGCTCGACCGGATCGCGCAGTCATGAGCGGGGTACTTGAGGAGGCACACGTCTTAGGGATGCCGTGGCAAGACCGCGGCCGACGCGGCGAAGAACACATCGCGTCGCTACGCCACCCGTGTTGTGCCCAAGGCGATTTGGTCAAATTCGGAGGTGAGTTTCATGATTTGCTGCCAGTGCATTCCGATCCACGGCCCGCGCGCGCTGCGGCGGTGCGCGCCAGTCGCAACCCCGATGAGCTCGTGCTCGTCGCGAGCGCGGCGTCACACCCTGAGACCGACTGGCCGGCTCTTATTGCCAAGTACGCCGCTGTCGGCGTCGATCACCTGCAGATCCGGTTAACCGCCGATCCTTTGGCCGCGATGGACGAGCTCGAACAGCTCGCCGAGCAAGAACCGGCTGAGTAACCCGATGGGCCTGCGCGGCATCCCCCCGCGGTTGACCCAGCACTAGGGCTCAGCACGGTCGGGTGACCGAGCGGAAACGTCCTACGTCCCCAGGCGGACAGGGACAAAGTCGCTATGTGTCGCAATGAGGTTAATACGGTTGGGCAGTTGGAGATTGGATCAGCCAAGATCGGCTAGCTGCGCCACGGCCGGTGCCGCATCGTCGATCCACTTGGCGGGCGAACCGGTGGGGGGAGTCACGATGACGCAGTCCACACCAAGGGCAGCGTATTTGGCCATTTCGCGCACGAAGGCGTCGCGAGTGTCCGATGTGGGCCGGGGACTAAAGGTCTGGATTGTCTTTCGGATCTCGTCGTAATCGCGACCAACTGCGTCGCAGTGTCGACGCAACACGTCCAGCCTGCGCGCGACATCCTCCGGCGATATGCCAAACAGGTTGGATGCATCGGCGTACTGCGCGACAAGGCGAAGAGTTTTACGTTCGCCGCCCCCGCCGATGAGAACCGAGGGCCGGTGGATTGGCTGCGGTGAGCACAGCGTCTCGGCTAACTGGTAGTGCTTGCCCTCGAATGGCCCGTTATTGTGCGGATCCCACATCTGCGCGCAGATCTGCACGGTCTCCTCGAGTCGCTCGAAGCGCTCGGCCAGTGGCGGGAGGGGTACACCAAGGCCACGGTGCTCACGCTCGAACCATGCGGCCCCAATCCCCAGCTCCGCGCGGCCGCTGGACAGCACGTCGACAGTGGTGACGATCTTTGCGAGCAGGCCGGGGTGGCGGTAGGTCACTCCGGTCACGAGCAAACCGAGCTTGAGAGTGGCGGTGTGGGCCGCCATGTAGCCCAGTGCGGTGTAGCCCTCCAGCATGTTCGACTCGGCCGGAAGACCGGTCGGCGCGATCTGGAAGTAGTGATCCATGAACCCCAACCAGGTCGCCCCGGCTTCCTCAGCGGCGGTGCCAACCCGCGCCAGTTCGCCGGCAATGGCGGCGGTTCCGCCGTCGATGTCGAAAACAGAGATAGCAATTCCGAGTTCCATGACGTTTCTCCTTCGGGGACTATCGATTTCAGGGTGTCGATACGGTCAGAGCCAGGCAACGGTTCGAGGACACCGTGCCCCACCGGCACAAGGTCCCACGAGTCCTGGTACTGGGCGCGGGTTCGGCATCGTCGACCAACTCCAGGTCATGGCGCCGATAAGACTTGCGGCGCAGGGGTATCCATGAACACGGTTCCTGGCGGCGGCGTTTCACAGTTCCTTCTGGCATCGAGCCAAATACCGCCGTTGACCTCTAGGTTTTGACCGCTGACCCATTGGCCGTCGTCGGAGGCAGGACGGCGACAACGTGGCCGATGTTCGCGCTTTCCCCACCCGCCCGAGTGCAGTCATCGCCGCCATGCCGGAGATCGCGTGGTCGGTTAGGTGCGAGTTGCCCTCCGGGCCGCTGACGCCAGCTGCCACACCCGGGGCGGCGGCGCAGTGGCGATCGATGTGAGCGGAGATGAGTTGCGGATCGAGCAACAGGGTCATGAGGCGACCATAAAACGGACGGGGATCGAAGTCACGTTACTATGGCTTTTTATCGATAATTAGGCCCGCCGATGCACGTCGAGTTGGCGTTTCTTCCACCTGTCTTTGAATAAGGCACCAGATATTTCCGCGGCGAAGGCTACCGCGTAACCGCGGCCGACACTCGCCGGTTGGCGTCGGCGCTAGTTGCTCTCGCCATTTGATACTGGAAGGGCTGCGGCGATCTGATGAGGCCGCATCCGTTGACGAAGGTTCCGACGCTGGCCGAAACCAACGAAGAAGGCATCATGACTGAGTAGCCTTACCACGCGGAGTCGTGGACCGCCGGGCATACAGAGTCATACTGGCGTCATGGCGGTCTTTGTCCGCAGGTTGTTCGGCATCGGCAAGCTGCCCGACGATCTGCATGCTCAGGTCGAGGCGGAGGGCCTTGTCTATCTCGCCGACTACGTCGCGGTAACCCGGCGGTTCAGCGGCGTGATCCCGGGAACGCGGTTGCCGCACAGCGTCGCCAGCTACTGCGGCTCACTGGTCTTCACCTCGGAGCGGGTGCTGGCAACGCTGTCGATGCTGCCGAAGCTGGCCGGACTGACCGTCGACGTGCGCTGGGACGCGCCACAGACCGGCGCGGCGAAGGCCGAGATCTCGGAGACGGGATTGCAGGTCGATCTCGACGTTGCCGAAGTCGACCCGAAGTTCAGCGGCGAGCTCTCGCTGCACTACAAGGCCGCCATCCCGGCGGATGTGCTCAGCGGGCTGCCGCTGCGGTCATTGGCCTTTGACATGCCGGCCGAATACGTCTACCGCGCGGTCGGCGTCACCTATAGCCCGTGATCGTGATCCGCGGCCAGGGCGGCTGCCGGAGGACCGCCAGGGCGCCGATCACCGCCGCGAGCAGGCCGGTAAGCACGCCGATCAGCGCGACCCGGTTGGTATCCACGGCGGGCGCCCACGAAGCCTCGCCACCGCGGATCACAAAGACGCCGACCGGTCTGGCAACGGGGATCACGGTGGCACCATCGGCCGTCTGGTAGGGCTCGCCGTAGACCCCTCTGACGCTGCCATCGGTGGGCAGCTGCTCGAATGCTTCGAAGTCACGGGAAAGCTTCACGCGACACTCCCTTCAGATTCACGCTCAACGTATCTTCCACCTTGGCGGTTCTTACGATGGCCCTATGAGCGATCACGCGTTCAATCCGCAGGAGCGGCGGGCCGTGTACCGGGTGATCTCCGAACGCCGCGACATGCGCCGGTTCGTGCCCGGCGCCGTGGTGGCAGAAGACGTGCTGGCGCGTTTGTTGCAAGCCGCGCACGCCGCGCCCAGCGTCGGCCTCATGCAGCCGTGGCGCTTCATCCGCATCACCGATGACCAGCTGCGAAGACGCATTCACGCCCTGGTCGACGAAGAGCGCCCGCTCACCGCGGCGGCCCTGGGAGAGCGTGCCGAGGAGTTTATGGCACTCAAGGTCGAAGGCATTCTGGACTGTGCCGAGCTGTTCGTCGTGGCGCTTGGCGACGACCGGGAGCGACATGTCTTCGGCCGGCGGACGCTGCCGCAGATGGATCTCGCGTCGGTGTCGTGCGCGATCCAGAACCTGTGGCTGGCTGCTCGGTCCGAGGGCCTCGGCATGGGCTGGGTTTCCTTGTTCGATCCGCAACGGTTGGCGGCCCTGCTGGGCATGCCCGCCGACGCCGAACCGGTGGCCATTCTGTGTCTGGGCCCGGTGCCCGAATTTCCGGATCGGCCGGCGCTGGAACTGGACGGCTGGGCCTTTGCGCGGCCGCTGTCGGAGTTCGTCTCCGAGAACCGCTGGGGTCAACCGGCGCGGGACCCCGAGCCCGGCCAGCCGGCGCCGGGAGCAGGTGCGCGAACTTCCAGCACGCTGCCGTCCCACTCGGAGTGATGCATCAGATTCTGCGGCCCGGGCCAATGCGCGGCGACCACGAAGAGGGTGCGGCCGTCGTCGCCGCCGAGCATGCAGGCGAACGCACCGCGATCGAGTTGGACCCTGTCCATCACTCGGCCGCCTTCAGCGACGCGAACACAGCACCTGCCGCCGACGTCGGCGTACCAGGCCGCGCCGTCGCTGTCGAGGCAGATTCCGTCCGGTGAGTGCTCACCCACGGCGGCCCACACCCGCCGGTTGGACAGCGACCCGTCGGCGCCGATGTCGAAGGCGGTCAGCCGGTGCCGGTACGACTCGGCGACAATGAGCGTCGCGTTATCCGGCGTGACGGCCATCCCATTGGGAAATGCCAGGTCGTCGGCGACCACCCGGGCACGTCCATCCGCGGTCACCAAGGCGACAAACCCGGGTGCGGGTGCACCGGCGGGCGGCCCGGCCGCGAAGTCGAAGTTGACGTTGTTGACGTAGGTGTTGCCGCGACCGTCGATCACGATGTCGTTGGGGCCATGCGGCGACAACGACGACAGATCGGCGTACCGCGCCAGCGTCCCGTCTGCCCGCCGCAGCACCGCGCGTTGCGCACTGGAGGTCAGTAGCAGGGCCTGGTGGGACGGCAGGTCCGGCAGGAAGTCGAAACACATTGGCAACGACTGGTGTTCGACGACGACCTCGATGTGCCCCGAGGGGTCGATGGCGCGGATCAGCCCGGCCGTCCAGTCCGCCACCCAGAAGCGTCCATCGTGCCAGCGCGGCGACTCCAGCAGCCCCAGACCCGATATCACAGTGTTCATACCGTCTACCTCGTCATTCTGCGAGTTTCCGCAGTATTGACTGGTCGGAATGCCAGGATTCATCGCAGGTTGCTGCGGTATCGTCGCCGCCGGTCGCAAGGAGTGGCTGGGGAAGGGTGTGAAATGACGCGAGACAATGTGCTGATCGTGCATTGGCACGACCTGGGACGCTACCTCGGTGTCTACGACCACCCCGACGTATCCAGCCCACGCCTGGACCAACTCGCCGCCGAGGGCATCCTGTTCACCCGGGCCCACGCCACCGCGCCGCTGTGCTCGCCGTCTCGG
This sequence comes from Mycobacterium sp., assembly GCA_035511785.1. Lineage (GTDB taxonomy): Bacteria > Actinomycetota > Actinomycetes > Mycobacteriales > Mycobacteriaceae > Mycobacterium. The sequence goes on from DATKEW010000009.1 coordinate 26,173, forward strand.
GGATCGCTGTTCACCGGCCGCTACCCGCAGAGCAATGGGCTTGTCGGCCTCGCCCATCACGGCTGGGAATACCGCAGCGGAGTCCGCACCCTTCCGCAAATATTGTCCGGATCGGGTTGGTACTCAGCGCTTTTCGGTATGCAGCATGAGACGTCCTACCCGAAACGCCTCGGCTTCGACGAATTCGACGTGTCGAACTCCTACTGCGAGTACGTGGTGGAAAGAGTCCAGGAATGGCTACGGGAGGGCGCTCCGATTCTGTCGGAGCAACCGTTTTTGTTGTCGGCCGGGTTCTTTGAAACCCACCGGCCCTTCCCGCGGGACCGCTATCAGCCGGCCGACAGCGCGGCGGTCGATCTGCCGGACTATCTGCCCGACCTCCCCGGGGTGCGCCAGGATCTCGCAGATTTTTACGGGTCCATCAGCACGGCGGACGCTGCCATAGGCCAGATCCTGGACACGCTGGCCGAGACCGGACTGGACGCCAACACCTGGGTGGTGTTCCTGACCGATCACGGCGCGGCGTTCCCCCGCGCCAAATCGACCCTGTACGACGCAGGAACGGGCATTGCCATGGTGATCCGCCCGCCCACCAACCGCAGCGTCGCACCGCGGGTCTACGACGAGCTGTTCAGCGGCGTCGACCTGGTCCCGACACTGCTGGACCTGCTGGGCCTCGGCATTCCGGCCGACATCGAGGGCGTGTCGCACGCGCACGCCCTGCTCACACCGGACAATCACGCCGACCCGGTGCGCGACCACGTCTACACCATGAAGACCTATCACGACTCGTTCGATCCGATCCGCGCAATCCGCACAAAGGAATACAGCTACATCGAGAACTATGCGCCCCGGCCACTGCTGGACCTGCCGTGGGACATCGAGGAAAGCCCGTCCGGCGTGGCCGTCGCACCCTTCGTCAAGGCACCGCGTCCGCCGCGCGAACTCTACGACCTGCGCGCGGACCCCACCGAGACCGTCAACCTGCTGACCGGTGGCGGCACCGGCATGGAAGTGATCGCTGCCGATCTGGCTGTCCGCCTGCATGATTGGCGCCAGCGAATCGGGGACGTCATTCCATCGGACTTCGCCGGTATACGCATCGCGGTGCGCTACACCGAGACTTATCTGAAGATCCATCGCACGGCACCCACGAGTCGCTCGGCGATAGCCGCCGACCGCGGCATCGATGAAGAAGCCACGTCGTTCGATCAATAGTTGGGTTCAGCGTGAAGGTAATTCGTAGCGACACGACCGCGATGAATTGCGGGTTAGGCTCATCCGATGTCCGCGACGTCTTATCTGGTACTCGCCACACAACGCAGCGGCAGCACACTGCTCGTGGAATCGCTGCGCGCGACCGGATGCGCCGGGGAGCCTCAAGAGTTCTTCCAGTACCTGCCGACCACCGGGATGGCGCCCCAGCCTCGCCAATGGTTCGCCGACGTCGAAGACGAGTCGATCTTGCGACTACTCGATCCACTCGTTCCCGGTACGCCGGACACCGCGACGCCGATCGCGTGGCGAGAGCACATCCTTAGTTCGGGCCGCACACCCAACGGCATCTGGGGCGGCAAGCTGATGTGGAACCAGACGCCGCTGTTGCTGCAGTGGGCATCGAAACTGCCGCACCGCTCCGGCGACACCCTGAGCGCGGCGATCCGTGATGTGATCGGCAGCGAGCCGGTGTATGTGCACGTCTATCGGCCCGACGTGGTGTCGCAGGCGGTGTCGTTCTGGCGCGCCGTACAGACCCGGGTGTGGCGGGGCAGGCCGGATCCTGAGCGCGACTCGCAGGCCGCCTACCATGCCGGTGCCATCGCGCACATCGTGAGGATCCTGCAAGACCAGGAAAACAATTGGCGCGCTTGGTTCGCCGAGGAAGCCATCGAACCGATCGACATCTCCTACCCGGTGTTGTGGCGCAACCTGACTTCGATTGTTGCCGATGTTCTCACCGCCCTCGGACAGGATCCGAATCTCGCACCGCCGCCGATGCTGGAACGGCAGGCCGACCAGCGCTCCGACGAATGGGTCGACCGCTATCGGGCGGAGGCGCCGTCGCTGGGGCTACCCGGCTGAGCGCCGCGTGCCGCCGGTCTGGACGACGATGAACAGCCGACGGAATGGGAAGATCGTCGTGCCGTCGGCCCGTGCCGGGTAGGCGTCGTCCAGCAGGGGGATGAGCTGTTGGCGAAATCGCTCCCAGCCCTCGTCGTCGAGCCGCTCGCGCACCGGGACGAGCGCGGTGCCGGTGATCCATTCCAGCACCGGGTGCTCGCCGGTGAGCTGGTGCAGGTACGTGGTCTCCCAGACGTCCACCTTGCATCCCGCGTCCATCAGCAGATTGGTGTAATGAGTTGGAGACTGGACCACAGCTCCGACGCGAAATGGTATGTCCCGCATCGTTTTTGCATACTCCTCGCGCCGAGCCACCGCCCGCACCGCGGCATGTGACGGCGTCTCGAAGTTGGCGGGGATCTGCGCGCCGATCCACGATCCGGGCGCCAGCTCTCGGGCCCACCGGACCAGCAGATCGGCGTGCTCGGGCACCCAATGCAAGGCCGCGTTGCTGATCACCACGTCCGTGTCGGGCTTGGGCTTCCAGTCCCGCAAGTCGCCGGTGGTGGCATCTATACCCCGTTCCCGGGCGGCCGCGACCATCTCCGGCGAGCTGTCCAACGCCTCGATCACCGCGCCGGGCCAGCGTTTGGACAGGTACTTGGTCAGGTGGCCGGGGCCGCAACCGAGGTCGACCACCCGGCGCGCGCGCTCGGCACCCACCCGCGAAAGCAAGTCGTAGAACGGGCGGCCGCGATGGTCGGCAAATGCCAGGTAGACGTCGGGATCCCACATGGCGGTCCTCCTGATCGATACCGTCGCTAATCCGCGGATAGACAAACCGTATTACCGCATGCCGCCCGGGCGCTGCCCAAGTGGGCCCGGAATGCACGCCGAACCGACCTAGAACGGGTCAAACGCTCGGGCCTGGCGGGCTCGGCGGGATACCATCGCCGTTCGTGACGTCCGAAACGGATCCCAGCGAACCGCCCGTTCCGGTTCCCGACGTCCCCGGTGCCGACGTAGCGGCCCGTGCCGATGGGTTGCCGCCGCGCTCCGCATTGTCGCCCCGCCAGCGCATGGTCGTCGATGCGTCCGCCATCGGCGATCTCGCACTGCGCACCTGGGTTTCGTCGGTGCTGGCTACGACGGTGGCACCGGTCGTTCTCGCCACCTCGGTGCGCCAGACCGGATCCGCCACCGAACGCGGCAACCTCGACTTCTACGCCGAACTGGCGGCACGGCATGATCCGGCGAAGTCGTTTCCGGCCCCCACCGAATTGCCGCGAGTGTCGTCGCGACCGGCCAATCGGCTGGCGGAGTGGATCGCGCGCGGCAGGGTCGACAACATCGCGTTCCCCAGCAGCTTCACGGCGATCAATCCCGCGATGCGCAGGCAATGGAGCGGGTGGGCAGCCAACAACACCGTGCGCGCGCAGCACTGGCGCCATGACGACGGCCCGCGTCCCACGCTGTGCGTCATCCACGGCTTCATGGGGTCTTCGTATCTGGCCAACGGGTGGTTCTTCTCCCTGCCGTGGTATTACCGGTCCGGCTACGACGTGCTGATGTACACGTTGCCCTTTCACGGCCGACGCGCCGAAAAGTTCTCGCCGTTCAGCGGTTTCGGCTATTTCGCCAGCGGACTCAGCGGTTTCGCGGAGTCGATGGCCCAGGCCGTGCATGAGTTCCGTTCCATCGTGGACTATTTGCGTCACACCGGCGTCGACCGTATCGCGCTGACCGGTATATCGCTGGGCGGCTACACCTCCGCACTGGTGGCGTCGGTCGATGACCGGATCGAGGCCGTCATCCCCAACTGCCCGGTCGTCACTCCCGCAACGATGTTCGACGAATGGTTCCCGGCCAACAAACTCGTCCGGCTGGGGCTGCGGCTGTCCAACATCAGCCGTGACGAGTTAACCGCCGGGCTGTCCTATCACTGCCCGCTGAACTACCCGCCGCTGCTCCCCAAGGACCGTCGGATGATCATCACCGGCCTCGGCGACCGGATGGCTCCGCCGGACCAGGCCGTAATGCTCTGGCAGCATTGGGATCGCTGCGCGCTGCACTGGTTTCCCGGCAGTCACGTTCTGCACGTGAGTCAGCTTGACTACCTGCGCCGGATGACCGGCTTCCTGCACGGCTTCATGTTCGACTAGCGGCGTCGGTTCGCGGTGCCCGATGCGCCCCGGCCGCAGGGGTGGGCCAGTGCAGAAGCGTCAGCAAGCCGGCGGGCGTATCCGTGTGCCCGTCAAGTCGTTGCGTGGACAACAGATCCAATGCCGCCAGCGCCGGCCGGTGGTTTCCGCTCTGCGGCCTCAATCCGGCCAGTGGCGCCCCGCCTTTCGGCGGGGTCTCGGTGAGAAACGCACATGCGGCCGCGATCGTGGTGCGGTCTGGTGTACCGGCGATCTCCAGCGCCGTGCACGTCTCGCGCGCGGGATACGACCGGATCGCGTCCAGCGTCTCAGCCAGCGCGCTGTCCACGCGGACCTGATATGCCGCAACGTAATCCGAGCCGCCGCGCCGCACCGCGCGCCACGTCTCCCGGACGCTCGGCGTGAGTAACCGCGGCATGTCGTCGGGCCCGACGGTGCTGGCCTCCCAGCCGATCTCGCGGAGATGGTCGGCCAGCCGGCGCACCGCGACCTCGGCGGTCTCGTGCAACGGGATCCGCGGCGAGCGCGCCCGCAGTGCCGTCAGGTTGTCGGCAGCCGATACCGTGAGCCCGATCCACGTCTCCCGACGCAACGCATCGGATTCGTTGTCGCGGCTGGTGATTCGGATTTTGTCGGCGCGGATGCCATAGCGGTCCAGGTACCGGGCGATCACCTGCAGCGGTAGCACATCCGCGTCGCCGACCGGCGGCCCGATGCGCAACAGCGCGGTAGTCCTTGTGGCAGGCCCGGATTCGGGGACGAATCCACCCCGGCGCCAGACGATCGCCAGCCGGCGGCGCAGGATCGTGGTGAAGTGCAGTCCACGCCACCAGCCGAACAGCACGATCACGACCACTGCGGCGATGCCGAGCAGCCAGTGGTCGCGGGTCGAGTGCCAAGGGTACGCCAGCGCCGCGGGCACCACGGCCAGCGCCGCCAATGTGATTCGGCCGCTCCCTGGAGTCGGGATCGAGCGCAGCTGGCTCACGGGGTGGTCTCCTTTCGTCGGGCGATCGCGGCGATGGCAGCGACGGCCGCGACAACCAAAGCCAGCGCGGCGGTCCCGGCGAACGCAACGGTCCGCGGTGTGCTGTCCTTCGGCGCCGGTGCCGGCGGAACGGCCACCGGCTTTGCCGTTGCCGGGCCGGGCGCGTCGCTTGCGGGCAGTTCCCAGGTCAGCGCCGCCACCGGATCGACGCTGCCCGCGCCGACCACGTTGGACGGCGCCCGGGCACCGTTGTGCGCGGTCGCGGTGATGCGGTGTACCACCTGTTTGGCCGTCAGTCCCGGATACTTGCTGCGGACCAGCGCCGCGACACCCGCGACGTAGCCGGCCGCGTAGCTGGTGCCGCTGAGCGCGATCTGCTGCTGGTGGTCGTCGGGCAGGCCGTTGGCGAGACCGCCGCCATCACGGTTGCTCACCGACGCGATGTTTTCGCCCGGTGCCGCGATGCCGACCCACGGCCCGGCCATGGTGAATTTCGACGCGGGGCCGTCCGGCGTCAGCGAAGCCGCCGACAGCACATACGGCTGCCACCACGACGGAATGGAGACCGACGTGACGCCGGCCCAGTTCCGCGGATCATTGGGACGGCCCACGTCGGTGAGCGGGTTGGATTCACACGACATTCCGCCGCCCACGGATCCGGTCGCCCCGGTGTTGCCCGCGGCGGCCACGATCACCGCGTCCTTGTCCACGGCCGCGTACCGGACCGCCGCACCCAGCGCGGCCTGGTCGATGGGCCGGTCAGCGGGCAGGCAGGTGGCCGCGGAAATGTTGATCACCCGGGCGTCCAAGTCGGCCGCATGCACGATCGCGCGGCCCAGCGTCGCGACGTCGAAGGAAGCCCGCGCCATCATCGGATCACCGCCCGGCGTCCTCGGAGAGAACTTGGCGGACGCCGCCCGCACCGACAGCACCCGCGCCGCGGGGGCGACCCCCGAGAAACCGTCCTCACCGGCCGGAGCGGGCTGGCCGGCGATGATTCCGGCAACCAGGGTGCCGTGCCCGTCGCAGTCGGTCAGGCCGTCGGTCGTCTCCACGTAGTCGCCGCCAGGGTCGACGTTGGGCAGCCGCGGCCCCGGGCGCACCCCGGTGTCGATCACCGCAACCAACTGGCCTTCGCCCCGGGAAAACTGCCACGCCGCAGGAAGATTCAGCATCGCCTGACTGCGTGTCACCACGCCCGGATCGCTGCCGGGGATGACGCCGGAGGCACTGCACGGGCCGCGCTGCTCCATCGGCTGCCCGGGTCCCGGGGTTCCGCTGGGCGGTGGCACACCGGGGTCGACCGCCGGCGGGCTGACCGCGAATGCCGGCGGGCACGTCCACAGCACCCCGGCCTGTAAAAAGGCCAAAGTCGCTGTGACACAGGCTGATCCGGCCCGTATCATCGATTGAGTACCCAGCCGAAAAGACCAACCAAATACGCCATGACCGGGATCAGCGAAGCGTCGAGGCCGGCGGCGACAAAGCCCAGCAGCCGGCGCACCGGAAGCGAATAGCTCTCCGGCGACGCGATGCCCGGGTTCAGCGCGATGACTACCCACACGAGCATGAGCGCGCTGAGCACCAGCACCGCGCCCAGGGCAGCGGCATAACGTCCCGTCGAGGTGTAGAGCACCAACAGGACACCGGCTACCAGGTACGGCTGGGCGAGCAGCCAAGCCTTGCAGGTGGCCGAATCCCACACACGGGCCCGCAGGACGGACGTGACCGCGGCCGCCGTCACCACATACCAGCCCACGCCACTCAATGCCTCCGGGCGCAGCGCGATCGCCACCGATCCCAGGACGCTGAGCAACACCGCGGCGGCAATGAAACCGCTCTGATGGGCATCGCTGATGCGAACGCGCCGCGGAAAATCCTCAAGCACCCGTAGCGACGGCGCCGAAGGGGTGGGGTCACCCGGCGCCGGGATGACCGGCAACGGGAAGCGTGCCCACACCGCGGACAGCTGAGCCGCCTCGATGGTGACCAACAGGGCCGCCACGATCAGTCCGCATCCGATAGTCAATATCGGTAGTTGCCAGATCAATTCGGCACCGGCCGCAAGCAACACCCCGGCGCCGACCACTGCCGCCGCGGTGAAGAATCCGACGATTCGCTCGCGCTCGACACTGGGAACCATCAGGACGATCAGGGACCATGCGGTGACGCCGGCGGCGACCAGCATCAGCTGTGCCGGTCCGAATTTCCCGGGCACCGCTAACGCCAAAGCGGCACCGATCGGCACCAGTGCGGCGATCAATAGCGCCATCCCCGTTCCCGCGGAACGTATCCTGACCAGCAACGCGGTCACCGCGGTGAGCGCCGCGACCACGCTGACCGCGATCAGTCCGGCCGGTGCGCCGGTCGCCACCCGGTAGGTGACTCCCAGGCCGGTCGCCACAAAGGCCACGGTGATCACCGCGGCCAGCGCGCCTCGCTGGATATGCGGTGTGCCCCAGGGCTTTAGCCGAGAGGTAGAGAAGATCATGGCGGCGTCGGCGATATCCTCGACGATGCCGGGCGCGGCCGGACCGGCGGGCACCAGCTGCAATGCCAGCAGATCTCCGTCCACGACTCCGACGGTGTCCAGGCTGGCGTCCAAGCTGAACGGCGCCCCACCAATGGGGGCAAGGCTCAGATGAGAGGTCGCCCGGGTGTCACCGGTGTCATCGGAATCACCATCTGGGTTCGCGGGTACCGCCAAACGCTGTACCGCGGGCAGGATTTCGCGCAGCGGCAATTCCGCAGGCAGGGCCATCTCCGTTAACCTGCTGTCCGCGAGGATGGCCACGCGGACGATCGGCATAACGGTGCCGGACGTCACCGGACCCTCGAAGAATGCTGGGGCCGTTCCTGGGACATCGTGCTCTCTTTCTATCTAGTTGCTTTTAGTGTTGGGCAGAAAAATCTCGGGACAGCCGCTGGCCGGCGAACCATTGGCCGTCGGGCAGCTGGGCGGTCAGTTGTTCGACCGCGACGGCGATGGCAAAGGGCGTCCCCGGGCAGAAGGTCGAGACCCATTCGCCGTCGAAAGCGCGCGACGGGCTGACCAGTACCCGGCCCGCGGTGGTGTCCACAATGCTCATACCGACTTCGGTGGTGGCGTGCTGTCCATCGCGGTGGCAGCCGGCGACGATCTCGACGTAGCTGCGTGGACCGGCGAACACCGACTCCACTACCGGTCGTGCCGATTCGGGGATACCGAGGTAGTCAAGGACTTCCGCGAGCGTTTCGCCGGACCGCAGCCGCTCGTCGGCCCGGGCTCCGACGCGTGTCGGCATGCTGAACTCCTCGAATCGGGCCGGCGTCCGCTGCGCCAGTCCGACACCGAGGACCGCAACCAGGGCCCGGGGATCGTCGATATCCATTGCGGTGAAGGTGATCAGCTGCGCGTTACGCAGCGCGACTATGGTTTTGCGGGTTCTACCGTTGGCGCCGGCCCGCTGCGCGACCACGCCGCGTAGCAGCTCGCCGGTGCCGGTGGCCGCGCCTGGCCCGATGTAGCGCAGGTCGAGCCACCGGTCCGGAAAGCACACCACCCTGATCCAGTCGGCCACCGCCGGGTTGACGATGCCCGCTTTGGAGCCGTCTTCTGACAGCAGACCCATCCGGGTCAGCTCGGCCTTCTGACGTTCGAGGAACGCGTCTCGTTGCGCGGCATCACGATAGGGTGTGGTGATCGCCAGCACCCACGGGAAGCTTCCCGCCCCAATGCTTTCCGCGATGAACCACGCGTGATCGACCGTCAACTCGACGGCGTTGGGTGCCGTGTCCATTTAAGGTCGTCTAGGCACTAACTAGCCGCCCCATTTGGCGGCTTCGGCAGTGTCGCGCGCCAGCATGGCCAGGGTGTTCGATTCGTGCGTGGTGGACATCGCCTGGTAGGCGCGCACCAGGTCTTCCATGGCCTGGTTCCACTGGGCCTGCCACACCTGATACGTCATCCCGGTGTCACCCTGCCAGGCATTCTGCAGCGCGGCCTGTTCGGTGGCGATATCGGCACCCAGCCCCTGCAACGTACCGGCATAACCCGACATATCCCCGGCATGGGCCAGCATCGCCGGGTAGTTGTACATAATCTGCGACATCACAAGTCCTTTCGCGTATTAGCAGTCGGTGAGCTCAGAACCCGGTGTAGCTCGACGCCGCCGCGGCATCGGTGGCCACATAAGTCCCCGCGGCATCGCCAAGGTTGGCCTGAGCGATATCCAGCAAGGTGTTGATCCGAGCGGCGGCCTCCACAAACCGGGCGTGGGCGGCCTGAAACGCCACCGAGGCCTCACCCTGGTGAAACGCCTGCGCCGACAACGCCTCCTGCTCCGCCTGACCGATCGTGCTACGCATCAACCCCGACTTCGCGCCAAACGCCGACTGCGCGGCCACCAACTGCGGAATATGAGCATCCAACAAACTCATCGTGATTCCTCTCCTTTCGGATTTCGGTTACTGACTCCCACGTTGTCAACCGTGTTGTTAACCGTCTGGGCCCCCTCTCCCCGACTCATCGGGTTCACTCGGGCCCTCAGTGTCCTGATCCCAGGTGCCCGGCATCATCGGCATCCTCGGGCCGCCGCCGAACTCGTCGCCGGCCAGCTTGGTCAATCCCGCCGCCTGCAGAACCTGGTCTTTGTGCGCGGTCCCGGCAAACCCCAGCTTCCCGGCGCCATTCCCGGAAGCCACTGCGGAGACGAGTTGCTCTCCATCTCCGTAATCGGGCGGGACATCGATGTCGGAGTCCATGTCCGCGAATTCGTCGCCGTACGCGCGCATTCCAGCCCGCCGGCGCTTCCGCGCCCGCGCCGCTGCCCGACTCGGCACCGCCGCAGCAGCAGCCGGGACGGTCGCGGCCGGTGCCTTGATCCCACCGCGGCCGCCCAGCGTCGGCCCAAAGGCGGCGTCTGGACCACCGCCGCCGCCCACGATGTAGGCGAAACTCCCGGTGACCGCTGCCGGGGCCGGCGCGGCAGAAGCCGCGGCACCCGCGGCGGCCGTAGACGCCGAGGCGCCAGCCGGACTCGGTACCGTCGGAGCCAGGCCGGCAACCGGCAATACCGAGGAACCTTTGGACGCGAGAAGTACCGGCACTCCCCCGGCGGCACCCGCTGCGACCGGCGCGATCTCGGTAGTGGGCAATAAGGCATAGCCCAGGCCGATAGCCAGCGGCAACACCAACGAGGCGCTCAAAATCATCGCCCAGGTGGGCCAGCCTACGATGTTCCAGAACACCTGGTAGGCGGCAAAGAACAGCAGTGGACCATTGGCCGCCAGCAACGCCGGCAAATTCGTCAGGAAGTCCTGCAGAAACTTCAGCAGCTGCTGCAGCAGGTTCTCCCCGGAGCCGGAGGCATTTTGCGCGGCGATGACCATCGCGTTGTCGGCTTCACCGCCGGGTCTCACCACGGTGGGTGCCGGAGCGGTTCTGGGCGCGGACGCCAGCGCCGCCCCCGAGACGGCCTGATACGTACTCATCGCGGTGGCGGCCTGAACCCACATCCGCACATAATCGGCCTCATTGAGAGCGATCGGAATCGTGTTGATCCCAAAGAAATTCGTCGCCACCAACACGCCGTGAATCACGTGGTTGGCCGCTAACTCCGGTAGCGTCGGCATAGTCGCCAAAGCGCTGGTGTAAGCCGCCGCCACCACTTCATGCTGCGCGGCTACACCCGCACTGTCGGCGCTGGCTTGCTCCAGCCACGCCAGATACGGCACATGCGCGGACACATACCGCTCGGCACTGGGACCCTGCCACGCCCCCGCCTGCACCGCCCCTACAAGCCCACTGAGTTCGGCTGCCGCCGAAGAGTATTCGGTGCTCAGCGCGGTCCACGCGCCGGCGGCCGCCAACAGCGGCCCCGGTCC
>DATKEW010000010.1:0-11918 GCA_035511785.1 Mycobacterium sp.
CACAGGGATTGGGCGGCTGGTTCCGCATCGGGCTGGTCGCGAACCAGCAGACGGCATGGGTTCATGTGCTGCTGTGCGGACCCGACATGCCGACGGTGGCCGTCGTCAATTCGCAGGTCCCGCTGCCCGCGGATCCGTGGGCGCTGCGCACCGACGCCTTCGAGGTCGGCCACTCGGCCAGCGCGCCGCTGCGGACCTACAGCGTCGAGGTGCAGGCACGAGGTGAGGCCTACCAGGACCCGTCGGCCTTGTTGCGCGGAGAGCCGGGAACTCCCGTCGACATGACAATGAATTTGGTGTGGGCCACCGACGGCACTCCGTACAAGTACCGGCTGACGACGCGTTACGAGATCCCGTGCACCGTCTCGGGCACCGTCACGGTCAACGACACCGGGTACCACGTCGACTCCGTTCCGGGTCAGCGCGACCACTCGTGGGGTGTGCGCGACTGGTGGAGCATGGATTGGATATGGAGCGCGCTGCACCTCGATGACGGCACCCACCTGCACGGTGTGAACATCCGGATTCCGGGCGCGCCGGCATTGAGCATCGGCTACGTCTCGGGTCCCGACGGCAAGGTCACCGAGCTGCACACCGTTACCTCCCGGGAACCCTTCGGCGACAACGGGTTACCGCTGAACGCGACCTTGAGCCTCGATCCCGGTGAGATCACCGCGGACGTCGAAGTGCGCGGCCACGCGCCGGTACGCCTGAGCGCCGCGGATGGACGGGTGAGTCAGTTCCCGCGCGCCTGGGCCAGCATCAGCACGGCGGACGGCCGCACCGGAGTTGGTTGGGTGGAATGGAACCGCAACCTCGCGGATCGGGCCTGAGCGCTGTCCGGGACGCTGCGCCGTCACCGGTTGTGGTGATGGGTGTCTCCGGATCGGGCAAGTCGACGGTGGGTTGCGCACTCGCGCGACGGTTGCGGGCGCCGTTTGTGGACGCTGACACGCTGCACCCCCCGGCCAACATCGCCAAGATGACCGCCGGTGAACCGCTCGACGACGACGATCGCCATCCGTGGTTGGAAAAGGTGGGCGAATGGCTGGCCGGCCACCGCGCCGGCGGCGTGGTGAGTTGTTCGGCGCTCAAACGCGAATACCGCGACCAGCTGCGCGCGCACTGCCCGCGCGTCGAGTTCTTGCACCTGAGCGGTTCACCGGAACAGATCAACAGGCGCCTAGCCGCCAGGTCCGGTCATTTCATGCCGCCCGTACTGCTGCCGTCGCAATTCGACATTTTGGAGCCTCTTGGCGCCGATGAGGCAGGTGTCACCGTCGATATCGGCCAGGATGTCGGCACGATCATCGACACCTTCCTGAAAAACTCGGCGCCGCAGCAGCACTCGGGCGGCTGAGCCATGTATCAATCCGTGGTTGGGCTCGTCGTCGCTTTCCACTTTGCTTTCATCGGTTACGTCATCGCCGGCGGTTTCCTCGCGCTTCGTTGGCGACGCACGATCTGGCCGCACGTTGCGGCGGTGATCTGGGGAATAGCCATCGCCACCAAACGTGTCGATTGCCCGTTGACCTGGCTGGAGCGCTGGGCTCGCGCGCGGGCCGGAATGGCGCCGCTGCCGGCGAACGGATTCATCGCCCACTACATCGCCGGGGTGATCTATCCCGTGAGTTGGGCGGCAGGCGTCCAGCTCGCGTCGTTCGCGGTGATCGCGCTGTCGTGGGCGCTCTGTCTTCGGCGTGATAGCAACAGGCGCCGACACGACCGCGCGATTACCAGGGACGCCTGCGACGACGCGTCTTGACCGCGCCGCCTACCCGGTCGCGCGCGGTGTCGGCCAACTGACTGCCACGCGTCCGCGCCGTGTCGGCGAGCTCGCCGCCGCGCTCGCGGGCGGATTCGGCGAACTCCACCCCACGTACCCGGGCGGTATCGGCCAGTTTTTCACCGCGCTTGCGCGCCTTCTTCGCCAGTGGCGCGCTCTTTTCGGCCGCCGTACTTGCCAGTTCTTCGCCGCGTTTGCGTGCCCTCTTTGCATATGGCGCGCCTCTTTCGGCGGCGGTGCTGGCCAGTTCGCGACCGCGTTCCGCGCCGACCTGCAGGCCGTGCACGATTTTCTCGCCCAGTTCGGAGAAGTCGGCGTCCAGCGTGTCCTGCGATCCCGGCAGCGCCGAGGACACTCGCTCAGAGAGACGTTCGGCTGCCCGGCGGCCGCGCCATCCCAGTGACGGCTTGCCCCCGGTATCCGCGGACGCGATCATCAGTCCGCCCAACAGGCTCACGTCTTTCAGGAATGCTTGGCGCAACTCGGCTTTGCGCCGCGGGTCGGTCTCGTTCCAGAACATGTGTGTTCCGAGGTTGGCTGGTAGCACCGTAAACGCCAGGGCGGCCGAGGCGACGCGGGGCATTCTGCCGGTGGCGAGCAGCAGACCGCCCCCGATCTGAACGGCCGCATTGACTTGCGCGAACGTCTCGGGGTCGCTGGGAATCTTGCTGCCCACCGGATCCGGCAGCGCCTGCAGACCGTCCACCGCGGGGGCCGCGGCTTCCGCCGCTGACTTGGGGTTGAGCAGCGACTCAACTCCTTGGCCGATAAACGCAACCGACAACAGGGGCCGTGCGATTCTGCGGATCAACATGGCATGTGGGTTACCCGACGTTCCGGCAAACAAACCGCCGAACGTATCGCACCCGCTCGCGGCGGTTGTACTGACCGACGACGATAAGGTGGATCGCGTGCGAGCGTTGATCATCGTCGATGTGCAAAACGACTTCTGCACGGGTGGCTCGCTGGCGGTAACCGGCGGCGCCGCGCTGGCCCCCGCCATCAACGACTACCTGGCCGGCGAGCCCGGCTACCAGCATGTCGTGGCCACTCAGGACTTCCACATCGACCCGGGGGACCACTTCTCCGACCAGCCGGATTATTCATCGTCCTGGCCGCCGCACTGCGTCGCGGGAAGCTCCGGCGCGGATTTTCGTCCCGACCTCGACACCAGACCGATCGAGGCGGTTTTTCGCAAGGGCGCCTACGGTGCGGCGTACAGCGGCTTCGAGGGCGTTGACGACAACGGGATCCCGTTACTCGACTGGTTGCGGCAGCGCGGTATCGACGAGGTCGACGTGGTAGGCATTGCCACCGACCATTGTGTCCGGCGCACCGCCGAGGACGCGGTGCGGGCCGGCTTGACCACCAGGGTGCTGGTAGACCTGACAGCGGCGGTGGCCGCGGATTCGGCCGCGGCAGCCCTGGCCGAGATGCAAACCGCCAACATCGAGTTGGTCGGGCGCTCCCGATGGTAGTGCCCCTCGACCGGGAGCGTCTTGCTCGCCGCGGTGCAGCGGTCGCCGCGGGCGTTCAGCGTTAGTGCGGCCGGTTCAACGCGCAAGCATCAGCGCCAGCGATGCCGCCGACAGGGACAAGAAGGCGCCGGGAAAGGCGATGTTGTACAGGACGTGGGCTTTGACGTGAGTCAGCATCGCGTCGACGAAGAATAGGACCAGACAGACCGCGGCCGCGATTCCCAAGGCCCGGAGAGCCAAAAGCCCGGCGACCAGTCCGACGGCCCCGGCCAGCTTTGCCGCCCCCAGCGCGGGTAACCACGACCGCGGCACACCGACCTCGGCTGAGTTTGCCAATACAAATCCCGCAGGAATGAAGTCCGCGACCGCGATGCCGCCGGTGACGATCGCGGTGGTCAGCGCGATGACGACGTATGCGATGTGCATCGGGTCAATCCGTTGTGGTGCAGCTATTTCCGCAGCGGCGAGCCGTATGGCCGCAGAGCCTGGTGCCGCGCACAATCGGTAGGGTCATGGTGCTGGTCTCCTTTGCGACAGAGAGTTCGATGGATGTGGTCATCTTCTTGACGACTCCCGTGCAGAAAAGGTGACCCGTTGAGCGCTCAGGAAAAACTCGAGGATCTGGCGCAACGGTTTGACGCGGATCGGCGGCACTTGAGGTCGGTCGCGTTCCAGCTGCTCGGCTCGGTGGCCGACGCCGACGATGCGGTGCAGTCGGCCTGGCTGAAGGCCAGCCGTTCCGACTTTGGCGCCCGAGACAAGATTGAAAATCTCACCGGCTGGTTCACGACGATCACCGCACACGAGGCTTTCGATCAGCTTCGACTGCGCAAACGGCGCGCCGAGCAACCGCTGGCCGACGCGGACGAACTGGACCGGCTGGCGCGCGCCGGGTCACCGCCGGCTGATGAGAACGCGCTGCTCGTCGTGCTCGATCGGCTCTCACCCGCGCAGCGCGTTGCTTTTGTGCTGCGCGACGTGTTCGCTGTGCCGTTCCAGACGATCGCAGGTTTGTTGGATCGGTCGCCGGCGGCCGCCAAGAAGCTTGCGAGCCGGGCGCGCGGCCGGCTGCTGGGCGGCATGCCTGCCCAACCTCGCCGCGCGGCTGAGCACCTCGAGATCGTGGAAGCGTTTCTGGCGGCGTCCCGTGGCGGGGATATCGCCACTTTGCTCGAGCTGCTCGCTCCCGACGTGGTGCGCCGGGTCGATCCGACGCTGGTTCCCGGCCCGGTTTCTGAGGGGGTGCCGACCGAGATGCGTGGGGCCCGCGAGGTCGCCGAGGAGACCCGTCGATTCGCCCAGCGCGCGCGGGTCGGCGCCGTCATGCTCATCGACGGTGCCCCCGGCATCGTGATCGCGCCGCGCGGGCGCCCGCAGGTCATGCTGCAGATCGGCATCGGAGCCGACAACCGCATCCACACGATCGACATGACTGGCGAGCCCGAGCGCCTGCGCCAGGCCGTTCTCACCCTGCCACGTCGGCCGTCCCAGGCACACCACAGGCCCATCGGGTACCACGGAGATCAGACACAGTCGGCGGGCCGGCCGGCTAGGGGGCAAGATCGGGAGCACCATGCTCGATAAGCCGTTCGGACGGCGGAGTCTGCTGCGGGGCGCCGGTGCGCTCGGCGCGGCGTCATTGGCACCGTGGGCCGCCGGCTGCGCTTCCGATGACGACGCGTTGACGTTCTTCTTCGCGGCCAATCCGGACGAGCGCGATGCCAGGATTCGCATCGTCGACGAATTCCAGCGGCGCCGTCCCGACATCAAAGTTCGCGCGGTGTTGTCCGCGCCGGGCGTCATGCAGCAGCTGGCGACATTTTGCGCCGGCGGCAAGTGCCCGGATGTGCTGATGGCGTGGGACCTGACCTACGCCGAGCTCGCCGACCGGGGGGTGTTGCTGGACCTCAACACCTTGTTGGCGCGGGATCCAGCCTTCGCCGCGCGACTGAAGTCGGACGGCATCGGGCCGCTGTATGACACGTTCACCTTCAACGGAGGTCAGTACGCACTACCCGAGCAATGGTCGGGAAACTACTTGTTCTACAACAAACGGCTTTTCGCCGAGGCCGGCGTGCCGGCGCCGCCCAGAACGTGGGAGCAGCCGTGGAGCTTCAGCGAGTTCCTGGCCACCGCCACCGCTCTCACCAAACGCAGATCTGGGCGAGCCACCCAATGGGGTTTCGTCAACATCTTTGTCTCGTACTATTCGGCCGGGCTGTTCGCCATGAACAACGGGGTGCCGTGGTCCACCCCGCTGAAGAACCCGACCCACTTCAACTTCGACCACGACGCCTTCATCGAGGCGGTCCAGTTCTACGCCGACCTGGCCACCAAACACAAGGTTGCGCCCAACGCATCCGAGGTGCAGTCGATGTCGACACCCGATCTGTTCGCGGCGGGCAAGGCGGCGATCGCGATGGGTGGCCACTGGCGATACCAGACTTTCATCCGCGCCGACGGCCTGGATTTCGATGTCACCTCGTTGCCGGTAGGGCCACGACGGCAGGGACAGCCCGCCCACTCCAATATCGGTTCCACCGGACTGGCCATCTCCGCGAGCAGCCAACGCAAGGAGCAGGCATGGGAATTCGTGAAATTCGCGACCGGACCCGTCGGCCAGGCGTTGATCGGTGAATCCAGCCTCTTCGTGCCGGTGCTGCGATCCGCGCTCAACTCGACCGGCTTCGCCAAAGCCCACCAAAACGTCGGCAACCTCTCCGTACTCACTCAAGGACCGGCGTATTCGGAAGGGCTGCCGGTCACCCCGGCGTGGGAGAAGATTGTCGCCTTGATGGACCGCAACTTCGGACCTGTGCTGCGTGGATCCCGGCCGGCGACATCGCTGGCCGGCCTGTCGTCCGCCGTCGACGAGGTGCTGCGCACTCCATGACATCGATCGACACATCCGCCGCACCCGGGCAGGCTAACCGCGAGCGCTCCACGGGCTCTGGTCCCTGGCGACGGCGGGCCCGGGCCGGCCGCCTTTTCGTCGCACCGAACCTGGCAGCAGTCGCGGTGTTCATGCTGTTTCCACTCGGGTTCTCGCTGTATATGAGCTTTCAGCGGTGGGACGTGTTCAGACCGCCAAAGTTCGTGGGTCTGAAGAACTTCCAAGATCTGTTCACATCAGATCCGCTCTTTCTCATCGCCATCCGCAACACCGTGATCTTCACCCTCGGAACCGTGGTGCCGACGGTCGTCATCAGCCTCGTCGTGGCCGGCGTGCTGAACCGGAAAGTCAAGGGTATCGGCATCTTCCGGACCATTGTCTTTCTGCCACTGGCCATCTCGTCGGTAGTGATGGCGGTCGTGTGGCAGTTCGTCTTCAACACAGACAACGGGCTGCTCAACATCATGCTCGGGTGGGTCGGGATCGGCCCGATCCCGTGGCTGGTCGAACCCAGATGGGCCATGGTCTCGCTATGTATCGTCAGCGTCTGGAGGAGCGTGCCGTTCGCCACCGTCATATTGCTGGCGGCGATGCAGGGGGTTCCGGAGACCGTCTACGAGGCGGCCAAAATCGACGGCGCGGGCGGGATACGGCAGTTCGTGTTCATCACCGTGCCGCTGATCCGTGGGTCGATATCGTTTGTGGTGGTCATTTCGATCATCCACGCGTTCCAGGCATTTGACATGGTCTACGTCCTCAACGGTGCGAATGGCGGCCCGGAAACCGCGACCTATGTTCTGGGCATCATGCTGTTCCAGCACGCGTTCTCTTTCCTGGAATTCGGCTACGCGTCGGCACTGGCCTGGGTGATGTTCGCCATCTTGCTGGTGCTGACCGTTTTGCAATTGCGCCTCACGCGGCAGCGGTCTTGGGAGACTTCTCGTGGTCTCAGCTGAGCGTGTGTTCACGCGCCATGTCATTCGGGGTGTTCTGGTCTACACCGCGCTGATGGCCATCGCTTGGTGCTGGCTGTTCCCGATCGCCTGGGCGGTGTCTGGCTCGTTGAAAAGGGAAGGCGAGGTTACCGAGCCAAGGCTGTTGCCGGCTCACCTGCGGTGGTCGAACTACACCGAGGTGTTTGCGCTGATGCCGTTCTGGCGCATGTTCTTCAACACCGTGCTGTACGCCGGATGCGTCACGGCCGGGCAGGTCTTCTTCTGCTCATTGGCCGGATACGCATTCGCGCGACTGCAATTTCGCGGCCGTGACACGCTGTTCGTTTTGTACCTGGGTACCCTGATGGTGCCGTTGACCGTGACCGTGATCCCGCAGTTCATCTTGATGCGAACCGTCGGTTGGGTTGACACTCCGTGGGCGATGATCGTGCCGGGCTTGTTCGGCAGCGCTTTTGGCACCTACCTCATGCGCCAGTTCTTCCGAACCCTTCCGACCGACCTCGAGGAAGCGGCAATTCTGGACGGTTGCTCGCCCTGGCAGATCTACTGGCGGATCCTGCTGCCCCATGCACGGCCCGCGGTGATGGTGCTGGCGGTCCTCACCTGGGTCAACGTCTGGAACGACTTCCTGTGGCCGCTACTCATGCTGCAGCGCAACAGCCTGGCCACGCTGACACTCGGCTTGGTCCGGCTGCGGGGTGAATACGTCGCGCGCTGGCCGATAATAATGGCGACCTCGATGCTGATCATGCTGCCGCTGGTCATCATGTATGCCATTGCGCAGCGTTCGTTTGTCCGCGGTATCGCCGTCACGGGACTCAACGGCTAGAACATGGCCTCGGTGACGTTCGAGCACGCGACGCGACGCTATCCGGGCACGGATCGACCGGCCTTGGACAGCCTCGATTTGGACGTCGGCGACGGCGAGTTCGTCGTTCTGGTGGGGCCGTCCGGATGCGGCAAGACGACCTCGCTGCGGATGGTGGCCGGACTGGAAACGCTCGACTCCGGACGCATCCGGATCGGCGACCGGGACGTCACCAACGTCGATCCCAAGGACCGCGACGTCGCGATGGTCTTCCAAAATTATGCGCTCTACCCCCACATGACGGTTGCGCAGAACATGGGCTTTGCCCTGAAGATCGCCAAAACACCGAAGGCGGAGATCCGGGACCGGGTCCTCGCCGCGGCGAAACTGCTTGACCTGCAACCGTATCTGGACCGCAAACCCAAAGACCTTTCCGGTGGGCAACGTCAGCGGGTGGCCATGGGACGCGCGATCGTGCGCCGCCCACAGGTCTTTCTGATGGACGAGCCGCTGTCCAACCTCGATGCCAAACTGCGGGTCCAGACCCGAAACCAGATCGCGGCACTGCAACGGCGGCTCGGCACCACGACCGTATACGTCACTCACGACCAGGTCGAGGCCATGACCATGGGCGACCGCGTCGCGGTCTTGCGCGACGGCGTGCTGCAGCAGTTCGCGGCGCCGCGTGAGTTGTACCGGAACCCCGGCAACGTCTTTGTGGCCGGGTTCATCGGGTCGCCGGCGATGAACCTGTTCACCCTGCCAATCGTTGAATCCGCTGTGTCGCTTGGGGATTGGCCGATTCAGTTGCCGCGTGAGATCGCCGACTCCGCAAGTGAGGTCGTGGTCGGGGTCCGTCCCGAACATTTCGAGCTGGGCAGCCTCGGTGTGGAGATGGAGGTCGACGTGGTCGAGGAGCTAGGGGCAGACGCCTACCTGTATGGCCGAATCACCGGCTCGGGCAAGGTAATCGATCAGCCAGTCGTCGCGCGGGCCGACGGTCGCCACCCGCCGGAGAAGGGCAGCCGCGTGCGTCTGCATCCAGAACCCGGACACCTGCACTTCTTCCGCATCGACGACGGCCGTCGGGTGTCATAATCAGGTCTTTCGGCGTGCCGCGCACCGGAAATCCGGCCTGAGACGATTATCGTGACGGCGGTGAGCAATGCGCGTGTTGACCTGGTGTGCGAAGGCGGCGGGGTCCGGGGCATCGGGCTGGTCGGCGCGGTGGATGCGCTGGCCGCGGCCGGCTATCGGTTTCCGCGCGTCGCGGGGACGAGCGCCGGCGCGATCGTCGCGTCGCTGGTCGCCGCCCTGCAGGTTGCCGGTGAACCGCTGACCCGGCTCGCCGAAATCATGCGCTCGATTGACTACCGGAAGTTCTTGGACCGCAATCTAATTGGACAGGTACCCCTAATCGGCGGGGGACTCTCGCTTCTGCTGTCCGACGGTGTGTACCGGGGAGCCTATCTCGAAAAGCTGCTGGCCGGTTTGCTCGGTGACCTCGGCGTGCACACCTTCGGCGACTTGAGCACCGGCGAAGAGCCCGTACAGTTCGCCTGGTCGCTGGTCGTCACAGCCAGTGACCTGTCCCGACGCCGGCTGGTTCGCATTCCGTGGGACCTCGGCGACTACGGCATCCGCCCGGACGATTTCTCGGTGGCACGCGCGGTACATGCCTCGTCGGCGATTCCGTACGTTTTCGAGCCCGTTCGGGTGGGCGGCGCGACCTGGGTCGACGGAGGATTGTTGTCGAACTTTCCGGTGGAGCTGTTCGACCGGACCGCGCCGCGTTGGCCGACGTTCGGTATCCGGCTGTCGGCGCGCCCGGGCATTGCGCCCACCCATCCCGTGCATGGGCCAGTGTCTTTGGGGATCGCCGCGATTGAAACCTTGGTGAGCAACCAGGACAACGCCTACATCGACGATCCGTGCACCGTGCGACGAACCATTTTCGTTCCGGCCGACGACGTGAGCCCGATCGACTTCGACATCACCGCCAAACAACGCGAAGCCCTCTATCGGCGCGGATTGCAAGCGGGCCAAGAGTTTTTGAAGACGTGGAACTACGCCGGCTATCTGGCGACCTGCGGCGGCCCGGCCGGGCCGCCGCCCTGAGTGTCAGCGTTGTCGGTGCTACCCGCGCGCGCAGCCAATCGCATTGAGCCGACGTTGCACACGCTGGATGTCTTGCGGCGAGGGCATCTCGTTGGTGATTCGGGTGATCGCCACTCCGACATCGGCAGTGCTTATCGGCCAATGTCCGCCCGCGATGAGTTCGGTTGTGATGGCAGCCATCTCGTCGTCTGACACGCGGCGCCGCGACAGAGCAGCGAGCGGCACGTAACCGGTAGCCGGCATGCCGGTGGGATAGCCGGCCCTCACAAAGGCGATAATGCTCGAAACCCAATGGGACAGGTCCATACGTCCACCTCGCTAACCGCCACTGAGCACTCGCGGTACTTAGCAACGTAGCAGCGGCGACGTCATCAGCCCGGTAAGACAACACAGTTACTGACGACTAATTTATGGATTCTTTCGGCATACGCATGATTCCTTAACGCCTTACCCACTGTGAACCGCGACAGGTTCGGTTCGCGGATGATGTCGGCCGAAACAATGACGACCGAACACCCGAGCGGGAGAATTACCTCGCCAAGACTGTACCCACCGCCGAAGGGGCTTCATGACGAGCGCGTGTATCAGCAAGATGGCTTCGCCACTGAAGTCAATGCGGGGACAACGCCGCGACGGTTGCCAGAAGCTGTCCGGATGATCCCCTACTCCGACGGTATCCCGGCCCGGCGGTTCCCGGTCGTGAACACCACGCTGATCGCCGTCAACTTCGCGGTGTTCCTGTTCTATGAACTGCCGAATGGGGATGAGGCCGTCAACCGAGCGTCGTTCTATCCGTGCAATGTCGACAACGCCTGCCACATAGGCGTGCCCTGGGGGGTCGGTTGGATCACGGCCATGTTCCTGCACGCCGGCTGGGACCACATCCTCGGCAACATGCTGTTCCTGGTGATCTTCGGCAAAAACGTCGAGGATGCGTTCGGGCGGATCGGCTATCTCCTCTTGTACTTCGCCGGGGGATTCATCGCCACGATGACGCAGACCGCGATGACCTTGCTTTTCGGCTCGGCTTCCGATGCGCAGGTACCCACTCTCGGCGCCAGCGGCGCGATTGCTGCGGTACTGGGCGCCTACCTGGTGCTCTATCCCAGGTCGCGCATCAGCACGCTCGTGGGGTGGTTCCCGATCGGCATCCCGGCATGGGTATTCCTGGGTGGCTGGTTTCTGTACCAGTTCTTCGAAAGCAACTACTCGCTCGTCCAGCCGAAGACGGGTGGCAGCGGCGTCGCTTTCTTCGCCCACGTCGGCGGATTCGTCTTCGGTTTCCTCGTCGCGAGAGTGCTGGTCGGCAGCGGTCGGGTGGCGGCCCAAGAAGTGCGATAGTGCTGGTCGGACAATGTGCTTCGAGCCTCCACGGAGTCTTTGGCGTTGTTCTCACCCACAGTGACAGGGCGAGGCCGGGGCGCGACAATGCTTGGCAAGCCGATTCTGACGAGGGAGTTTCCAATGGGCGGCGTCGACCTCAGCGCACGATTCGAGGAGATTTGCGAGCGGGCAAAAGGGGCGTCGGACGAAATCAGGGCGGCTAGCCAACGCAGCCCGGATCAACTCAGAGTTGCTGCGGGGAGCGCCCGAAATCGGGCTGCCGCCGAGGCCGTCGCGCCGCCGGACAACGCGGTAGCTGGCAAGGTTTCGCCACACTGGCACGACATTCGGGCAAAGTGGCAGGCACATGTCGCCGCGCTGCAGGCCGATCTGGACCAGGCCGGCGACGAGATGGAGGCCAGCTACGCGATCGCCGACGCCGATATCGCGGAGTCCTACGCAGAGGATGCCATCGCTTTTGCAGCGGCCACGATCGAAGAGGCCGAATCCGCCGCGCTTACCGCGATGTATTGCCGAAGTCGCGCGTCGCTGCTCA
>DATKEW010000011.1:0-15205 GCA_035511785.1 Mycobacterium sp.
ACGTCAGCTCGGCGCGCCGAGGAACTGTGCGCGTTATTGCGCCGCAACGGCGCAGAGGTCTCCAGCGCCCCGGCGATCAACATGATCGCCCTGCCGGACGATGACGAACTGCACAGCAACACCGAGGTGTTGATCGCCGAGCCGCCCGACATTCTGGTAGCGCACACCGGCATCGGCATTCGCGGCTGGCTGGCGGCGGCCGAGGGCTGGGGGCTGGCCAACCAGCTCATCGCGTCGTTGTCGTCGGCCCGTATCCTGGCCCGCGGACCGAAAGCGACCGGCGCGCTGCGCTCCGCCGGCCTGCACGAGGAATGGTCGCCGAAGTCCGAATCCTCAACCGAGCTACTGAATTACCTGCTCGAATCGGACGTATCCGGTAAGCGGATCGCCGTCCAGCTGCACGGTGCCGCCGACGCCTGGGATCCGTTCCCGGAGTTTGCCGGCGGGTTGCGTTCCGCGGGTGCGGAAGTGGTGCCCATCCGGGTGTATCGGTGGAAGTCAACACCGGTGGGCGGCGAGTTCGACCAGCTCGTCACGGGAATCGCGCGACGACAATTCGATGCGGTCAGCTTCACGTCGGCACCAGCTGCCGCGGCGGTTTTGGAACGCAGCCGCGACCTGGATATCGAGGACCAACTGCTGCAAGCGCTGCGCACTGATGTCCATGCGATGTGCGTGGGCCCGGTGACCTCCCAGCCGTTGATCCGACAAGGCGTCCCGACGTCATCACCCGAGCGAATGCGGTTGGGAGCCTTGGCCCGGCACATCGCCGAGGAGCTACCGCTGCTCGGCTCATCCCACGTGA
This sequence comes from Mycobacterium sp., assembly GCA_035511785.1. Taxonomy (GTDB): domain Bacteria; phylum Actinomycetota; class Actinomycetes; order Mycobacteriales; family Mycobacteriaceae; genus Mycobacterium. The sequence goes on from DATKEW010000011.1 coordinate 806, forward strand.
AGGCCGCCGGTCACCTGGTCGAGATCCGGGGAACCTGCGCACTGGTAGACGGGTCAGTCAAATCGATGTCGGGGTCCGGGATGGCGATCCTGCGTGCGCTGGCACACCGGCCCGGCGACGTCGTCGCCCGCAACGATTTGTTACGTGTGCTGCCCGGCAATAGCAACGATCCGCACGCTGTCGACACCGCTGTGCTGCGGCTACGAACGGCCTTGGGCGACAGAAACATTGTCGCGACGGTGGTCAAGCGCGGTTACCGGCTCGCCATCGACGAACCGGCCGGATTCGCATGAACCTGATACTGGCGGCGCACGGCACCCGCAGACCGGGTGGCGTCGCGATGATCGGAGACCTTGCGGCTCAGGTGAGCACGCTTGTAGACCGTACGGTGCAGGTTGCGTTCGTCGACGTGTTGGGACCCACACCCAGCGAGGTGCTTTCGCGGGCTGACGGGCGGCGCGCGATCGTGGTGCCGGCGTTTTTGTCTCGCGGATATCACGTCCGCACCGATCTCCCCGCACACGTGGCGGCCAGCGGACATGAGAATGTCATCGTCACACCGGCATTGGGTCCGAGTGGGGAGATCGCGCGGATAGTCTTCCATCAAATGATGAAATCCGGTTGGCGCCACGGTGATTCGGTGATTCTCGGTGCGGCGGGGACATCGGATTACCGAGCGCGTGCGGATCTGCACACCACCGCGACATTCCTGTCGGCGCTGACCGGATCGCGAGTGAACCTGGGCTTTGCGGCCACCGGAGCTCCCCATATCGATGAGGCGGTCGCCGGCGCTCGCCGCGACGGTGCGGGCCGTGTCGTGGTCGCGTCCTACCTGCTCGCCGACGGCCTGTTTCAGCAGCGGCTACGCAGTTTTGGCGCAGACCTCGTCAGTCAGCCGCTCGGCGCCCATCCCGGGCTGGCACGGTTGATCGCGAACCGATTCCGCCGGGCCGTGCCACACACCGGTCAAAGGCCGCGACTGCGGTCGAATTCCGCAGGGCACAAAGCCTTGCACGCGAGGCACGCCGACGCTCGCAGTGCTTGATCTTTGATCGCATACGGGCGATCCTGACACCATGTCCCGTCGCGTAGAGCCGCCGCGTGGGCTCCTTGATCCGGTCGCGAAGATGCTGCGGTTGCCGTTCGGCACACCGGAGTTCATCGACCGGATCGTCACCGCGGGGGTCAGCCAGGCGGGCCGCCGGACGTTGCGCATGCTGATCACCACGTGGGATGCGGCCGGCGGTGGCCCCTTCGCGGCCAGCGCGATCGCATCGACGGGGATGGCCAAGACCGCCGAGACGGTGCAGGGCATGTTCATCGGCCCGGTTTTCGGCCCACTGTTGAGAGCCCTGGGAGCCGATAAGGTCGCCGTGCGGGCGTCGCTGTGCGCCTCTCAGCTGGTCGGTTTGGGCATCATGCGCTATGGGTTGCGCTCCGAGCCGCTGCACTCGATGTCGGTCGACGCGATCGTCGCCGCGATCGGCCCGACCATGCAGCGCTACCTTGTCGGCGATATCGACTAGGCTGCCATCCGCGCGACCTGGATGTGGCCCTCGGGTGTGACGCGCACCTGGTACACCGGCACCGAGACCCTTGGGTCGTCCAGGCAACTACCGTCATCGAGCGCGAAAGCCTGCTTGAGGATGGGCGATTGGACCGTGGAGCGGCCTCCCCGGTCCCCGACGATGCCCCGCGAGATTACCGCTGCACCGGAGAACGGGTCGACGTTACCGACCGCGTGCACCGATCCGTCGTCGAGCCGGAACAGGGCCGCCTGAGAGCCGTCGTCGAGCAGCACGCCGACACCACGACCCGGAATGAGGTGGTCGTATGTACAGGCCGTCGTCCACACCTGAACGTCGTTGAGAAGCGTCATAGTTCCTCCCTGATCATCCGCGGACCCGCGGCATACCGATAGGCACAGGCACTTTGCGCCCGGCGCGCTCGGTGAATGTCACCGTCGAGTCGACGGCGTCCGGGGCGTTGACGAACGACACGAACCGCGACATCTTGTCCGGGTCCTCCAGCACGCCCTTCCATTCGCACGCGTAGTTCTGCACATGCCGCTCCATTGCGGCCTCGAATTCTTCAGCGAGGCCAAGCGAGTCGTCGCACACGACCTCGCGCACATGATCAAGACCGCCCTCGAGCGATTCCACCCACGGCGCGGTGCGCTGCAGCCGGTCGGCGGTTCGGATGTAGTACATCAAGAACCGGTCGATGTAGCGGATCAGCGTCTGGGTGTCCAAATCGCTCGCCAGCAGTTGAGCGTGCTTGGGGCTCATACCGCCGTTACCGGCGACGTAGAGGTTCCAGCCCTTCTCGGTGGCGATGACGCCCACGTCCTTGCTGCGAGCTTCAGCACACTCCCGCGCGCAACCCGAGACACCGAGCTTGATCTTGTGCGGCGCACGCAGGCCCCGGTAACGCAGTTCGAGATCGATGGCCAGCTGCACCGAATCCTGCTGGCCATAGCGGCACCAGTCGCTACCCACGCAGCTCTTCACCGTGCGCACCGCTTTGCCGTAGGCATGGCCGGATTCCATGCCGCCGTCCACCAGCCGCTTCCAAATCTGCGGCAGCTGCTCGACGCGAGCACCGAACAGGTCGATCCGCTGGCCCCCGGTGATCTTGGTGTAGAGCCCGAAGTCTTGCGCGATCTGGCCGATCAGAATCAGATGCTCCGGCTTGATGTCACCGCCGGGGACTCGCGGCACCACCGAGTAGCTGCCGTTCTTCTGAATGTTGGCCAGGAAGTGGTCGTTGGAATCCTGTAGCGAGGCCTGCTCGCCATCGAGAATGTGGTCGGAGCCGGTGGAGGCGAGGATCGATGCGACCACGGGCTTGCAGATGTCGCAACCCTTTCCGCGGCCGAAGCGTTCCAGCAGGCCCGAGAAGGTCCGGATCTCGGTGGCGGAAATGATTTCGAAAAGTTCGGCCCGCGATTGGCTGAAGTGCTCGCACAGCGCCTTGGACTGTTCCACCCCCTCGGCTTCCAGCAGCTGTTTGAGCAGGGGCACGCACGACCCACACGACGTGCCGGCCGCCGTGCACGACTTGAGCGATGCAACGTCGGTGCACCCGTCGGCGATCGCACACTTCAGGTCGCCCTTGGTGACGTTGTTGCACGAGCAGATCTGGGCCGAATCGGGAAGTGAGCCGACCCCCAAAGCCGAAGCACCGTCGCCGGACTGCGCCGGCGCGATCAGCGCGAGCGGATCCCCGGGCAGCTCGCTGCCCACCATCGGCCGCAACACCCCGTACGACGACGCATCCCCCACCAGCACCCCTCCGAGAAGGGTCTTGGCGTCATCGGAGAGCACCAGCTTGGCGTATGTCCGCTTCACCGCGTCATTGATGGCGACCTCGAGACAGTTCTCGGTAGTCCCCATCGCGTCACCGAAGCTGGCGACGTCGACACCCAGCAGTTTGAGCTTTGTCGACATGTCCGCGTCGGGAAACTCCGCGGCCCCGTCCAGCAGCCGGTCCACCACAACCTCCGCGGAGGTGTAACCGGGCCCGACCAGGCCGTAGCAGCGTCCCTCGATCGCGGCGACCTCACCGACGGCGTAGATGTCGGGATCGCTTGTTCGGCAGGACAAATCGGTGAGCACGCCGCCCCGCTCGGCGATCGTCAAGCCGGCGGCCCTGGCCAACTCGTCTCGCGGCCGGATACCGGCCGCGAAAATCACCACGCCGGCATCGATGACGTGGCCGTCGGTCAAGCGCACCCGCACCGATGACGAGCCGTCCGAATGCTCAATGCTTTCGATCGACTCGGTACCCGTCCCGGCGTGCACCGCGATCCCGAGCTCGGTGATCATCCTGGCGAGCAGCGCGCCGCCGGCCTCATCGATCTGTTGAGCCATCAATCGCAGCATCATCTCGATGACGTGCGTCTGTAACCCGAACTGGCGCAGCGCATTAGCGGCTTCGAGTCCCAGCAGACCACCACCGATCACAACGCCGGACGCGTTGTGACTCCCATCACGCACTCGCTCGGCGCTGGCGCGGATGGCGTCGAGGTCGTCAAGCGTGCGGTAAACGTGGCACGCCGCCAGGTCATAGCCCGGCACCGGCGGAACGAAAGCGTAGGACCCGGTGGCCAGCACCAGGGCGTCGTAGCTGTGCCGTTGGCCGTCCGCGGTGACCACCGACTTTGCCGCGCGGTCGATTTCGGTGACGCGCGTGTTCAGCGACAGCCGCACCCGCTCGTCGCCGGGGTACTCGTTACCGGGCAATGCCAGCAGGCCACGGTCCCAGCTTTCGGTGTAAGAGGTCAGGCCAACCCGGTCATAGGCCGCATCGGCCTCCTCGGCCAAAACCGTGACCCGCCAAGACCCGTCGGCGTCACGGGCCCGGAGCGCCTCGACGAAGCGATGGCCCACCATGCCATGCCCGACCACGATGATGTGACGGGCGGCACAGGGCGCAGGGGGGTATCCGGCGGAGGCCATGCCAAGAGAGTAGAAGCGAGAAATTAACTGGAAATCGCGCAATGTGACGCTCGTATGACGACGACCTCACACCTCACGCCGGCTGTTGTGAAGGTGTTCTCTCACGGTGAACATCCTGGTGGAACTTTAGCGTGGTCGACTCATGTTTCTACTGGTAGCCGGCCGGCAAGGCGCCGGTCACAGCAAAATCACAACTAAGCTCAAGGAGACGGACATGAGTAACCTCGCATTGTGGTCGCGACCGGCCTGGGACACCGACCGGTGGCTGCGCGACTTTTTCGGCCCCGCCGCGACGGCGGACTGGTTCAAGCCGGTAGCCAGCGCTTTTAGGCCTGCCGCGGAGATCGTCAGGGATGGCGACGACGCGGTGGTGCGCCTGGAACTGCCCGGTGTTGACGTAGATAAGGACGTCAACGTCGAGGTGGACAAGGGCCGCCTGGTTATCCATGGCGAACACCGCGACGAGCACTCCGAGGAGGAGAACGGCCGCACGCTGCGTGAGATTCGTTACGGTTCGTTCCGCCGGTCGTTCCAGCTTCCCGCCCACGTCACCAGCGAGGCCGTCGCGGCTTCGTACGACGCGGGCGTGCTGACGGTCCGGGTCACCGGCGCGTACGCCGGAGACCAGGCGCAGCGGATCGCCATCACGAAGTAAATTCGGAGCAACTCCGATCGAATCCGGCGGGGCCGCAACGGCTCCGCCGGATTCACCGCATCTGCAGACGCAGATCAGAACGCCCGATCGGCGGCAATTCCGGTGACTCGCAACAGATTTCCCGATGTTGGCGATCTCGTCGCGCGCCCACCTCAGCGTCCGCGATCCGGTCAGCCCCAGCGGGCCAGCAACTCCTGTGCCCGGCCGGCCAATGCGGCCTGCAGGAACGGGCCGAAGCTGATCCGGCCGACACCCAGCGGCCCGAATGACGCCGGGTCATCCTGATCGGGCAGCGCGATCGCATTGATCGGCAGCGGCAACTCAGTGGCCAAGCGCCGCAGCGTCTCCGGATCGTGGCGGCCCACCGGGTAGAGCACATCAGCACCCGCGGCGGCGGCCTCGGTCAGGCGCGCCACCGCCCTTTCGATGCGGTCGGAATCGTCGCCGTCCTTGCGTAGGAAGAGATCGGTGCGGGCGTTGATCACCACGTGTACCCCGGCCGCATCGGCGGCCGACCGCAGCGCACCCACCAGTTCGGCATGTTCGCCGGCGGACCGCAGGCGCTTGCCCTCGGAGTGCACGGTGTCTTCGATATTCAGTCCGACGGCGCCAACGCTCAGCAGGCCCTCGATCAGGCGCCGGGCCGGCTGGCCGTAGCCGGACTCGATGTCCACCGACACCGGGACATCGACAGCGGCGGTGATTTGGGCGACCCGGGTCAGCACGTCGTCGAACGCCATGCCCTCGCCGTCCGGTTTGCCGATCGAATCGGCCATCGGATGACTGCCTACGGTGAGAGCGGCGAACCCGGCGTCCGTGGCGAGGCGCGCAGACCAGGCATCCCACACGGTCGGAAGGATCACCGGGTTGCCCGGCTGATGGGAGTCGAGCAGCGCCATCGCGTGCTGCGCCAGCGTGGTCTGACCTGCCATGGGTGTTTGCTCCCTGCGCCGCCCGGGTGACCTGTGTCACGTGAGGTCCGTGCGGTGGATAGTATCGGTAGCGTACTGTGATCCGTAACTCCGTCTGCCCTAGGAGATCCGTTGTCCACCACTACTGAACTCGCCGAACTGCACGATCTCATCGGCGGCTTGCGGCGGTGCGCGAGGTCGTTGAAGGCGCGGTACGGCGACAGCCCGGCCATGCGGCGCATCGTCATCGACGCCGACCGGATCCTCAGCGACGTCGAATTGCTTGAGACCGACGTGTCCGAATTGGACCTGGCTCGAGCCACTGTGCAGCAGTCTGGCGAGAAGATCGCCATTCCCGACACCCAATACGACAGCGATTTCTGGCGCGATGTCGACGACGAGGGTGTCGGGGGTCACAAGGGGGCCTGACAACCCAAGCCCCCCGAAAAAGGGAGGGCTCTCTCTGTGTACCCTTCGACCAGATAGCCCGTTCGAAGAGGAACACTAGATGAGCGCACCCACGGCGAACCGTCCTGCGTCCGGCGTTTTCTCACCTTCCCGCGCGCGAATACCCGAACGGACACTGCGCACCGACCGGTGGTGGCTGCAGCCGCTGCTGACCAACAGCGGTCTCTTGGCGTTTATCCTCTACGCCACCACCCGGGCCTTCTGGGGTAGCGCCTACTGGGTGGACAAATACCACTATCTGACGCCGTTCTACTCACCGTGCGTCAGCTCATCGTGCGCGCCGGGTGCCAGCCACCTGGGCGTCTGGTTCGGCCAGTTCCCGTGGTGGATTCCGTTGGGAATGTTGGTATTACCGTTCCTGCTCGGGTTCCGGATCACCTGCTACTACTACCGCAAGGCCTACTACCGCTCGGTGTGGCAGTCACCGACCGGCTGCGCGGTGCCCGAACCGCGCGCCCACTACACCGGAGAGACCCGGCTTCCGCTGATCATCCAGAACAGCCATCGGTACTTCTTCTACGTCGCGCTGGTGGTCTCGCTGATCAACACTTACGACGCGATAATGGCGTTCCATTCACCGTCGGGTTTCGGGTTCGGTTTGGGCAACGTCATTTTGGTGGTCAATGTGCTCCTGCTGTGGTGCTACACCGTGTCGTGCCATTCGTGCCGTCACGTCACCGGCGGTCGGCTCAAGCATTTTTCCAAACACCCAGTGCGGTATTGGATCTGGACACAGGTCAGCAAGTTGAATACCCGCCACATGCAATTCGCGTGGATCACGTTGGGGACCTTGGCGCTCACCGACTTCTACATCATGCTGGTGGCCAGCGGCACCATCACCGACTTCAGATTCATTGGCTGATAAGCCATTTCAGGATTACCAGAAAAAGGCTGAGCGAGGTTTCATGGTTGAGGTCGAACGGCACTCCTACGACGTGGTCGTGATCGGTGCCGGCGGCGCCGGGTTGCGCGCGGTGATCGAAGCGCGCGAGCGCGGCCTCAAGGTCGCGGTGGTGTGCAAATCCCTGTTCGGCAAAGCCCACACGGTGATGGCCGAGGGCGGTTGCGCGGCCTCGATGGGCAACACCAACCCGAAAGACAATTGGAAGACCCACTTCGGCGACACGATGCGCGGTGGGAAGTTCCTGAACAACTGGCGCATGGCCGAACTGCACGCCAAGGAAGCGCCGGACCGGGTCTGGGAACTGGAGACCTACGGCGCGCTGTTCGACCGCACCAAAGACGGCAAGATCAGCCAGCGCAACTTCGGCGGGCACACCTATCCGCGGCTGGCGCACGTCGGCGACCGCACCGGCCTGGAGTTGATCCGCACCATGCAGCAGAAGATCGTGTCGCTGCAGCAGGAGGACCACGCCGAGCTCGGTGACTACGAAGCGCGGATCAAGGTGTTCGCCGAATGCACGATCACCGAGCTGCTCAAGGACGGGGACGCGATCGCCGGGGCGTTCGGTTACTGGCGCGAAAGCGGGCGGTTCATTGTCTTCGAGGCCCCCGCGGTGGTGCTGGCCACCGGCGGGATCGGCAAGTCGTTCAAGGTGACGTCGAATTCCTGGGAGTACACCGGCGACGGGCACGCTTTGGCGCTGCGGGCGGGCGCGTCGCTGATCAACATGGAGTTCGTCCAATTCCACCCGACGGGCATGGTGTGGCCGCCGAGCGTGAAAGGGATCCTGGTCACCGAAGGTGTTCGCGGCGACGGCGGAGTGCTGAAGAACTCCGACGACAAGCGATTCATGTTCGACTACATCCCGCCGGTGTTCAAAGGCCAGTACGCCGAAACGGAGCAAGAGGCCGACCAATGGCTGAAGGACAACGACTCGGCGCGTCGCACCCCGGACCTGCTGCCCCGCGACGAGGTCGCTCGCGCGATCAACTCGGAGGTCAAGGCGGGCCGCGGCACCCCACACGGCGGGGTCTACCTCGACATCGCGTCGCGTTTGACGGCTGCGGAGATCAATCGACGCCTGCCGTCGATGTACCACCAGTTCATGGAGCTGGCCGGGGTCGACATCACCAAGGAGCCGATGGAAGTGGGGCCCACTTGCCACTACGTGATGGGTGGGGTCGAGGTAGACGCCGACACCGGCGCGGCCACGGTCCCCGGGCTTTTCGCCGCCGGCGAGTGCTCCGGCGGCATGCACGGCTCCAATCGGCTGGGCGGCAACTCGTTGTCGGACCTGCTGGTCTTCGGCCGCCGCGCCGGTCTGGGGGCCGCCGACTACGCGCGGGCGCTCAGCAGCCGGCCGGCCGTCTCCGACGAGGCCATCGACACCGCGGCGAAAAGGGCCCTGGCGCCCTTCGAGGGACCGACGAACGGCGCCACGGCCGAGAATCCCTACACGCTGCAGTTGGATCTGCAGCAGTCGATGAACGACCTCGTGGGCATCATCCGCAAAGCGGACGAAATCTCCCAGGCCCTCGACCGGCTCGACAAGCTTCGTGAGCGGTTCGAGAAGATTCAGGTGGAGGGGCATCGCCAGTACAACCCCGGCTGGAATCTGGCCATCGACCTGCGCAACATGCTGCTGGTCAGCGAGTGCGTGGCCAAGGCCGCGCTGGAGCGCACCGAGAGCCGTGGCGGGCATACCCGCGACGATCACCCGTCGATGGACGCCTCCTGGCGCAAGGTGTTGCTGGTATGCCGCGCGGCCGGCGGCGATGCGGTGATTCCCGACATCGAGATCACTCGTAAAGCCCAGGTGCCGATGCGGTCCGATCTGCTCGAGCTCTTCGAGGTTTCTGAGCTGGAGAAGTACTTCACCGACGACGAACTGGCCGAGCACCCAGGACGGAGAGGCGAATGACCTACAACGCGAGCATGCGGGTGTGGCGCGGCGACCAAGCGGGCGGCGGGCTGCAGGACTTCACGGTCGAGGTCAACGAGGGCGAGGTGGTGCTCGACATCATCCATCGCCTGCAGCAGACCCAGACGCCCGACCTCGCCGTGCGGTGGAACTGCAAGGCGGGCAAGTGTGGATCCTGCTCGGCCGAGGTCAACGGGAAGCCGCGGCTGATGTGCATGACCCGGATGTCCACCTTCGCCGAGGACGAGGTCGTCACGGTCACACCGCTGCGGACTTTCCCGGTGATTCGCGATCTGGTCACCGACGTTTCGTTCAACTACGAAAAGGCCCGCGAGATACCGTCTTTCGCACCACCCAAGGACCTGCAGCCCGGGGAGTACCGGATGGCGCAGGTCGACGTCCAGCGCTCGCAGGAGTTCCGCAAGTGCATCGAGTGCTTTCTGTGCCAAAACGTCTGCCACGTGGTCCGCGACCACGAGGAAAACAAGAAGGCGTTCGCCGGGCCGCGCTACCTGATGCGCATCGCCGAGCTGGAAATGCACCCGCTGGACACGCGGGACCGGCGCAACGACGCGCAGGAAGAGCACGGCCTGGGCTACTGCAACATCACCAAGTGCTGCACCGAGGTATGCCCGGAAAACATCAAGATCACCGACAACGCGCTGATCCCGATGAAAGAGCGGGTCGCCGACCGCAAATACGATCCCGTGGTGTGGTTGGGTAACAAGCTGTTTCGCCGCTGAGCCATCGCCGCGACCAGAACACCAACGGCAGCAACGACATTCGAACCGCGATCCGAAATTCTCCGTCCGCGCCGAACTTGCGCACTGGGGCGGGTTCAGGCGTCGAGGCGCCGGAACACGCTGCGGTGGAACACAATGGGCGCCACCTCGGCATCCACCGTCACCTCGTTGACCCGCAGCACCACGATGGTGTGATCCCCGGCCGGGATCGTCTGCTCGATCGCGCTCTCCAGCCACAGGCCGGTGCCCTTGATGAAGACCGCGCCGGTGGTGCTGGACACCGTCTCCAAACCGGCGAACCGGTCGCCGGTCTTGGCGGCCAGGGTGCGCGCGGCCTCGTCATGGGCCTCACCGAGGACGCTGATGCCCAGCATCGGCAGGTCCTTGAGCTTGGGCCACGTCGTCGACGTGTTCTGCACACAGAACGACACGAGCGGCGGCTCCAGCGAGACCGGGACAAAGGTACTGGCCGCCAGGCCTTCCCGGGTTCCGTTGACCTCGGCGGCGATGGCCACCACACCCGACGGGAAATGGCCGAAGGCCTCACGAAGTGAGGAGGGTGTCAGCTTCTTGGTTGAGTTCACCGGACTTCATTCGCCCCTTGAGCCGAACACGGATTTCTCCTACCCGACCCTACTGGACGAGTATCCGTGCGCGTCAGCCACATCCGGGTGCGCCCGCAATCTGCTCTTCCACGCGTTGCGACCGTAGACGGAGAAGATCGGGTCTGACGGGTTTTCCGCCGCAGTCCAGGACTTGTCGGCGCGTGCCGCAAGTTCGTCGGGTAACAACAGCACCGGTATCTGCGCGTCCAGTCGCGGATTGAAGAAGAACGGCACCGAAATTCGCTCGGCCGCCGACCCGTGCAGGTTCACCCGGTGCTCGGTGGCGCGCAGGTATCCGCCCGTTGCGACCTCGAGCAGCTCGCCGATGTTGACGATGAACGCGTCCTTGCGCGCCGGCACGTCGATCCAGCCGTCGTCCCGGTGGGTTCCCTTGCCTCGCCGTACCTGCAAGCCCCGGCTGCCCGGCTCGGCCAGCAGCAGCGTCAGCACTCCGGCATCTCGATGCGCACCCACGCCCTGCGTGCTGGCCGCGCGGACCGGATAACGAATGATCTTGATCAGCGTGGCGGGCGTTTCGGCGAAGGCCGAGTCGAACACGTCGGGCCGGCTGCCCAGCGAGGCTGCCCAATGCCGGAGCAACGTGCGCGCTACCGAGGACAATGCGGCATCCCAGGCATCGACGATCCCGGGCAACTCCGGCAGCCCGGCGGGCCACTGGTTTGGGCCCTGCAACCACAGGTAGTCGGGCTTACCGGGCCCGCCGATCGACGCACGTTCCGGTCCGATGTCGATCTGCTCGCGCCAATCCACCTCGCCCAGGGTCAGCTCGCCGCCCAACCGGGTATAGCCGCGGAAATGCGGACTGCGGACCATCGCGACAGCGTCCTTGTCGGCTTGCGGCAGCTCGAAGAGCTTGCGTGCCACGTCGAGCACGCGGCTCACCAGCGCGTCGGGCACGTCATGGCCGATCAGATAGAAGAACCCCACCTCATGCGCCGCCTCGCGGAGGCTGCCGCGGAGTTGGCCGGAACTGGCCCGCAAGTCCACCACCGGCAACGCCGTGACGCTGCCCACACCGCTCATCCGTCCACCATCACCGCAGGTAGACGGGCCGCTAACGCCACGGGCGAAGCCTTCCCAACCAGTTGGTTAATTAGACTATGAAATGTAGCTCACACACACTTGCATCGGGCCGTCCAACGGATATATTTTAGCTGTGTTACTGGTGGGTAACTTAGCCCGAGTACCCAACCACACGTGGCATTCTCAACGAGGAGGAGAGTAGTGAGCCACTACAAGAGCAACGTCCGCGACCAGGTGTTCAATCTGTTCGAAGTGTTGGGCGTTGACAAGGCATTAGGCCAAGGCGAGTACAGCGACTTAGACGTCGACACCGTCCGAGAGATGTTGAACGAGGTCAGCCGACTGGCCGAGGGGCCGGTCGCGGAGTCGTTCGTCGAGGGTGACCGCAACCCGCCGGTGTTCGACCCGCAGACCCACTCGGTGACGCTGCCGGAATCCTTCAAGAAGTCGGTCCGGGCCGTTCAGGAAGCCGGTTGGGACAAGGCCGGCATTGACGAGGCCCTCGGCGGCATGCCGATGCCCAAGTCACTGGTGTGGGCGCTGCACGAGCACGTGCTGGGTGCCAACCCCGCGGTGTGGATGTACGGCGGCGGGGCCGGATTCGCCAACATCTTCTACCACCTCGGAACCGAGGAGCAGAAGAAGTGGGCCGTGCTGGCCGCCGAGCGCGGGTGGGGTTCGACCATGGTGCTCACCGAGCCGGACGCCGGTTCGGATGTCGGCGCCGGCCGCACCAAGGCGGTCCAGCAGGACGACGGCTCCTGGCACATCGACGGGGTGAAGAGGTTCATCACCTCCGGTGACTCCGGCGACTTGTTCGAGAACATCTTCCACCTGGTGCTGGCCCGCCCCGAGGGCGCCGGTCCCGGCACCAAGGGGCTTTCCCTGTTCTTCGTGCCCAAGTTCCTGTTCGACTTCGAGACCGGCGAACTGGGCGAGCGTAACGGCGTGTTCGTCACCAACGTCGAGCACAAGATGGGCCTGAAGGTCTCGGCGACCTGCGAGCTGTCGTTCGGCCAGCACGGCGTCCCCGCCAAGGGCTGGCTGGTCGGCGAGGTGCACAACGGCATCGCGCAGATGTTCGACGTCATCGAGCAGGCCCGGATGATGGTCGGCACCAAGGCGATCGCCACCCTGTCGACGGGCTACCTGAACGCGCTGGAATACGCCAAGTCGCGGGTGCAGGGCGCCGACATGACGCAGATGACGGACAAAACCGCACCACGGGTGACCATCACGCATCACCCCGACGTGCGCCGGTCGCTGATGACCCAGAAGGCCTACGCCGAGGGTCTGCGCGCGCTGTACCTCTACACCGCGACCTTCCAGGACGCGGCGGTCGCCGAGGCGCTGCACGGCGTGGACGCCAACCTGGCCGTCAAGATCAACGACCTGATGCTGCCGCTGGTCAAGGGTGTGGGCTCCGAGCAGGCCTACGCCAAGCTGACCGAGAGCCTGCAGACGTTCGGTGGGTCCGGCTTCCTGCAGGACTACCCGATCGAGCAGTACATCCGGGACGCCAAGATCGACTCGCTCTACGAGGGCACCACCGCTATCCAGGCGCAGGACTTCTTCTTCCGCAAGATCGTCCGCGACAAGGGTGTGGCGCTGGCCCACGTCTCGGGTGAGATCCAGAAGTTCGTCGACAGCGAGTCTGGCAACGGCCGGCTGAAGACCGAGCGTGAGCTGCTGGGCAAGGCCCTGGCCGACGTGCAGGCCATGGCGGCCACCCTCACCGGTTACCTGATGGCCGCCCAGGAGGACGTCACCAGCCTTTACAAGGTGGGCCTGGGTTCCGTGCGCTTCCTGATGAGCGTCGGTGACCTGGTCATCGGCTGGTTGCTCCAGCGCCAGGCGGCCGCGGCGGTGCAGGCGCTCGACGCCGGCGTCAGCGGTGCTGAGCGGTCCTTCTACGAGGGCAAAATCGCGGTGGCGGCGTTCTTCGCGAAGAACTTCCTGCCGCTGTTGACCAGCACCCGCGAGGTGATCGAGGCGCTGGACAACGACATCATGGAGCTCGACGAGGTCGCTTTCTAGGCCGCCTGCTCACGGCTCAAGCAAGGTCCCCCGCCCGCGCAGCGAAGCGGGGGACCTTGTGTTTGCGCACACCAAAAGACCGAAAAAGACCGCCGCTGGATCCCCTCACTCCAGCGGCGGTCTATTTCGTACGCCCGTCTTGCGTCGATGACCGGCGGTCGACTATGGGATACCCCGTGTTGCCGTCGGGGTCGGGGGGTCAGACCACAACACGGGGCTATCCGGCAGTTCGAATACCCAAGCGGCGGCGTTACTAACCGGCTGCGACGAAATTCATCGCGCTGCGGGCCGACGTCGGGCCGGTGGCGGGCCGGTCAGGCCTCCAAAATCGCGGCCACGCCCTGGCCGCCGGCGGCGCAGATCGAAATCAGCGCCCTGACGGTCCCGCCGCCGTCCGCCTTCTTCTCGGCGAGCTGCTTGGCCGCCTGAGCGAGAATGCGCCCACCCGTTGCCGCGAACGGGTGACCTGCGGCCAATGACGAGCCGTTGACGTTGAGCTTGGAGCGATCGACCGACCCAAGGGCGGCGTCGAGACCCAACCTCTCCTTGCAGTACTCCTCGGACTCCCACGCCTTCAGATGCGTCAGCACCACCGAGGCGAACGCCTCGTGGATTTCGTAGAAGTCGAAATCCTGCAGGCTCAGCCCGTTGC
>DATKEW010000012.1:0-4901 GCA_035511785.1 Mycobacterium sp.
GGTCAGCGATCGTCTGAGCGCGTCGGCGAACGCGTTCATGCTGCTGATCCGAATTCCGTTGGCGCCAAACGCTCCTGCGTATTGAACGACGTCGTAGTCGCCGAGCTCAACACCCGACGTGCGTCCATACTTGAGCATCTCCTGGAAGGCCACCATGTCGTAGGAATTGTCACGCATGATGACGTGTGTGAAATTCAGCCCCAGACGGGTCGCCGTCTCCAATTCCTGTGCGCTGAAGAGGAATCCGCCGTCACCGGAGACAGAAACGATCTGAGTACCGGGACGCACCATCGCGGCCGCCATGGCCCATGGCAGCGCGACACCGAGAGTCTGCTGGCCGTCGGAGAACAGCAGCCGCCGCGGCTGATAAGCACGAAAATGCCTGGCCATATAGATGTAGTGCGACCCCACGTCGCAGGCGATCGTGGCGTCATCATCGACGAGGTCACGGATCTTGAGGACCAGGGCCGCCGGGTTCAAGGCCCGTTCGGCATCCGGACGAGTTCTTGCTTCCTCGTCGATCTGCTGCAGCGCCGCGCGTTGTTCGGCGACGGCGACGCTCGCCGCGTCAGATAGCCGCAGGCCTGAGAGCAGCTGGGTCAACTCGGTCAACGTCGCGGCGATGTCGCCGCGCAACTCCACCGTCGGCTGGTAATGATGGTCGATGTCCGCGGGCACCTCATCGATGTGAACGATCGTGCGAGTTGAATCGGCATTCCACAGGCGGGGATCGTATTCGACATGGTCGAGGCCGATGGTCACCAAAACGTCGGCGTGACTGATCAGGATGTCACCGGGTTGGTTGCGGAAAAGCCCCACGCGTCCCACGAAGTGGTCCTCAAGCTCGCGAGAAACCACACCGGCGGCCTGGAACGTCTGCACAACCGGCAGGTCCGTTGCCGCCAGCAGCGCACGTAACGCCGCACACGATGCCGGGTCGCCTACGCGCACACCGACGAACACCACCGGGCGATCCGCGCCGCGAATCAACTTGGCAGCCTGAGCAATTCCCTGTGCCGACGCGGCCCCTAGAGGTGAAACCGGTACCGGCCGCACAATGGAGGCCGCCGTCAGCGCGCTGGACACGTCGACAGGCAGCACCACCGCGGCCGCACCGCACGGCACCGTCTTTGCCGCGCGGATCGCGTTGGCAACGGCTTCGGCAACGTTGTCGGGATCGTTGACCTCGCCAGCGTATTTGGTGAAGGGTTTCAGCGCCGCGACGGCGTCCATCGACTGATGAGTACGTTTGAGCCGGTCGGCCCGCGCAACTGCGCCGCAGATCGCGATCATAGGGTCCTGCTCGGTGGTCGCGGTGACTAAACCGGTGGCCAGATTGGTGGTACCCGGTCCCGAGGTCACCAGTGCGGCCCCGGGCGTGCCGGTGAGCCGACCGACGGCGGCCGCCATGAACGCCGCGTTCTGTTCGTGGCGACACACCACCAGCTTGAGACCACTGCCGATCAGGGCGTCAAAGACGGGATCGATCTTGGCCCCGGGCACACCGAAGACATACCGAACGCCGTAGGCGTGCAACGTCTCGACTACCCGCTGAGCCGAGCGAGCTGCGCTGCCGCCCACCATCAGTCGCCCTCGGTCTGGCGGATCTGGCTGTCGAGGTCAGCCTGGTTCAATTCCGCGGCGAGGAACTGCGGCGTTCGCTGCAGACTCAGATGCAGTTCAGAACGCACACCGATCTCGACGGTTCCGCGAACCAGCTGGTAGTCAAGGGTATGCCCGCCGTGCCGGTGGTCGGTGTCGATGAAGTGAGAGTGATAGCCGGCCACCGAGATGCCCTGTTCGTAGTCGGGCATACGGAATCCAGCCAATGTCCCGCTGAGATCAACGAATGTCACCTCCCGCTGATCTTGGGTGGCCTCGGTGAATGGTCGGTAAGGCGGGTGCTGCTCCGTGACGGTGCGGGTGCGAATCATGCTGAAATCGCCCGTAACGCGAACGGCCACCATGAGGTTCGTGCTCTCTAGAGCCTTGTCGATGCGCATTTTGAGCGCAGCGCGGTCATGTGGGTCCGCCACCTCTATCGTCTGGTCGGGTCGAAACCAGGTCACCGCGGCGAACGGGGTGAGTTCGTCGAGATCGGCGATTGCCGCGCTGCCGTCGCCGCGCAGTTGATAGCAGGCCCCGTCGAGCACCAGCATTTCGCCGTCCAGGCGGTTGAAGGTACCCAGACCAAAATCGCCGTGGCGCAATAACTCACGGACCGTGACATCTCCCTCATACACACCATCAAGCAGAGCCCCCATTGTCGAGGTCTGGAAGATCGCGCTCCCATGGCGGTACGCCAGGATCGCGCGAGCCCAATCACGCGCCTCGGCCTCACTTGGATCCAGGGTCGACAATTCGGGCCTCCTTCCGTATTTCAACTGCCCGCCAATGGCGGCGCACTCGACCAACTTATCCCCGTCACCGGCCGCGACCAATAACAGGTGACCTCAAGACGCGACGGCCCACCGAATACGGAAATGACCGACAACGGCGTCGACGGTGTACACCCGCATCATCTGGCAGGCATGGTCGTACCGCGGTGACAACGCACCCGAGGTAGCTTGCGGCTGGGGCCATTTGGCGATCTGCGAATACGTGACCGCAGACGGTGGGGGTTGGCGGTGCTATTGCTGTTTGAGTAGGTATCGCTGCACTTTGCCGGTGGGTGTTTTCGGGAGCGCATACACGAAATGGACAGCACGGGGATAAGCGTGTTTGGAGTAGTTGTCGCGGACGTGTGCCTGTAGTTCGCGCTCCAGTTCCGGCCCGGTTTCCACACCCGGCCGGGGCACGACGAAGGCGGTGACGACCTCTCCGCGGATGCCTTCGGGGTCTGGACGGCCGACGACGGCAACCTCCGCGACCGCGGGGTGGGTCTGCATTACGCTCTCGACGTCGTAGGGGCCGATTCGGTATCCAGCCGCCATAATGAGGTCGTCGTCACGCGCCGTGAAGTAGAAGTAGCAATCCTCGTCGACGTAACCGAGGTCGGCGGTCAGATACCAGGCCCCGTCGGCGCTGAAGCGTTCAGCCGTCTTCTCCGGGTTCTCGTGATAGCCACGGAACCACAGCAGTGGACTGTGAGCGACATCGATTGCGATCTGCCCGTCCACGATCCCGGCGGCGATACCTGGCATCGGCTGGCCAATCGAGCCGGGCCGGATCGGCTTGGCGACGTCCGGGTTCCAATGGTTGCTGATCACAATCCCGATTTCGGTCTGCCCATAGGTGTCACGCACGTCGGTCCCGAGTGCATCGCGGGCCCACTCGATGATGTCGGGCGTCAGCGGCTCGCCGGCCGAGGACGCACAGCGCAGCGTGACGTGCTGCTCTTCGGGGTGTAGCCGCATCGCCCGGAACATGGTCGGTGCGCCGGTGAAGTTGGTCACACCGAACTCGCGAAGCACGGCGAACGTTGACTCCGGGGTGAAGCCGGAGTTGAACAGGATGCCGGGCTGGCCGAGCAGCATCGGGCCGACGATGGCGAAGAACAGCCCGTAGGCCCAGCCCGGGTCAGCCGAGCACCAGTAGACGTCGTCGCTTCGCACGTCGAGCGTGTAGTGCAGGTAGCTGCGGAAGTTGGCCAGGGCTTGAAGCGGAACGGGGACGCCCTTGGGTTTGCCGGTGGTGCCGCTGGTGTAGTGCTGGATGATGACACCGTCGCCGCCGACGGCGACCGACTCGGACAGTGGGGCGCGGTTGTCCGCCTCGGCCATCAGGTCGTCCACATCGTGAGCCTCCACGCCGTCGATGGCTTCGACCTTGGCTCGCTGCGAGTGCTCTGTGATGATGAGCTTGGCTCGTGCGGCTTCGGCCCGTTGCTGGATCGCCCCGGTCGCGAATGCGGTGAACAGCGGCACCTGGACCGCCCCGAGACGCCACAGTGCCAGCAGGGTCACGATGAGGTCCGCTCGTTTGCCCATCAGTACGGCGACGCGGTCACGGACGGTGACGCCGTGTCCCTGCAGCACCGCGGCGAGCCGCTTGGAACGATCGGCGAGTTCGCCGTAGCTGAGCACCTGAGCAGACATGTCGGCTTCGACGATGGTGAAAGCGGGTGCATCTGGCGGATGGAGATCGCACAGGATGGCTGCGGCGTTGGCGGTCGGCGATCCGTACTCCGCCAGCCAGGCTGCGACCTGGTCATCGGGGGTTGTCACGGTTGTCTCCTTGCGATTTGTGTAGCGTCCTGGCCCGTCGCGACAGAGAAGAACGCGTCGTTTCCGTTAACCAAAAACCGGGGGCCGTTTGGCAAGGAATGCGTCGATGCCCTCGATGCCGTCAGCCGATACAGTTGCCGCGACGACGGTGTCCCTCTCGATGGCGAGCTGTTCGGCCAGCGGTCGTGAAGCGGCCTCGGCCACCAGGCGTTTGGCGGCACCCAGCGTTGTCGAGGCGCCACGACGTACGGTTGCCACGACGCTTTCGGCCTCAGCGGCGAGCTCGGAGAGCGGAACCGCCCGGCTGGCCAATCCCCACGCCTCGGCTTCCTCACCGGTAAGCGTGCGGTTGGTGAGCAGCAGATCCATGATGCGGGCCCAGCTCAGCCGCCGAGACAGCACCCAGCTCGTCGAGCTGTCGGGGGTGAGACCGATGGCCGAGAAGGCGAGCAGTAGCTTGGCCTGGGAAGCAACCAGCACGATGTCTGCCGACAACGCGACCCCCAGGCCCCCACCGGCCGCGGTGCCGTGGACCACCGATACGACCGGAATCGAGAGCCCGTGGATGATCCCGAGCACCTCGTGCAACACATCGACGGTCTTGCTCACGTACGCGCCCCGGTCGGCCGCTGCGGCGAATTCCCGCAGGTCGCCTCCGACGCAGAACATCTTTCCCTGGGCACTGAGAACAGCCACGCGCGCCGTCCCGGCTTCGGCCGCCGAGGCAACCCGCCC
>DATKEW010000013.1:0-2473 GCA_035511785.1 Mycobacterium sp.
CCCGTCTTGGCTATGTCCTCGCCGGCTTCGAGCGTGACGCGCGGGAAGTGCGTGCTGTAGCTGCCGACGAAGTTCGGGCCGAGCGTCAGGACCGTGACATCGTGGTAGTCGGCGCCAACCACGGTCGAGATGTCGCGCAACGGCGTGTCATTCGGGGGGTTGTGGTCGAGCAACACGATCTTGAGATTGATGCCCTCGGCGTGAGCTTGGCTGACGATGCCGAGCAGCGCAGGCATGGCATCCGGCGGCGCGCTGACCCCGGCCGCCGCGACCTGAGCTTTGACCGCCGTCATGTCGACGTCCTGCGGAATGTAAAGCGGCAGCACCGGGAGGGTCTGGGGCAGCGGCAGATCGAAAGCATCGTGCCCGGTCATGTGTGTCCCTCCTGCCGCGCTGTCACGCTGGCGTCTCCCTCGCAAGCGGGCGGTGCCCCCAGCCCCGCCACGGCGTCACTCTAGTGTCTCCCCGCAAGCGGGCGGTGCCCCCGGGCTCGGCGCGCATTCGAGCCAGAAGGGGCTTTAAACCCGCGCCCGACGCGACAAGACTGAAACTGCGATTGCCCCATAATGCAGGACAAACGTACTGTTAAAGTAGCAGCGCACCGCCGACATGGCCCGTCGGCGGGAGAACTTAATCCTTGGGAGTTGAAGTGACTGATTCTGTGAACTCGTTCGGAGCCCGCAACACCCTCAAGGTCGGCGACAAGAGTTACCAGATCTATCGTCTCGACGCCGTCCCGAATACCGAGAAACTCCCCTACAGCCTCAAAGTCCTCGCCGAAAACCTGTTGCGCAACGAGGACGGCAGCGACATCACCAAAGACCACATCCAGGCCATCGCGAACTGGGATCCCAAGGCGGATCCCAGCATTGAGATCCAATACACCCCCGCGCGCGTCGTAATGCAGGACTTCACGGGTGTGCCCTGCATCGTCGACCTGGCCACCATGCGCGAGGCGATCGCCGACCTCGGCGGCAAGCCCGAGAAGGTCAACCCCCTGGCGCCCGCCGACCTGGTGATCGACCACTCGGTGATCGCCGACCTCTTCGGCCGGGCCGACGCGTTCGAGCGCAACGTCGAGCTCGAGTACCAGCGCAACGGCGAGCGTTACCAGTTCCTGCGCTGGGGGCAGGGCGCGTTCCGGGACTTCAAGGTGGTGCCGCCGGGCACCGGCATCGTGCACCAGGTCAACATCGAATACCTGGCGCACGTCGTAATGGAGCGCGACGGGGTGGCCTACCCCGACACCTGCGTGGGCACCGATTCGCACACCACGATGGTCAACGGCCTCGGCGTGCTCGGCTGGGGCGTGGGTGGCATCGAAGCCGAGGCCGCGATGCTCGGTCAGCCGGTGTCGATGCTGATCCCGCGGGTGGTCGGCTTCAAGCTGACCGGTGAGATCCAGCCAGCTGTCACGGCCACCGACGTTGTGCTGACCGTCACCGAAATGCTGCGCAAGCACGGCGTTGTCGGCAAGTTCGTCGAGTTCTACGGCGAGGGCGTGGCCGAGGTGCCGCTGGCCAACCGCGCCACTCTGGGCAACATGAGCCCCGAATTCGGTTCCACCGCGGCGATTTTCCCGATCGACGAAGAGACCATCGACTACCTGCGATTCACCGGCCGTAAGCCGCAGCAGCTGGCGCTGGTCGAGGCCTACGCCAAAGCGCAGGGCCTGTGGCACGACCCCAGGCACGAGCCGGCATTTTCGGAATACCTCGAACTCAACCTGTCCGACGTGGTGCCGTCGATCGCAGGACCCAAGCGTCCGCAGGACCGAATTGCGTTGTCCGACGCCAAATCCGCGTTCCGCAAGACCATTCCCAACTATGTCGGCGACGACCCCGACAAGAACGACTACTCGAAACTGGACGAGGTGGTCGACGAAACATTCCCGGCCAGCGACCCGGGGGTGCTGAGCGACGACCACGCCGACGACCACAAGCCGGTGGAGTCGGCTGCAAAGCATGCCAAGGGCCGGGTGAGCAACCCGGTGACGGTGAAGTCGGCCGAATTTGGCGAGTTCGTGATCGACCACGGCGCGGTGGTAATCGCCGCCATCACGTCGTGCACCAACACCTCCAACCCGGAGGTCATGCTGGGCGCAGCGCTGCTGGCTCGTAACGCCGTCGAGAAGGGACTGGCCTCCAAGCCGTGGGTGAAAACCTCGATGGCGCCGGGCTCCCAGGTGGTCAGCGACTACTACGACAAGGCCGGCCTGTGGCCGTATCTGGAGAAGCTCGGCTTCTATCTGGTCGGCTACGGCTGCACCACCTGCATCGGCAACTCCGGCCCGCTGCCGGACGAGATCTCGAAGGCGGTCAACGACAACGACCTTTCGGTGGCGGCCGTGCTGTCGGGCAACCGGAACTTCGAGGGTCGCATCAACCCCGATGTCAAGATGAACTACCTCGCGTCGCCGCCGCTGGTGATCGCCTACGCGCTGGCCGGGACCATGGACTTCGACTTCGAATCC
>DATKEW010000014.1:0-10828 GCA_035511785.1 Mycobacterium sp.
CGCTGCGAACCTGGCTGTATCGCATCGCGACCCGTGCGTTCATCAGGGGTGTCGAACGCCGTAAGCGTCGCCCGCTACCGTCAGACCTCAGCGCTCCGACGCTGGATCCCTCCGCGGCGGTTCGGTCCGGGTCGGCGGAGCTGGCGTGGTTGCAGCCGGTGCCCGATTCGGTGCTGACCGGGACCGTGGGGGATCCCGCCGCAGTGGTGGCCGAGCGGCACACGATGCGGCTGGCATTCGTTGCTGCGCTGCAGGTGCTTACGCCGCGCCAGCGGGCGGTGCTGATTTTGCGTGACGTGCTGGGCCTGAGCGCGTCCGAAGTCGCGGCACAGTTGGATCTGACCGTCGCGGCGGTCAACAGCGCACTGCAGCGGGCGCGGGCACGGCTGCCGGCGGACCACGACAATGTTGCCGAGCCGGCCGAGGCCCGGCAGCGTGAGCTGCTCGACCGTTATGTAGCCGCGTTTGAAAACGCCGACGTGGCCGGCCTAGTGGCGGTATTGGCCGAGGATGCGATGTTCGAGATGCCGCCATTCCTAACCTGGTTTCGGGGCAGGGCCGCCATCGGCGGGTTCCTCGGCGCTCGGATGCGCGAGTTGGGCAAGGCGTCGGTTGTTCGGACGTCGGCCAATGGACAGCCGGCGGTGGCGCTCTACACGGGTTCTCGTGATGGGAAGCGTCGGCTGCACTCGCTGCATGTGCTCACCGTTGCGGCGCACGGGATCTCACGTGTGGTGGCGTTTCAGGACATCGGTGCGGTGCGGCGATTCGATCTGCCGGCCAGCCGCTCGTAAGCCGGATGCTGTCGGCGGCCAATGAAGGGAGTACAACGATGAGCGCAATCCCAATAGCCCAGCGGGATCCGTCACGAGGGCTGACGGCGTTTCGGGTCTTTCTGCGTGTCTATGGCGTGTTGACGCTGGCGATCTTTGTGGTGCTTTTCGTGGGCTTCATCGCGCAGTCGCCGCTGCTGGCCGAGCATGGCGGAGCGTTGAATTGGACGATCTGGAACGACGTGCGTTGCGGCAGTGAGCATCTGCACGTGCCCCCGATGCTGATGGTGATCTACATCGTGTGGGGAGTCTTTCTGCTGCGTGCCGCCGGCGACCCGCACGGCTATGCGTCGTTTCTGACGTTCACGATGTGGGCCAACCTTGCGCACGGGGTGTTGATGGCCGCGCAGGCAGCCACTGAGATCGATCACTACTGGAGCAAGTTCCTCACCGACATACCGTTCGTGCTGATCCTTGCGCTGGGAATATACCTCTGGCGTCGCGCGGATAGACCGCAACAATCGTCACGGGCAATCGACAGCGTCGGAGCGTGAGGAGTTCTGCCATCAGCGCTGTCGCCTATGCGACCAGCGGGCCACTGGCCGTGATCACCATGACGCACGTGCGCACCCGACCGCTTCGATCGCCCGGATACGCCGAATTTCAAAGGCGGTTGTTAGTGAATCTTGGCGTCATTGAGCCGATGTGGGCTTCAACGGGAGCAGTCCATGCGACCACCCGGCCATCACGATGAGCGCACCCGTTGCGATCAGAAAACCGCTGCGCCGCCGCGCACCAACCGTCATGACGGCGTCGCCGACCAGGCGAACAGCCTGGGCAACCGGAGGCATGTGTTCGAGCACATACCTGCCTCGGCGGGTCGAGCGCAGCGGGCTGGTGTCGGCGCGCAGTAAGAGCGCTGAGGCGACAGCGGGAGTCACGAAATGAACGATGAGACCCACGATGCGATGGCCGGTCCATATCAAGACGAGCGAAACGATCGACGCAGTTCCATCAGCGGCGAGCTTCGCCCAATGAACCTGATGCAGGACAAGGTCATCGTTGGTCATGCTGCCCTCCAACCCTCTTGGCGGACTTCGTCATCGCGCCCCACGACGCTAGCCATCCGCCGGGCAGAAGCGGGCTATCAGCAAATCGACCCGCTCGCGGTCATACTCCGGACGTAGCCGCCCACCGCGGCCGAGCGTGGTCAGCCCGTGCAGAGCTGCCCAGAACACCTCGGTGAGGGTGTCTGCGTCCGCCTCGTTCGCCATCGCTGACACCGTCTGGCGCAGCTCGGTGAAGGCGGCTACCAACTCAGGCGGTGTGTCTTCTTCGGCGAAGCGCAGCGCGGTGCGGCCGGTGAACATCGCGTCGTAGACGGCAGGGTTGTCGCGGGCGAAGTCGAGATAGGCGCGCGCCATCCGGGTCAGCGCATCGCTGGGCGTTTTGGCATCGTTGCGGGCCGTGCGAAGCAGCCGAGCCAGCTCGCCAAAGCCGTCGATGGCGACGGCTGCGGCCACCTGATCCATGCCCGAAAAGTGTTTGTAGAGAACGGGTTGGCTGTACTCGATCTCCGTAGACAGCCGCCGCGTGGTGACGGCGTCCCAGCCCTCGGCCTCGGCAAGCTGGCGGGCGGTGTCGACGATGAGTCGATGACGCGCGGCTCGCTCCCGGGCACGGCGATCTTCAGTAACCATACCCTATATCGTAGCACTGCTAGAAACTCTAGCAACGCTATTGACAATGCCGATCCATGGGGTTAGCGTTGCTAACACCTACGCAGTGACAAGGAGTAACGACATGAACGACACCGCTAAGCGCCTCGCTGAGGCCTACCTGAAGATGCTCAATGAACACGACCCGGAGCTCGTGGATACCTTCGTGGCCCGCGACTACCGCAATCACAACTTCTTCGTCGACGACGGCCGGGAGGCCAACCGGCAGTTTTGGACCGGGTTCTTCGCGGCATTGCCGGATCTGACGGCAACCATGGAGGATCTAGTCGTCTCGGGTGACCGAGTGGTTGGCCGCTTCGTGTATCGCGGGACGCATTCCGGTGAATTCATGGGGATTCCGGCTACCGAGCGACGCGTGGAGATGCGCTCCATCGACATCTGGCGGGTCGCCGATGGCATGTTCGTGGAGCACTGGGATGAGCTCAACACGTTGCAGGTCCTGCAACAGCTGGGCGCGCTGCCCCAGGCGGCACTGGGAGGTGCGGCATGACAGAACTCGCCAGGCTGGCCGCGCTGATCGGAGTGCTGGGCACCGCCGTGGTCTACGGCACCGACGTGTTCTGCGCGATGGTGCAAAGACCCGCCCTGGCCCTCGTCGACGACCGGGCTCTGGTCGCCGTGATGGGCAACGTGCATCGCTATGGCGACCGGCGCATGCCGCTTCCCGGCGTGGTCGGGATGATCGCCGCGGCGGCGAGCGCCGCAGTCGCGGCTGTGGCCGGCCGGTGGACCACGGCCATCATGGCGGGCACAGCGCTGGCGCTGCTGCTGGTCTGGCTCGTGCTGTACCTACGGGTGAGCGCGCCGATCAATCGACAACTGACCGCCGCCGCGCAAGCCCACGAGGTCCCAGCGAATGCTCGTGTGCTGCAAGCAAACTGGGACCGAGTCATCAACGTGCGCGCGGCGCTGCAGGGCTTGGCCGTCTGCGCCCTGTGCCTCGCCCTGATGACCTGACGGGCACGGAGGTATACGCATCATGTTTCAACTGAGGATTTACACCCTGCGGTGCGCGCGGGCTCTCGAACGGTACGCCGCAGTGCACTGGGCTCGCCATGTCCCCAGCCTGGCAACGTTCGGCGTGACAACGCACGGAATCTGGACGCAGCGCGGCGACGACGATCATCGACTCATCGCACTGATCTCCTATCCGGACGGCGCCGACCACGACGCGCTCACTCGCGACTTCATGGCCAGCCGTGAATTCGCCGCCGACATGGAGGGCTTTGATCCCAAAGACCTTGTCGCCGTTGACTCCATGCTGCTCGATCCGACGCAGTCGTCGCCGATCCGCTGAGGGGGTCTACTACGGCCGAGGGCGGAATCGTGAGCCAGAAGCGACTCCGATCGGTCAGCCCTGCTGGATGGTGTTGGAATAGCCCGAATCCGCGATCTTCGGTGCGCCCGAGTGGTAGGTGACAGTGTTGTTGTAGCCGGAGACGTTGATGCCGTCGACACTGTCGACGGTGACTTTGTTGTCGTAGCTGGAGATCGTGAGGCTCGCACAGTGGCCGGTGACGTCGAACGCAATCCCGTAGGCGGACAGCCTCAAATTGCCGTTGTTGCACGCGTGGACCGTGACCGTGTTGCCGTAGCCGGAGGATTCGAGGGTGTCGGCACTGTCGACGATGACGTTATTGTTGTAGCCGCCCACCTTTAGGCTGGCACAGTGGCCGGTAACGGAATACTTGCTGCCATAGCCATAAAAGGTCAGGTTGCCGTCGTTGCACACGATCGTCTTGGTCGCCAAATTGCCGCCCACCCGGAGCTCGCCTCCTTCGGGCACCACCGTGGGACCGCTGCTAGGCGCCGTCGTCCTAGCACCGTTGCCAAGGGTCGACCTACTCGGGGTTGACCGAACGAAAAGCCCCACCAGGCTCACGACGACCGGCACGAGGATCCCCAGTACGACGAAGACGAGGAGCCACGGGTATGTCGTCCTGCGCCGCGGCGGCGAGAGGCCGGGCTCATGCGGCGAATCCCCCAGGTAAATCGCACCGCCCATATACGGCGGCGCATCGCCCGTATACGGCGGACTTTGGGCGGTCCGCGTCGCGTCGGCAAGCTGACGTTCCAATTCGCGGATCCGCTTTTCGGGATCGTCGTCCTTCATTTGCCAAATGGTTCCACGCCGACAGTTAGTGGGCCAGCCCCGAATTTCGCCGCCGATCGCGACGACCCGAGCGACGCGCCCAACCGTCTGATCGCCCTAACCGCCGGCGCGGGAACCGTTGCCGCCGGACTGGCGGGGTGCCGCCAGCCTAGCGCCGCGGATTTTCAACTATCGTGCACGCCAACGCTTTTGCTACGAAAACCAAAACCCCGCTGGCGGTTATGCGGCCGGGCGAACTGACCCCTACATCTGCTGCGCCGGCTTCAGCACGCTGAACACTGCGCCCTGCGGGTCGGTCAAGACAGCCGACCGCCCCACCGACGGTATGTCGAACGGCTCGACCATGACCTTCCCGCCCCCCTCAGCCGCCTTGGCCGCTGTGGCGTCGGCATCGTCGACGGCGAAGTAGACATGCCAAACGTTAGGCACACCTTGCATGGGCGGTTCCGTGCAACCGCCGACATCGTTCCCACCGACCTTGAGCAGCGTGTACTTCTGACCTGGTGCCATCTCCACAGTGGAGTGCGTCAACCCGACCACGGCCTCATAGAAGGCGAGCGCCGATTCCGGCTTGTCCGTGATCAACTCGTTCCAGATAGGCGCGCCCGGCTCGCCGACCAGCGTCGCGCCGATGTGGCGGTTGGCCTGCCACAGCCCCACGGCCGGGCCGGTCGGATCGGCGACGAAGGCCATCCGGCCGGCTTCACCGATATCGACGGGTGCCATCAGCACCTGCCCGCCCGCGGATCCCACCTTGTCGACCGCCGCATCGACGTCGTCCACCGCGATGTAGGTGTTCCACATCGGTGGCCTGCCCTCTGGTGCACCCGGCGGCATCGGCGCGATCGCCGCCACCGTCTCTCCGTTCACCGTGGCCATGGAGTAAACACCGCCTTGAGGCATCGGGTTGTCGTCGTAACTCCAGCCCAATAGAGATGCGTAGAACTGCTTAGCCGCGGACTGATCGGTGGTTTGCAGGTCGACCCAGTTCGGCGTGCCCTGGGCGTATTGGCTTATCTGAGGCATGATTCACCTTCCATCTGGCGAATGAATCGACACCGGCACGTGTGGCAGACGAGTCGGTCGAGGATTCCGGCATCGGGCCCGGTCGCAACGGTTCGGCGAAGGTCACATAGCCACGCCTTCCGGCGTGACGAGCTTGCGACCACTCCCAGCACATACCCGGACACCCGGCTGTCAGACTACCACCTGCGAGCAGTTGGCCATAGCGAGCGAAATCCTAAGTGTTGAATAGGAATTCGAAGGCGAGCATGGCTGCTGGCGTGACTACTGTGGACAATCCGCGTTCGGCGAGAATGAGGCTGGGCCTTGCGGTCCATTGGTGATTTGCCACCGATCCCTCGCCGAGACGACCTGCACCTGCTGCGTCTGGGTCGTCCGACGTTGCGTGCTTGTGTCGGTGTGGCCTGGCGGGCCGACGGCCGGTTGTCAGCGGCCGCGAACGCGCTCGTCACACTGTGGCAAAACCGACACAGCGCCAGCTCCGGACGTCCAGCGTGATCCTCGCGAGCCTGGTCGCCTACTCTTTTCCGAAGACCGATGAGGCTGAGCAACCCGCTGCGACATCCCGTCCGCGTGCCACGCGTCGACAAGCCGCGCGCGGAAGGCCGTTTCTTCCTTCCCGACGGTCGCCGGCTTGGTTACGCCGAGTTCGGTGACCCCTCAGGCGCGGTGGTGCTGTGGTGCCACGGCACACCGGGCGCGCGACGCCAGTTCCCGCTGCTCGGTCGGCGCACCGCCATAAAGCTCGGCCTGCGCGTCGTCGTCGTGGAGCGGCCGGGCTCCGGTCTGTCCGATCCGCACGCCTACGCCGCGATGGCCGACTGGGCCACCGACATGGCAGCTGTGGCCGACGCGCTGGGCGCTGAGCGGCTGGGCGTCGTGGGTCTTTCCGGCGGCGGCCCTTATGCCCTGGCCTGCGGCGCGGTACCACCGCTGGCCGCTCGCGTGGCCGCCGTGGCCGTGCTGGGCGGCATGGTCCCGTCCGTCGGGCCTGAGGCCATCACCGGCAACATCGCCGAGGTTGCCCGCCGCTTCGCCCCGATGCTGTCGCAGCTGCGCCGGCCCTTGGCAGCACTGAGTACCGGGCTGCTGGCGGCCCTCATTCCCTTCGGGCATTACGTCATGCGGGCCTACTCCTTCGTGTCGCCCGAGGGCGACCAACGGGTCTTCGCCGACCCGGAAATCGAGGGCATGTTCATCGATGACATCGTTCTCGCCATCAGGGGCCGCTGCCAGGCCTTCGTCGACGATGCCCGCCTGTTCGGGCGGGACTGGGGTTTCCGGTTGGCCGACGTAAAGGTGCCTGTGCGGTGGTGGCACGGTGACTCCGACCCTTACGTGCCCCTGGCCGCCGCCCAAGCGGCGGTTTCGCACCTGCCCAAAGCCGAGCTCATCGTGCGCCCAGGCGAGAGCCACCTGGGCGGCTTCGCCACGGCAGATGAAATCCTAGAGTTCCTCCGCGCATTCCTCTGAGTCGCAACGGCTTTCGTCGCTTCTTGACCGACAGCATCTCCTCCGGCCGCCATCCGAGGCACCGGACTTCGCAAGCGGTTACAGCGGAGTCTTGGTGGCCCATGTCTCGGGTACGACGAGCAGCCGGCGGCAAAGCATCCGGAATCCCTCGAAGAACACCGAGCGCACGACGACGCGGTCGCCGACGTCCAGCGGCTCATACCAGTATTCCGCCGGTTCTGCCTCGACTAGACGCCGGGCTGCTCACCGGCGACCCAGTCGATATCGCGCACGTATTGCTGGTTCTGGCACAGGGTTTGGCGGTGCAGGAAGGTGGCCGCTGGCTGGGCAAGTCCAAGGCGTCGGTGAACCGGCGCTTCTGCGGGGCTTTGCGCGCTGAAGCTCCGGCCGGGCGGCGATTCAGCCCTTGGCGATTTCGTCGCACCCCGGGTTGGCGCATCATGGAAGTGTGCGGATCGGAGTCGGGGTTTCTACCGCGCCCGACGCGCGGCAGGCCGCGGTGGAGGCGGCAGCGCACGCGCGCGACGAGCTCGCGGGTGAGGCGCCGTCGCTGGCCGTGCTGCTCGGATCGCGATCACACACCGACCAGGCTGTGGACGTCCTCGACGCGGTGCAGCGGATGCTCGAGCCACCCGCGCTGATCGGTTGCGTCGCCCAGGCGATCGTCGCCGGCCGCCACGAGATCGAGGACGAGCCCGCGGTGGCGGTGTGGCTGGCGTCCGGCCTGGCCGCCGAGACGTTCCAGCTGGACTTCGTCCGCACCGGCTCGGGTGGCCTGCTCACTGGATACCGGTTCGACCGGACCGCACACGATCTGCACCTGCTGCTGCCGGACCCGTACACGTTCCCGTCGAGCCTGCTCGTTGAGCACCTCAACACCGACCTGCCGGGAACGACCGTGGTGGGCGGCGTGGTGAGCGGTGGGCAGGCTCCGGGCGAGACCCGGCTGTTCCGCGACCACGAAGTGCTCACCTCCGGCCTTGTGGGCGCGCGCCTGCCCGGGATGCACGGTATCCCGATCGTGTCGCAGGGCTGCCGGCCGATCGGCAACCCGTACATCGTCACCGGCGGGGACGGCGCAGTGATCACCGAGCTGGGCGGCCGACCGCCGCTGCAGCGCCTGCGTGAGATCGTCGAGGGGCTGGGGCACGACGAGCAGGAACTGGTGAGCCGCGGCCTGCAGATCGGGATCGTCGTCGACGAGCACCTGGCGGCTCCGGGTCAGGGCGACTTCCTGATCCGCGGCCTGCTCGGCGCCGACTCCTCGACCGGGGCGATCGAGATCGGCGATGTTGTCGAGGTCGGCGAGACCGTGCAGTTCCAGGTCCGTGACGCGGCGGGGGCCGACAAGGACCTGCGTCTGGCCGTGGAGCGGGCGGGAGCGGAGCTGCCCGGGCGTCCGGTTGGCGCGCTGTTGTTCACCTGCAACGCGCGTGGGCGGCGGATGTTCGGGGTCGCCGACCATGACGCGTCGACGATCGAGGAACTACTTGGCGGGATTCCGCTCGCCGGTTTCTTCGCCGCCGGGGAGATCGGCCCGATCGCTGGCCGCAACGCGTTGCACGGATTTACCGCGTCGATGGCGCTGTTCACCGAAGACACGAGATGAGCCGGTACGTGGGCGGTTGGCCCACGGGCGTGGGCGTCAGGTCTGTCACACCGGTCGCCGCTGGCGATCCACTATGCGAAATGCCTGCCTGGTAGCGACTTTTCGCGACATATGGGCGCCGCGTGATCACGGAGGCGTTGGCGATTGCGGGCTCATCCCTCCAGCGCGGATTGGACGCCCGTGTGCCCAATGTCGTTGCCTTTCCGGAGCAGCGGCTCGCGTAGGTCGAGCGCGAGCGCGTAAGCCGTCGGTGGTGGTACCCCCGTCAACTTCAGCAATTGGTACGGCTCTCAGCGACCCGGAGCAGCGGTCGGCAGGCCGGCGGCTGCAGCGGCCGTGAGGAGGCGTTCGTCGTAGGTGACGAACGCAGTCAACCGGGTGCCGAACACCGCGTCCCCGGTCGCGAGATGGATCGTGTCCAGTGACCGTAGCGTGGTGTTCGGATACGCCGCGGCGGCGGCCCGGACCACCTCGTCGACTTCGTAGCGCGCTACTCGAGCCAGGATCGCGGGAACGTCGGCAAGCAGCGAGGGCTCTATCCGGCGCAGGGCGCGAGGGAGTTCAACCTCGATCAGCGTCGATGACACCCACGGCGCCGATGTGTGCGCGTCGAGCCAGTCAGCGAGGATATCGCTTTCGGGTTCACGCCGTATCAGTTTCATCAGGGCCGACGTGTCGAGATAAAGCATCAATAGCGCTCGGTGTCTCGCAGCTCGCGCAGCAGTTGGCCGGCCTCATGGTCGGTCTTGACCGGTCCGGATGGACGTGGCGCCGGTCCGCTGAGGGTGGCGGGATGAAGCCTTCCCGCGCTGATCATTTCTGCCAGGGGATTTTCCTGGGCCGGGACCAGGCGGGCCACGACGGCTCCGCGTTCGGTGATGTCGATCTGCTCGCCGCGTTTGACCCGTGCGAGCACTCCGGCGGTATTTTGGTTCAGCTCACGCACCGGCACTTCAGACATGCTTGCCTTTGTACTACGGATATGTAGTACACAGGTGCAGCGACGTGTGGGCGCTGAGCCCTTTGCCGATCTACCTCCGCATTGGTACCAGCAGGCCAGTCACCGCGGTGGAGTTCGCCGGCTCGGGACGCTTGTCGCTGAAAAGTCGCTCGGAGACGGGCATTTCGCATAGTGGTCAGGCAGCGAATTAGTGGGACGGAGAAGACTAAAGCGGGGATGCCCGGCCTGCTTCAGGTCAGGTAACGGCTTCGCCACCGGGCAAAGCGACTGGTCGGAACCTGAATCGCAGCCATGACCGCGCTCATCGGCGACGCCACCGACTTCGCGCGTGCCTTGGGCTTGGCGGCCGGGGGGCCATCCCCTTCCCACCACGTCGGCTGCAACATGGCCGACGTCACCGGGATCGCCCGCTCGACACTGTTGCGCCCCCATTCGCTCGCGCGATCGATGGCCGCGACGGAGGGCGCCAGATTCGCCGGCGACAGTGTCGGCTCGAATCGGACGAGGTGATCTGCGTAGGGCAGGTTGGATACCATCTGCAACTGGATCGCCTGGGTGATCGGCACCAGCCACAGATGCCGCGGATCCCATCGCGGGTGAAAGCAATCGAAGGCCAGGTAGCACGCGTTGCGGGTGCCCAGCCTCCCGTCGCGGACGCGCTTCCAGGCGAGTTCGATCGGGACGTTGCTCGCCGCACCGCCGTCGACGAGGGCCGCGATGTCCTTTTCTTCGAAGAGGGCGTCGAGGATCGCGATCATGCGCGGATCGCTCGTTTCGTGGTGCAGCACACCGGGAACGGCCGCCGAGAACGACGCCGCATCGACGACGTCGAAGTCGCGGGCCGGGTCGTCGTCGCCAATGATGATCGGCTTGACGACCCGCAAGTCGATGAAGGCGGCCACCTGCCACATCCGCGCGCCCACCACCGGGCCGATGCCGATCGGGCGAAACGGCACCGACCGCAACTGCAGTGCCGCCAAGCCGGGACGGCGGAACCTAGACGGCAGCGCCGAATACGGCTGCCTGCGCACGCCCGCGACCACGATGTCGAGCGGAATTGCCAAGTCCGACATGCGCATCCGTCGGCCATCCACACGGCTGAGCATGGCATGGGCAAACTGGTCGAAGCGCAGCGCG
>DATKEW010000015.1:0-9559 GCA_035511785.1 Mycobacterium sp.
GAGGCGGGCTACCCGCCGGAGATGGCATACTTCGAGGTACTGCACGAGCTCAAGCTGATCGTCGACCTGATGTACGAGGGCGGCATCGCCCGGATGAACTACTCGGTGTCCGACACCGCGGAGTTCGGTGGGTACCTGTCGGGTCCGCGAGTCATCGACACCGACACCAAGGAGCGGATGCGCGGCATCCTGCGCGACATCCAGGACGGCAGCTTCGTCAAGAAGCTGGTCGCCAACGTCGAGGGTGGCAACAAGCAGCTCGAGCAGCTGCGCAAGGAAAACGCCGAGCATCCCATCGAGGTCACCGGGAAGAAGTTGCGCGACCTGATGAGCTGGGTCGACCGGCCGATCACCGAGACCGCATAACTGCTGGGGGCGTAGCCGCCTTCACGCACCGCCGCGAAACTTAAACTACGGCGACGTTTCTCGGCGTGTCGTGTACGTGGGTTAAGTGTCGCGCGCGAACGCTACGACGTCAGGTGGTCGGCGACCGACACCACCCGGTGGGCCAGGTGATCGAGGGCGTTCTCGGTGGGTTCGTCGAACTCGTGGATGTTGTCGTGGGTGGAGACCAGGCTCACCCCGTACGGGTTGCCGTCGACGAACTTGCACGGATCGGTGTACCCCGGCGGCACGATGATGCCGCCGAAGTGCATCAGCGTGATGTAGAGCGCGACCAGCGTGGTTTCCTGGCCGCCGTGCAGGGTGGTGGAGGACGTGAAGGCCGCATACACCTTGTCGGCCAGTTTGCCCTCGGCCCACAGCCCACCCAGCGAGTCGAGGAAGGTGCGCAACTGCGCCGCGGGCGAGCCGAATCGAGTCGGTGAGCCGAAGATCACCGCGTCGGCCCAGACGATGTCGTCTCCGGTGGCCGCGGGAAGATCCTTGGTTGCTTCATAGTTCGCCGTCCAGGCCGGGTTGTGGGCGAACGACTCCGGGTCGTGGGTTTCGGCGACGTGTCGCACCCGGACTTCGGCGCCCGCGGCCTCGGCCGCCGCAGCGACGCGCTTCGCCATCGCGGTGCCGTGACCGGTGGCCGAGTAGTAGATGATCGCGAGTTTTGTCACGGCGTCAGCTTAGGTCCCAACGCCGGCATTTTCCTGATCCCGAATTCGCGGCGCAACAGGGTACGTGCGGCAAAGTAACCGGCCATGCCGTGCACTCCGCCGCCGGGTGGGGTAGCCGCCGAACACAGGTACACCTTGGGAATCGGTGTGCGCCAAGGGTCCAGGCGCGGTGTGGGGCCGGCGATCGCACGCCAGGCCGAGTTTCCGCCCATCCCGATGTCGCCGCCTACGTAGTTGGCGTTGTGATCGGGCATCCGCGCCGCCGGCACCGCGCGGGCCGCGAGCACGATGTCGCGGAAGCCGGGTGCGAACCATTCGACCACGCCGGTGACGGCCTCGGTCGCATCGACGGTGGAGCCCGAGGGCACGTGGGCGTAGGTCCAGAACGGTCGGCGACCCCGGCTGTCGATGCGTCCGGAATCGGCGACATGTGGCGAGGCGGCCAGCACCATCGGCCACTGGGCGTGGCGCCCGGCCGCGATTTCCGCCTCGGCTCGCGCCATCTGCTCGCGGGTGCCGCCGAGATGAAGGGTCGGCGCCTGCCGCAGGCGGCTGTCCAACCACGGGATCTCGTCGCCGAGCACGAAGTCGACCTTGGCGACCCCGGGCCCAAAACGATAGCGGCGCAACGCTTTAGCGTATGCGGCGGGAAGAGTGTCGCCGTATATCCGCAGCAGTGCGGTCGGTGCGGTGTCAAAAGCGACGACACCGGTTGGCGGCTCGGTGATTTCAAGCCCTGCGGTCAGCTCGCCACCGTGCGCGCGCAGGTCGGCGATCAGCGCGTCGGTGATCGCCCTGCTGCCTCCCACCGGAATAGGCCAGCCGACCGAATGGGCGAGCGTTGCCAACAACAACCCGGCACCGGCCGCCGTCATTGACGGCATCCGCGAAATCACGTGAGCGGCAACGCCGGTGAACAAGGCGCGGGCATCCTCGCCGACCAGCGACCCCCACGCCGGAGTGCCCTGGGCCAGCATCCGCAGCCCGAGGCGCAGCGCGGACGGCAAGGGAGTGGGCACCGAACGCTTGTCGCCGAGCAGCAATCCGACCACAGCGGGCGAGTCGGCCACCAACGAACCCAGGAGGCGCCGCCACGACGCGCCGTCGGCCAATTCGGCGCAGGTGCGATCCAGGTCGCGGTAGGCGATCGCCGCGGGCCGGCCCGGCAGCGGATTGGCATATGCAATCTCGGGCACCGCCAGCCGCACCCCGCGGGCGGGCAGATCGAATTCACCAAAAAGCGGCGAGGCCAGCGCCAGCGGGTGAACCGCCGAGCACACGTCGTGTAGGACTCCCGGAAAGTCCAAGTCGGCCGCGGTGCGGGCGCCGCCGCCGAACGTCGGCTGGGCCTCGACGACCTGCACCTTCAGGCCGGCGCGCGCGCAGATCACGGCCGTAGCGAGCCCGTTGGGCCCGCTGCCGACGACCGTGACGTCCACCGGTCAATTACAGCCGATACGCTGGCCGATACGCTGGCGGCGTGAACTTGCCTGTTGTGTTAATCGCCGACAAACTTGCCGAATCAACCGTTGCCGCCCTGGGAGACCAGGTCGAGGTGCGCTGGGTAGACGGTCCCGACCGGGAGAAGCTGCTGGCCGCGGTGCCCGAGGCCGACGCGCTGCTGGTGCGGTCGGCCACCACCGTCGACGCCGAGGTGCTTGCGGCGGCCCCCAAGCTCAAGATCGTCGCCCGGGCCGGCGTCGGGCTGGACAACGTCGACGTGGACGCCGCCACGGAGCGCGGCGTGCTGGTTGTCAATGCCCCGACATCGAACATCCACAGCGCCGCCGAGCACGCACTGGCGTTACTGCTGTCCGCGTCCCGCCAGATCGCGGCGGCCGACGCCACGCTGCGCGAACACACCTGGAAGCGCTCGTCATTCTCGGGTACCGAGATTTTCGGCAAAACCGTCGGCGTGGTCGGGCTGGGCCGCATCGGCCAGTTGGTCGCCCAGCGGATCGCGGCCTTCGGCACCCACGTCATCGCCTACGACCCATACGTGTCGCCGGCGCGCGCCGCGCAGCTCGGCATCGAACTGCTGTCCCTGGGCGAGCTCCTGGCCCGCGCCGACTTCATCTCGGTACACCTGCCGAAGACGCCCGAGACGGCAGGCCTGATCGACAAAGAGGCGCTGGCCAAGACCAAGCCGGGCGTCATCATCGTCAACGCCGCCCGCGGCGGCCTGGTGGACGAGGCGGCGCTGGCCGAAGCGGTCGGCAGCGGACACGTGCGGGCCGCCGGTCTCGACGTGTTCTCCACCGAACCCTGCACCGACAGCCCGCTGTTCGAGCTGGCGCAGGTGGTCGTCACACCGCACCTGGGAGCGTCCACCGCCGAGGCCCAGGACCGGGCAGGCACCGACGTCGCCGAAAGCGTGCGGCTTGCGCTGGCCGGGGAATTCGTGCCCGATGCGGTCAACGTCGGCGGTGGCGTGGTCAACGAAGAGGTGGCACCCTGGCTGGACCTGGTGCGCAAGCTCGGGCTGCTGGCCGCCGCCCTGTCCGACGGCATGCCGACATCGTTGTCGGTGGAGGTGCGTGGTGAGCTGGCTTCCGAAGACGTTGCGGTGCTGAAGCTTTCGGCGCTGCGCGGTCTGTTCTCGGCGGTCATCGAGGATCCGGTCACTTTCGTCAACGCGCCGGCGCTGGCCGCCGAACGCGGCGTCACCGCCGAAATCAACACCGCGTCGGAAAGCCCCAACCACCGCAGCGTCGTCGACGTGCGTGCAGTCGCCCACGACGGCTCGCGCGTCAACGTCGCGGGCACGCTGAGCGGTCCGCAACTGGTCGAGAAGATCGTGCAGATCAACGGCCGCAACTTCGACCTGCGCGCCCAGGGCACGAACCTGGTGATCAACTATGTCGACCAGCCCGGAGCGCTGGGCAAGATCGGCACCCTGCTGGGTGCGGCCGGGGTCAATATCCAAGCCGCGCAACTGTCCGAGGACGCGGAGGGTCCGGGCGCCACGATTCTGCTACGGCTCGATCAAGACGTGCCCGGCGACGTCCGGTCGGCGATCGCCACGGCGGTCGAGGCCAACAAGCTCGAAGTGGTTGACCTGTCGTGAAGTGCGCCGGCGACGATGCAGAGCGAAGCGATGAGGTGGGGGCACTCCCCCGCACGCGGGAGGTACCCCCACCCGCTTGCGGGGGAGTGGGGGCACTTCCCACTTGTGGGGGACGGCGCCGATGAAGTTGGCGATCGTCGGCGGCGACGGGATCGGCCCGGAAGTCGTGGCCGAGGCGGTCAAAGTCCTTGACGCAGTGGTACCCGGCGTGCAGAAGACCAGCTACGACCTGGGCGCCCGGCGTTTCCACGCCACCGGTGAGCTGCTCCCGGACTCTGTGCTCGCCGAACTGCGGGGGCATGACGCCATCCTGCTCGGCGCGGTCGGGGATCCGTCGGTGCCCAGTGGCGTGCTGGAGCGAGGTCTGTTGTTGCGCCTGCGTTTTGAGCTGGACCATCACGTCAACCTGCGACCGGGCCGGCTGTATCCGGGAGTGAGCAGTCCGCTCGCCGGAAACCCCGAGATCGACTTCGTGGTGGTGCGCGAGGGGACCGAAGGGCCCTACACCGGTACCGGTGGCGCGATCCGTGCCGGCACGCCCAACGAAGTGGCCACCGAGGTCAGCGTCAACACCGCCTTCGGTGTGCGCCGGGTGGTGCAATACGCGTTCGAGCGGGCCCGGCTGCGTCGCAAGCACCTGACGCTGGTGCACAAGACCAACGTGCTGACATTCGCCGGGAAGCTGTGGTCGCGGATCGTGGCCGAGGTCGGCGAAGAATTTCCCGACGTCGAGGTGGCTTATCAGCACGTCGACGCCGCCACCATCTTCCTGGTCACCGACCCGGGGCGCTTTGACGTGATCGTCACCGACAACCTGTTCGGCGACATCATCACCGACTTGGCCGCGGCGGTGTGCGGTGGAATTGGCTTGGCCGCCAGTGGAAATATCGATGCCACCCGGACCAATCCGTCAATGTTCGAGCCTGTGCACGGCAGCGCACCCGACATCGCCGGTCGGGGCATCGCCGATCCGACGGCCGCGATCATGTCGGTGGCGCTGCTGCTGGCCCACCTCGGCGAGGACGATGCCGCTACCCGGGTGGACCGGGCCGTCGAGACTTATCTGGCAACGCGCCCGAACGAACGGCTCGCCACCAGCGAAGTCGGCGAACGGATCGCAGCCGCGCTGTAGTTTCCAGGCCCGGCGGGAGCAACCGGGTCGGCACCAACGGTATGGCCACCAACGGAAACAACCCGCACAGTGCCCAGGCGGACGGATATTTGGCCGCCGCGATCAATGCACCGAATATCGGGGGCCCCGCGGCCGCCATCAGCCGTTGCGTGGTGTTCTGCACGCCCAGCGCGCGTCCGCTCCAGAACGGCCCGGCGAATTCGGTGATGGCGGTTGCCTCCAGGCCGTTGTCGAGCACCGCGATCACCGATATGGCGATCATGATTGGCACGTCGAATCGCGAATTCACCTCGTCGCTCAGCGCAAGCAGGAACAAGGTCAGGGCCGCACCGATCGCGATGATGCGGACCGGCCACATCCGCGAGCCCACCCGATCCGACCAGCGGCCGACCGCGACGCGGCCCAGCGCGCCGAGTAGCTGAGCGAGGGTCACCAAACCGCCCGCGGCTGCGACCGACCAGCCGTGGTGGTTCATCAGCCAAACCAGCATGAACGTCACGGTCACCGTCTGGGGCATCATCAGCAGGCCCGCCACCGCGTGGATTCGCCACAGCACCAACGACCCGCGATACGGACTCGACAGTTCGGCCACAGTGGCGGTCTCCCGGGACTTGCGCGGTGGGTTGATGATTCCGATCGCGCTAGCCACTGCCGCCACCGGCACACCACTGCCGGCAACATCAAACCCGCGCGCGGGCTGCGCTCAGCCAGCTCGGGTATTGCCAGCGCGCCCAAGGCGATTCCCAGTGGTTGTGCGGTCTGGCGGATGCCCATCGCCAGGCCGCGTTGGTGCGGCGGAAACCAGGCGGACACCAGCCGGCCGCCGGCGGTGTTGCAACTCGCTGCCGCCATGCCACCGAGGAACAGATAGGCACCGACCGACACCATCGAATGAACCGATGCTGCGCCGTAGGCCGCCGCCGCGGTGAGTGCCGAGCCCGCGGTCATGACGATGCGCTCGCCGACGTGGTCGAGCACGTAGCCCCATCCGACGAGTGTGGCGACCATGCCCCGGCTGGGCATCGACGACAGCAGACTGGCTTCGGTCAGTGAAATCCCGCGCCTGAGCTCCAGCGCGGGGATCAAGAAGGCAACGCCATTGATAAAGAGGAAAGAACTTGCCGTTACCCCCAGCGAGATGATCATGATCGACCAGCGGGCGCCGCTGCTGAGCTCCGGGTGCTCGGCTCCCTCGCCGTTTGACCATGTTTCCACACCCGATCGTCGGAGTTGACGATCGAGTAGCAGCGCCCGGCTGCGTCAAGCGCTGCAGGCAATTACCAGGCTCAATTGCCTGACTCTCCCCCGCGCCGTGCCGGCCCGCTGAGGGGTTTTGGGTTGCCAGGCTAGGCTCAACCGAATGCGCCTTGGTCGAATCGCCAGCCCAGACGGCGTCGCCTTCGTCAGCATCGAGGGCGCGCTGGACGACCCCAGCGGGATGGTTGCACGTGAGATCGCCGAGCACCCGTTCGGGACGCCGACCTTTACCGGGCGATCGTGGCCGGTGGCCGATGTCCGGCTGCTGGCCCCTATGCTGGCCGGCAAGGTGGTCTGCGTCGGGAAGAACTACGCCGACCACATCGCAGAGATGAGCAGCTTCGCAACGGGCCCGACGGCGGAAGATCCGATCATCTTCCTCAAACCCAACACCGCCATCATCGGACCCAATGTGCCGATTCGGTTGCCCGCCAACGCATCACCGGTGCACTTTGAGGGGGAGCTGGCGGCAGTGATCGGCCGGCCGTGCAAGGACGTCCCGGCCGCCCGGGTCGCGGACAACATTCTGGGCTACACCGTCGGTAACGACGTGTCGGCACTCGATCAACAAAAGGCCGATGGCCAATGGACGCGGGCCAAGGGCCACGACACCTTCTGCCCGGTGGGGCCGTGGATCGTCACCGACGTGGACCCGGCCGACTTAGGACTGCGCACCGAAGTCAACGGGCAAGTCAAACAGGACAGCCGAACCTCGCTGATGATCCACGACGTCGGCGCCATCGTGGAGTGGATCTCGGCCGTGATGACCCTGCTGCCAGGCGATCTCATCCTCACCGGAACACCGGCCGGAGTCGGTCCCATCGAGGACGGTGACATCGTTTCGATCACTGTCGAGGGAATCGGCAGCCTCACCAATCCCGTAGTGCGTAAAGGAAAGTCGTGACCGCAGCAGTTCGGGTTCGATTCTGCCCGTCTCCCACCGGCACACCTCACGTGGGGATGGTCCGCACCGCGCTGTTCAACTGGGCCTACGCGCGGCACACCGGCGGCACCTTCGTTTTTCGCATCGAGGACACCGACGCGCGGCGCGACACCGAGGAAAGCTATCTGGCGCTGCTCGACGCGCTGCGCTGGCTCGGGCTGGACTGGGACGAGGGGCCTGAGGTCGGCGGACCCTACGGCCCGTACCGGCAATCGCAGCGCAGCGACATCTACCACGAGGTGGTGGCCAAGCTGCTCGCGGCCGGAGAGGCCTACCATGCCTTTTCGACGCCGGAGGAGGCCGAGGCCCGTCATGTCGCCGCCGGGCGCAATCCGAAGCTGGGCTACGACAACTTCGACCGTGATCTGACCGACGCGCAGCGCTCCGCATTCCTGGCCGAGGGCCGCAAGCCGGTGGTACGGCTGCGGATGCCCGACGAAGATCTCAGTTGGCACGACCTGGTGCGCGGGCCCACCACCTTCGCGGCGGGCAGCGTGCCCGACTTCGCCTTGACCCGGGCAACCGGAGATCCCTTGTACACCTTGGTCAACCCGTGTGACGACGCATTGATGAAGATCACCCATGTGCTGCGTGGCGAAGACCTGCTGCCGTCGACTCCGCGTCAGCTTGCACTGTATCAGGCGCTGATCCGGATCGGGATGGCCGAACGTATCCCGGAATTCGCCCACCTGCCAACGGTATTGGGGGAAGGAACCAAAAAGCTCTCCAAACGCGACCCGCAGTCGAATCTGTTCGCCCACCGCGATCGGGGCTTCATCCCCGAAGGGCTGCTGAATTATCTGGCGTTGCTCGGCTGGGCGATCGCCGACGACCACGACCTGTTCAGCCTCGACGAAATGGTGGCCGCGTTCGACGTTGTCGACGTCAACTCCAATCCCGCCCGATTCGACCAGAAGAAGGCCGACGCGCTCAATGCCGAGCACATCCGGATGCTCGACGTGGACGACTTCACCGGCCGGCTGCGCGACTACTTCAGCACACACGGCCGTCGCATCGAGTTGGACCCCGAAAGATACGAAGCCGCATTCACCGCCGCGGCCGCGCTGGTGCAGACCCGCATCGTGGTGCTCGGGGACGCATGGGACCTGCTGAAGTTCCTCAACGACGACGAATACGCGATCGACCCCAAGGCCGCCGCCAAGGAGCTCGGTCCGGACGGGCGCGCGGTGCTGGACGCGGCGCTGGCCGCGCTGGGCGGTGTGACGGATTGGACCGCCGCCCAGATCGAGGCCGCTCTCAAGACCGCATTGATCGACGGAATGGCGCTCAAACCCCGCAAAGCGTTTGGCCCGATCCGGGTTGCCGCCACGGGGACGACGGTCAGCCCGCCGTTATTTGAATCACTGGAGCTACTCGGCCGGGACCGCAGCCTGCGGCGGCTGCGGGCTGCCCGCGACGATGCGGCCTGAGTTTTTGGTAGTCTGCACTGCGGTTTACAAAGGCCGACAACGGCTGGCGCTACCGCTCTGCGGACGCTCGTTTGGATCCGCAGAATGCGCTCTGACCAGCGGTTCTAGGCAGCCGATGGGGTATGGTGTAATTGGCAACACAGCTGATTCTGGTTCAGCCATTCTAGGTTCGAGTCCTGGTACCCCAGCTAAATCTGGTCGCCACAAGCGATTAGGTGGGCATATCCGGGTGAGCTATGCTGGCAGCTCGGATCGGTTCTGGCCCCGTCGTCTAGCGGCCTAGGACGCCGCCCTCTCACGGCGGTAGCGTGGGTTCGAATCCCATCGGGGCTACAAGTGTGATGTCTCGGGACATTGGAATAGCTCTGAACCTGCAATTGGGTTCAGAGCTTGTTCCGTTTGGGGCCTTTGGGGGCCCCGGTGGGTTGGTAGTCCTTTGTGGGGTCGAGGGTTAGCTGGCGCAGTAGTTGGCCGGTGGCGGCGTTGATGATGGTGATGTTGAGGTCCTGGACGAGGATCAGCACGGGTGCCGGTGTAGGTTCGGCCGACGCCGATGTGGTGCAGGCGCCCGGCGACGCACAGGGTGATGACGCCGGCTTGGTCGATGCGGTCGGTGCGCACTCGATCGTGGGTGTCGAGGCGTTCGCCGGGGGCGGCTTTGGG
>DATKEW010000016.1:0-31432 GCA_035511785.1 Mycobacterium sp.
GGTGAAATAACCGGCGTTCGGCGAACCCAGCATGTCGAAGTTCAGATACAGCGCGATGTCGTTGAGTTGATCGCGGTTCAGGCCGAATACGTAATCCATGGCGCCGTAAGGGCCGTCTTCCTCGGCTCCCCAGAACACGAACCGCACCGCGTTGCTCACCGGCGCCAGCGGGCCCAGCTGCAGCGCCGTTTCCAGCACCGCCGCCACGCCGGAACCGGCGTCGTTGATGCCCGGACCGTCACGCGGGCCGTCCAGCCGCGCACCCACCATGACAACCTCGTGCGTCGAGCCGGTCTTGGTCTGCGCCAGCACGTTTCGCGAAGTGATCTTGATATTCTGAGCATCCAGCACCAAGCGCACCGGTGCGGCGGCGCGTTCCAGTGCGTCGGCGCCGTACGGGCCGACAACACCGACCGGCACGGTCAGGCGGTCGTAGTACCCGGGGTTGAACAACGTCGGTGGCGCTCCCTCGCCGTTGGGCCGGCTGACGACCAGCAGCGCCACGGCGCCCTTGGCCACCGCGTTGTTCTGCTTGTCGACCACTGAACAGTGGCTGTCGTCGACGACGACGATCGCGCCCTTGGGGATCGCGGCCGGGTAATCGTTTGCCGCGCAGCCGGACGGTTGGGCGGGCCGGGCCAGTGGGCCGGTCAGGCCGCCCGGCGGTGTGCGGACCAGCAGCGAGGCCTGGTCGACCTGATAGCTGCGGCCGGCAATCGTCAGCGTCGGCTTACCGGGCGATTCGGTTTGCAACCGATCGAACTGCGGTGTCGACACATCAAAACCTCTGCCGCGCAACGCCTTCGCCACGTAGTCGACACTTGCGTCGTAGCCCGCCGTGCCCTGCGCACGGTTCCCCTTGTTGGCGTTGGCAATGTCCTGCAGCGCGCGCAGATGATTGAACATCTTGTCAGCGGTCACTTTTCCGGCCAGGCTGCGAGCCAGGTCCGGCGCCGCGGCCGGTGGCACCGGCCGAGCCGACGAGCAACCCACCAGCACACCGGTCAGCAGCAGCACCGCGCCGAGCCGACGGATGATGGCCGCGATCATGGCTTGGAGAGCACGTGGCGGGTGCGGTCCGCCATGATCGGAACGCCGTTTCGTCCGCTGAGGTCCTGCGCGTACAGAGCCACCGCGTAGGCGACGCCGCCGCCGTTGATGCCCAGCGAGGTGCGGTCAATATGGTCGAGGGTGTCGGTTTTCTGGTGATAGTTGGGATCGAACGGCTCGTTTGCGGTCCCGCCCCACAGCCTGGCCTGCTCGTCGGACTTCTTGCCCTCCGCACCGGAGAACAAGCCGCCCGCCGGGATACCCGCCAGGGTGAATCCGTCATAGTCGGAGCGGCCGTCGAACGAGGTGTCCTGCGCGGTCTTGCCCGCCGACTTCAGGTAGGCGACCAGCGTGCGCTCGATACCGGCCGAGCCCTCCGGTATCACCGGCTGACCGCGGGCGTCCAGCGGGAGCGACTGGTCTCCGTCATAGGTGAAGTAGCCGGGGTTCGGCGACGCGAGCATGTCGAAGTTGAGGTACAGGGCAATATCTTTGAGCGCGTCGAGGTTCAGCGATTCGACGTAGTTGCGCGATCCGATCAGTCCGAGTTCCTCTGCGCCCCAGAAGCCGAACCGTACCGCGTTGTGTAATGGCGGTGAATCTCCCAGCTGCACTGCGGTTTCCAGAACCGCGGCCACCCCCGACCCATCATCGTTGATGCCCGGCCCTTCCGGCACGCTGTCCAGGTGCGCGCCTGCCATCACCACATCGGTGGACGACCCGGTCTTGGTCTGTGCGATGACGTTGCGGGCCTTGAAGCTCTGGCTGCCGGCATTGAGCTTGATAGTGGTCCGTCCCGGCTGGGCGCGCAGCTGCACTCCGATGGACTTGGTTACGCCGACCACCGGGATCTTTACATCGGTGTTTGCTCCCAGGGTGCCGCCCATCTGCTGCTCGTCGACGTTGTCGGCGACGATCATCGCAACGGCGCCCCGCTGCGCCGCGGCATCCTCCTTGTGAGCGAACGGGCAGGTGCCGCGGTCGACCAGCACCACCGCGCCTTGCACCGGCAGCCCGTCGAAGTCCGAGGCCTTACATCCCGGGCTGTCGCCGGTCGGTGCGGCCACCAGCGGACCGCTCACCCCGTCCGGCGGTGTGCCGAGACTGTAGTCCAGCGCAAGCGCCTCCACGGTCTT
Organism: Mycobacterium sp.; assembly: GCA_035511785.1. Lineage (GTDB taxonomy): Bacteria > Actinomycetota > Actinomycetes > Mycobacteriales > Mycobacteriaceae > Mycobacterium. The sequence continues at coordinate 2,187 of DATKEW010000016.1, forward strand.
GCCGCCGACGGTCACCTCCGGCTTGTCGGCGTGGAATACCCGCGCCGAGAACTCGGGTGTCTGCACATCAAAACCGCTGTTGCGCAGTGTATTCACCACATAGTCGACGGTGGCTTCATAACCGGGGGTGCCCACCGCGCGAGTGCCATTATTGGCGTTGGCAATGTCCTGCAGTTTGGACAAGTGCGCCATCATCGCGTCGGCCGTGACCTTGTCGTGTACCGAAGTGGCGAACTCGGCCGCGGCGGGGTTGCCGATCGCCTGCTGCGCGTTGGCACCCCGATGGAGGCAACCGGTCGAAAATGCACTGAGGGCGACCAAGGCGAGCATCGCCGGGATCGTCCTTGATTTATTCACCATCGCGCCCAAGGTTAGACCGCCGGCCGCCGATCAGGTCCCTCGAACCGCGGAATCAGACATACAGCGCGGTGAATGGCGCAAACGGGATGTTGCGCACCACGAACCAGGCCAGCACCAACGTCAGTGTCAGCGCCGCAGACCATCGACGGTGTTGCCAGCTACCAATCCGCCGGCCTGCCACGCGGCCGTAGGTCCACGCCACGTACGCCCATAGCAGCAGGCCGACCGCCACCAGGGCCAGAGCGTTAAATCTCGCCGCCGCGACCAGATCGCCGTGCATCAGTGAGTACAGCATCCGCAAGCTGCCGCACCCGGGGCAGTCGATACCCAACAGCGCCTTGGTGGGGCATACCGGCAGCGGACCGTGCGGGGTCGTCGGGTCGCCCACCCAGATCGCCGCGCACGCCAGCGTTGTGCCGGCGGCCACCGCCAGTGGCGCACCGAGACTCAGCCGGGCCGAGCGTAGGCGCGTTACCATCAGCTGCCCGCTCAAAACATCATGGCCGCACCAGAATTGGCGCCCATGTTAACCACGTTGACCGCGATGACGAGCGCGTTGACGATAATGCCGATGACGACCGACCAGATCACGAATTTTCTGGCACTGTCGGCGGCCGCCTGCGCCTCCGCGTAACGGCCCTGGGCCCACAACCCGTTGACCTGGCTCGACTTGACGATCGCCACGATCCCCAGCGGAAGACAGCAGAACAACGTCACCAAGATGGACCACACCAAGTGGTTGCTCGGCGCTGGCGCCCCCGGTGGCTGTTGCGGCGGATAACCGGGAGGGGGAGGCGGCGGCTGTGCGGTCATCGGCTCTCCAGTCAAGAGAAGTTAGCTGGCGTGAAGCGGTGCTTACCATACCTGAGCAGCGTCGCGAGAGCATCATGTACGCGAAATTCGTATTTCGGCGAATCGTCCGCCGCCGGGTTGGAAGTCGCGGCCCGGCCGCAAATCGTCACATAGACATTTCATATAAAGCCGGCGGCCGATCGAAATAGCTTGGCTGCTCAGACAATATCCAGCGGAATCTTTGCTCAGCCACGACACAGCCTTACGATCCCTTTAGTCCCGGACGTCAGCGCAGCCGCACCGTCGGTCCGACGACCGTAAGGAGTCATACGATGTCTCACCTCACCGCCACGCTGCGAGCCACGACAGCTGCAACGCTCATAAGCGGTTTCGCGTTCGCCGGTACCGCCACGGCGAGCGCAGACCCTGCCAACACCGGCAACCCGGCAGATATCAACACACTGGCCGGCTCGCTGTCGAAGGGCTACGGCCTGAACAACTGCACCCCCCAGGCCATCAGCGGCAGCCAGCTTGCCAGGCTCACCTGCGGGCAAAGCCCCGACCCCAGCGGGCCCGTCCAAGCGAAGTACATCCTCTTCAGCAACGCGGACGATTTAGCCAGCTCGTTCAAAGCCAGCATCAAAGACGATGTTCTGACCGCGTGCGGAGACAGCGGCCAGTCGCCGACTACATGGCACCAGGGCAGCTCCACCACCAGCTCGGGATCGGTGGCATGCGGCACTTACCAGAACGGCGCCGAGATTATCTGGACCACCGACGCCAAGAACATATTGAGCTACATCCGCGCATCGAGCACTGACGTCGGATCGTTCTACCAGTGGTGGCGGTCCAACGGCTGACCTTCACAGTTGGGCCGCAACGAGATCCGCGACGGCACTCATCCCGGCACCGTTGGGGTGCAGCGGGGCCGGCCGACCCGGTAGCGCCACACCGTATCTCGCCGGCTGGGTTGTCCAAGGATCGGCCGACCACGCGTGGTGTTGCCGGCTGGCCGCGGCGGCGCTGACGACCTCGCAGCCGGTTGCCGCGGCGGCGTCGGCCGTGAGTCGCTCGAGCGTACCGGCCACGCGGCGGCCCAGGTCGGCATCTGCTCGCGAAAGCGGCGGGGCCGGCGCGCCCGCAGGCGGCAGCATCGTCAGATAGTCGACGAAGTAAATGCGGGCACGTGGCGCGCGCTCACGCACCGCGCGCCCGACTGCGCACAACGGGTCGAACACCTCGCCCAGCGCCCGCTCGCGCGTGTCCCCGTCCAGCAGTTCAGATATGCGCGCACCCAGCAGCGGCACGCGCCGCGCGGACCGCGGCAGCGCGGCGGCCGTCAGCAGTGGGACGTAGCCGACGTCGTTGCCACCGATGGTGACCGTGACCAGGCTCTCCGAGCCGTCCAGTGCGGCGATTTGGGGCGGCTGGCCGCGCTGGCGATCGGCGAGCACGTGGGCGGTGGTCGCACCGGAGAACGTGACGTCGACCAGGTCGAGTTTCAGCCGTTCGGCGAGCAGATGCGGGTAGTTGCGGGCCGATCGGCCGGACCACCAGGGAGCGCCCGCGGCGCGGGGCCGGATACCGGGACCGGCGGCCATGGAACTACCCAGTGCGACATAACGATTCATCGTGCCGGGCTGGATGCCTGCGCCCAGAACCGTTTTGGGATCCGCCCGGCCCGCCGCGCCAGATAACCAGCGGTGACCGCGCCGGCCATCGCCGCGGCCATGGCCGGTGGATCGGCGGCCCGGGTCACCGCGCTGGCCAACAGCACGGCGTCACAACCCAACTCCATCGCCAGCGCGGCATCGCTCGCGGTACCGATGCCGGCGTCGAGCACCACCGGAACACCGGCCCGGGCGACGATCATCTCGATGTTGTGTGGGTTGGTGATGCCAAGGCCGGTACCGATCGGCGAGCCCAGGGGCATCACCGCCGCGCAACCCGTGTCCTCCAGCCGACGGGCCAGCGCCGGGTCGTCGTTGGTATACGGCAGAACGACAAATCCGTCGTCGACCAATTGCTCTGCGGCCCGGACTAATTCGACCGCATCAGGCAGCAGCGTCCGTTCGTCGGCGATCACCTCGAGCTTGACCCAGTTGGTGTTCAGCGCCTCACGGGCCAGTTGCGCGGTGAGCACCGCTTCGGCCGCGCTGCGGCACCCCGCGGTATTGGGCAGCGGTGTGATGCCGAGGCGGTAGAGCAGGTCCAGCATTCCGGTGCCGCCCTCGGCGTCGACTCGGCGCATGGCGACGGTGGTCAGCTCGGTGCCCGAGGCGATCAGCGCCTCTTCCAGCACGGCCAAGTTCGTCGCTCCCCCGGTACCCATGATGAGCCGCGACGCGAAGCTGCGGTCAGCGATCGTCAACTTAGAATCAGCCACCCTGCACCGCCGTCACCACCTCGAGTCGCGCACCGTCGAAAAGCTTTGTCGTCCAGTCCGAACGCGGCAGCACGCAGAAGTCTATTGCCACCGCGATGCCGCGGTCCGGGAAGCCCAGCGACTCCAGCAGGGCGGCGACTGTGGTCTGCTCGTCGACCTCGACCTGTTTTTCGTTGACCATGACGATCATCGGTGGGCTCCAACCGGAACAAGCTCGGAAACAATCTGTTTAGCGGTCCACGGCGCCAGCAGAAACCCTGACCTACCGTGACCGGCGGCGACCAGGGTCCGCGCGTCCAGGCGTTGCACCAGGGGCAGATTGTCGGGCGTCATCGGGCGCAACCCGGCGGCGCACTCGGCCAGCTCGTACTCACCCAGCGCCGGCATTACCGCACACGCATCGTCCAGCAGGTCACGCACTCCGGACACCACCGGAGCCGTGTCGCGGCCATGCTCGTACTGGGTGGCACCGACCACTACACCATCCGCGCGCGGAACCAGGTATACCTGCCGCCCGTGCACACGGGCGCGAATCACCCTGCCCAGCAACGGCATACAGCCCTTTCGCCAGCGCAGACGCAGCACTTCGCCCTTCACCGGGCGCACCGGCAGGCCGGGCCACAGCGCGGGTGCGTCAATGCCGTTGGCGATGACCACCGCGTCACCCTCGGCGCGGGCCAGGTCGTGCACCGGCGCCGCCCACTCGACACCGAGACGCTCGCAGTCCGCCGACAGCGCGTCGAGCAGCGCGCGGTTGTCCACTGCGAGTTCGGTGGGCGCCCGGAAGCCGTGTCGGATACCTTGTGCCAGCAGCGGTTCGACGTCGCGCGCGGCCGACTCCCAGATCACCGGGTGCCCCTGCGCGGACAACCAGTCCGCAACGGTGCGCAGGTCTGCGACGTCGGCCCGGTCGACGGCCACCACCAGCGACTCGCGGGCGGTAACCACCTCCGGTGGCAGTCCATCGGTAAATCCGCCCTCACGCCACAGCCGCAGCGACTCCAGGCCCAGCCGCAACAACCGCTCTTCACCGGGCCAGCCCTCGCTGTGCGGGGCCAGCATGCCGCCGGCAACCCAGGACGCACCCGTCTCGCCGGTGCGGTGCACCCGCACCGACCACCCGGCCCGCGCCGCCTCGCGCGCGACCGACAGTCCGATGACGCCGCCGCCGATCACGGCCAAAGACTGCATCCTCTGCTCCCTTCGCCGGCATGACCCGGATCAGGTTCGACGGTAAGGGCAGGCGCGCCCACTCTCAGTCCCCGCTCGCTAGGACTCCCGTGCTCTTCGGGGTCCACGCTAGCGCGATAACGTCGCGGTGTGCACCAACGTCTTGCCACCGCGAGGCTGTACCTGTGTACCGATGCGCGGCGTGAGCGCGGCGACTTGGCCCAATTCGCCGACGCCGTTCTGGCCGGTGGAGTGGACATCATCCAGCTGCGCGACAAGGGATCGGTCGGTGAACAGCGGTTCGGACCGCTCGAGGCGCGCGACGAATTGGCAGCGTGCGAGATCCTTGCCGACGCGGCCGGCCGGCACGGCGCCCTGTTCGCGGTCAACGATCGGGCCGATATCGCCCGCGCGGCCGGCGCCGATGTGCTGCATCTGGGACAGGGCGACCTGCCGCTGGGCGCGGCGCGAGACATCGTGGGGCCGGCCACGCTGCTCGGCCTGTCCACCCATGACTCCGCCCAGGTCGCCGCGGCTGCGGCCTCGGCAGCCGACTACTTCTGCGTCGGCCCCTGCTGGCCCACCCCGACCAAACCGGGTCGTGCGGCGCCGGGCCTGCAGCTGGTACGCGCCGCGGCCGCACTCGCCAGCGACAAGCCGTGGTTCGCGATCGGCGGTATCGACGAGCGGCGGCTGCCCGACGTGCTCGAGGCCGGCGCCCGCCGGATCGTGGTGGTGCGCGCGATCACCGCGGCCGAGGATCCGCGGGCCGCTGCGCGGCAGCTCAGGTCAGCCCTTGCAGCAGCGAGCTGATCCGCGGGCTCAGCTGCGACGGCTCCTGATTCGCGTCACCCGGCATACACCAGACGAAAACCCCGGCCTCGATCTGGACCGTTCGGGGCAGGCGCTGCCGACGTTCGTCAGCGTGACCCAGGGGGACCATCGCGGGGGCCGTGCGCAGCCGTTGCCAGCTGGCGGCAAAGCCGGGGTGCAGCGGGAGATCGGCGACCTCGTCCTCGCCCACCCAGCGCAGCTCGGCGCTTTCGCGGTTGGGCACGGTGTGCAGGAGCCCGCCGGCATCGGCGACGACGGTGGTATAGGTCCAGTGAGCACCGCCAAGCCCGGAGACCTCGGCGGTGACCACAGTCGCGCGCACGGCCAGAAGCTCGGCGAGCAGGCCGGCCTCTTCGCGCGCTTCGCGGACCGCCGTCTCCTCCGCGGTCTCGTGGCTGTCGCGGGCGCCGCCCGGCAGACCCCACGTGCCCCCCTGATGGCTCCACACCGCGCGATGCTGGAGCAACACCGCCGGGGTGCCGTCCGGTCGCGGGGCTCGCAGCAGCAGACCGGCCGCGCCATATCGACCCCAGTAGTGGCCGCCGCTGTCGGATATCACCCATCCGTCACCGTCGCCCTGCACGAGTTCAGGATATGCAGGCCGGCAATCTTCGAAGCCCGGGGTCAATTGGGTCCGCCTCCCCCATGCGCCGGAACATTCTCTTAGAATTCACTTAAGGGTTCGTGTAGCGACTTTTTCGAGGCCGAGAGATGAGGTCTGAACAGACGTGACGGTTGAGCTGGCGCACCCGTCGACCGAGCCGCAGGGGTCGCGGTCGCCAGCCGAACCGGCTCATCCACGCTGGTGGTTCATCTCGACGACGCCGGGTCGCATCTTGACCATCGGTATTGTGCTGGCGGCCCTCGGCGTCTCCAGCGCCTTCGCCACCTCGACGACCATCAACCACCGGCAGCAGGTACTGACAACGGTGCTCAACCACACCGAGCCGCTGTCGTTCGCTGCCGGACGGCTCTACACCACGCTGTCGGTCGCCGACGCCGCGGCAGCCACCGCATTCATCGCCCAGGCTGAGCCGCGCCCCGTCCGGCAACGCTACGAGCAGGCCATCACCGACGCCGCGGTGGCAGTGACCCGCGCGTCAAATGGGCTGACCGATGAACCGCTGGTGCAATTGCTGGGCAAGATCAACGCCGAACTGGCCGTCTACACCGGGTTGATCGAAATAGCGCGAACCAACAACCGGGAAGGCAACCCGGTCGGGTCGTCGTATCTGTCGGAGGCATCGGGGCTGATGCAATCGACGATCCTGCCCGACGCCGCGCAGCTCTACCAGGCCACGTCGGAACGGGTGGACACCGAAACCACCGCGTCGACCCATTTCCCGGCGCCGGTGATCCTGCTCGTCGCCAGCACGGTGGTCTTCGGTGCGTTCTCGCACCGCTGGCTGGCCCGGCGCACCCGGCGCCGGATCAACCCGGGTCTGGTGGTGGGCGCGCTCGGTATTCTCGTCATGGTGGTATGGGTCGGGACTGCGCTGACAATCTCCACGACCGCGAGTCGTAGCGCAAAAGACACTGCGGCAGAGTCACTCAAGACCGTGACCAACGTCGCGATCACCGCTCAGCAAGCGCGAGCCGACGAGACCCTGTCGCTGATCCGGCGCGGGGATGAAGACCGGCGCAAGCAGTCGTTCTACGAGCGCATCGACTCCATGCACTCCCAGCTCGAGGAGTACATGTCGCGCAGCGATGCCGTCGACAAGCCCGACTTGCAAGGCGCCGATCAGCTGCTGGTCCGCTGGCGACAGGCCAATGACCGGATCAACTCCTACATCTCGGTGGGCAACTATCGCGCCGCCACCCAGGTTGCGCTGGGCAGCGGCGAGGACGACTCCACTCCCGCGTTCGACAAGCTCGAGGACGAGTTGGGCAAGGCCATGGACCAAAGCCGCATCCACCTGCGGAACGACGTCCTCAGCGCGCGCGGCGGGCTGTCCGGCGCCCAGGTCGGCGGCGTGGTGCTGAGCCTGGGCGCCGCCACCGCGGTCGCCCTCGGCCTGTGGCCCCGGCTCAAAGAGTATCGATGATGCTCCGCCTGCCCAGGGTCCGACGGGTGTGCGGCGTGGTCGCGGCCTCGATCGTGCTGGCGGGTTGCAGCCACACCGAATCGCTCACGGTGGCCACGGTGCCGACACTGCCGCCACCCACACCGATCGGCATGGATCAACTGCCACCGGAGCCGCCGCTGACGCCGGACGACTCCAGCCAGAGCTGCAACCCGACCGCCAGCCTGCGCCCGTTCAACACCAAGGCCGAGGCCGACGCCGCAGTGGCCGACATCCGCGCCCGCGGCAGGCTGATCGTCGGGCTCGACATCGGCAGCAACCTGTTCAGCTTCCGCGACCCGATCACCGGCGAGATCAGCGGTTTCGACGTCGACATCGCCGGTGAGGTCGCGCGCGACATCTTCGGCGGCCCCTCGCACGTCGAGTACCGCATCCTGGCGTCCGATGAGCGCGTCACCGCGCTGCAGCAGTCCGAGGTCGACGTCGTCGTCAAGACCATGACCATCACCTGCGAACGGCGCAAGCTGGTGAACTTCTCCACCGTCTATCTCGACGCCAACCAGCGCATCCTCGCCCCGCGTGACTCGCCGATCGCCAAGGTCGCCGACCTGTCCGGCAAGCGGGTCTGCGTCGCGAGGGGCACGACGTCGCTGCACCGGATCCGGGAGATCGCGCCGCCGCCGGTCATCGTCTCGGTGGTGAACTGGGCTGACTGCCTGGTGGCGCTGCAGCAGCGGGAGATCGACGCCGTCAGCACCGACGACTCGATCCTGGCCGGACTGGTTGAGGAAGACCCCTACTTGCACATCGTCGGACCGAACATGGCCACGCAGCCCTACGGCATCGGGATCAATCTGACCGACACGGGACTGGTCCGGTTCGTCAATGGCACACTTGAACGCATCCGCAGAGATGGCACGTGGAACACGTTGTACCGCAAGTGGTTGACGGTGCTGGGCCCGGCGCCCGCCCCGCCCACGCCGAGGTATGTGGACTGATGGCCGAGTCCGAAAAGGTCCCTGACAAGAACTCCGAGGCTCGCGGACTGGCCGACCAACCCGACCCCGAGCACGACGACGTCAGTCCCGGGACCCAGCCGCCAGACACCCAGACCGGTGGGGCGGCGACGGGACGGATACAGGCCACCCAGGCGGTCTTCCGCCCCGATTTCGACGACGACGATGACGACGACTTGCCGCATATCTCGCTCGGCACCATGGACACCGAACCCCAAGACCGGATGACGGTCGCCACGCGGGTGCTTCCGCCGACCAGGCAGCTCGGCGGCGGGTTGGTCGAGATCCCCCGGGTGCGGGATATCGACCCACTCGAAGCCCTGATGACCAACCCGGTGGTGCCGGAGTCCAAGCGGTTCTGCTGGAACTGCGGAAAGCCGGTCGGCCGCTCCGGCGAGGAGGGCAAGGGGGCATCGGAGGGCTGGTGCCCATCCTGTGGCAGCCCGTATACATTCCTGCCCCAGCTGTATCCCGGAGACATCGTCGCCGGTCAGTACGAAGTCAAAGGCTGCATCGCTCACGGCGGGTTGGGGTGGGTCTATCTGGCGGTCGACCACAACGTCAACGACCGCCCGGTGGTGCTCAAAGGTCTGGTGCACTCCGGTGACGCCGAGGCGCAGGCGATCGCGATGGCCGAACGGCAGTTCCTTGCCGAGGTGGTGCACCCGCAGATCGTGCAGATCTTCAACTTCGTCGAGCACACCGACCGGCATGGCGATCCCGTCGGCTACATCGTCATGGAGTACATCGGCGGGCAATCGCTCAAGCGGGGCCTCAAACACGGGAAAGCCGAGAAGCTGCCCGTCGCCGAGGCTGTCGCCTACCTGCTGGAAATCCTGCCCGCGCTGAGCTATCTGCATTCCATCGGCTTGGTCTACAACGACCTGAAGCCGGAGAACATCATGTTCACCGAGGAGCAACTCAAGCTGATCGACCTGGGCGCGGTGTCGCGGGTCAATTCGTTTGGCTATCTCTACGGCACGCCCGGCTTCCAGGCGCCAGAAATCGTGCGGACCGGCCCGACGGTAGCCACCGATATCTACACGGTGGGTCGCACGCTTGCGGCGCTCACGCTGAACCTGCGCACCCGCAACGGCCGCTACGTGGACGGCCTGCCCGAGGACGACCGGGTGCTGACCACTTACGACTCGTTTGGCCGGCTGCTGCGCCGTGCCACCGACCCCGACCCGCGGCGCCGGTTTTCCACCGCCGACGAAATGTCCGCGCAGTTGATGGGTGTGTTGCGGGAGGTGGTCGCACAGGACACCGGGGTGCCGCGGCCCGGGCTGTCGACGATCTTCAGCCCCAGCCGCTCGACATTCGGAGTGGACCTGCTGGTCGCGCACACCGACGTGTACCTGGACGGCCAGGTGCATTCGGAGCGGCTGACCGCCAGGGAAATCGTCACCGCCCTGCCGGTGCCGCTGGTCGATCCGACCGACGTGGCCGCCTCGGTGCTGCAGGCGACGGTGCTCTCCCAGCCGGTGCAGACCTTGGACTCGCTGCGCGCGGCGCGCCACGGTGCCCTGGACGCCGAAGGCGCCGATGTGTCCGAGTCGGTTGAGCTGCCGCTGATGGAAGTCCGTGCCTTGCTGGACCTCGGCGATGTGGCCAAGGCCACCCGCAAGATCGACGACCTGGCCGAGCGCGTCGGCTGGCGATGGCGGTTGGTGTGGTACCGGGCCGTGGCCGAGCTGATCACCGGCGACTACGACTCCGCCATCAAGCATTTCACCGAGGTGCTGGACACCTTTCCCGGCGAGCTGGCGCCCAAACTGGCGCTGGCAGCCACCGCCGAGCTGGCCGGCACCACCGACGGGCACAGGTTTTACCAGACCGTGTGGCAGACGAATGACGGCGAGATCTCGGCGGCTTTCGGTCTGGCCAGATCCCTTTCCGCTGAAGGCGATCGACCCGGCGCGGTGCGCACCCTGGACGAAGTCCCGGCCACCTCTAGGCATTTCACCACCGCGCGCCTGACCAGTGCGGTGACCCTGCTGTCCGGGCGTTCAACGAACGAAATCACCGAGGAACAGATCCGCGACGCCGCCCGGCGCGTGGAGGCGCTGCCACCCACCGAACCGCGCGTGTTGCAGATCCGCGCCCTGGTACTGGGCGGGGCGATGGACTGGCTCGAGGACAACCAGGCCAGCACCAACCACATCCTCGGTTTCCCGTTCACCGAACACGGGCTGCGACTGGGTGTCGAGGCGTCGCTGCGCACCCTGGCCCGGGTTGCGCCCACCCAGCTGCACCGCTACACGTTGGTGGACATGGCAAACAAGGTGCGGCCCACCAGCACCTTCTAGGATGTTCCCTATGCTTTTCGCCGAGTGTGCATCCCTGTACTCGAGCGTGCTTCCAGGGCTTTGCGTGTGTATCTGAGGCGGCAAATCGCCGAGATTCCCGCCATGAGCGCACGCCCAAGGTCGTTAGCGCACACTCGAAGTCGTTAGCGCACACTCGTTATCGCGGCGCGCACGCGGCGCAGCACAGCCGCGGAGCTGTCTTCGGCGACAATTCGGACGATGATCCACCCCATCTCCTCGAGCATCTCCAGCCGCCTAATGTCTTTGACATATTGCCGTCGGTCGGTTCGATGCTGATCACCGTCGTACTCGACCGCGACCATCCACTCCTGCCAGCCCATGTCGAGGTGGGCAACCGGGATGCCGTCCGCACCCAGCACCGGTATCTGAGTCTGCGGCCGGGGCAGGCCCGCATCGATGAACAGCAGTCGCAGGTAGGTCTCGCGCGGAGACTGCGCGCCAGGGTCGACCAACTCGAGGGCGGTCTCCAGTCGCCGAAGTCCGGGCGAGCGTAGGTGCGCCTGTGCTACCCGCAGCACATCATCGATTTTGAAACCCGTTGCGCGAGCGAGCGCGTCCAGCCGCGCGACCGCTGAGTGAACGGCGCCGCGCCGGCCGATATCGAATGCAGTTCGCTCGGGTGTGGTGGCTGCGTATCCCGCTATGGTCTGCGTCTCGCCGTCTTTCAACACACCGCGACGCGTCAGCACGCCGCGAGGTGCGCGCGGGTTGGTATGCACCAGCTCGACCGGGACGTCTTCGGGAATCCACTGGGCGCCATGTAATGCCGCGGCGGCCGCACCGGCGATGATTCCCCGGCGATTGGACCAGAGCCAGGCCGCTGCGATGCGTTGTTCGAGCGACGGCCGGATGTCATTGGCGAGGTAGACGTTAGGGAATACCGCGTGATAGCGCGTTCGCAGTTGATGGCGGCTCAACTCCCCGCACATCAGTGCCTCGCTTCCGATGAACGGTTTCCCGGCGTCTACCGTGGCCCGAACAATCGCACACCGACGCCCGCCGCGACTTCGCCCATGCACAGGCAGCATCAAGCGTGCGTTCAGGGTGTCGCGTGTGCGCCCAGGGCGTCGCGTGTGCGCCCAGGGCGGAAAATTGCCGCGATTCCCGCCACAGTCGCACGCCGGAAGCCCTCACCGCACGCTCGAAGCCGTCACCGCACACCGGCGCCCGGCGCGACTTCGTCTGTCCACAGGGCCCGATCCGCACGACCGTTATCGAAAACACAGCTGGTTCTCAGCTCGAACCCGCACAGTTAGGACATGCCAGGGGGGCAGTCCACACACTGGGTCGCCACGGCACGCATGTTGCGCCGGGCCGGGTTCGGGGTGACCGGACCCGAGGTCGACGCGGCGGTTGGCCGGGACTGGGCGGGCTACGTCGATGCCATGCTGGGCGCGAACCCCGACGCAGACCCTGGTGCGATCGCCACCCCGATGCCGAGCCTGGAGCCGCCGCGCGCACCCGGCAAAGGCGCGACGCCGGCGGTCCGAAAGCAGTACAACAAACAGCTGTCCGAGCAACACGGCGTGCTGTCGGACTGGTGGTTACGGCGCATGGTCGCCGTCGGCCAGCCGGTGCACGAAAAGTTAACGCTGTTGTGGCACAACCACTTTGCCACCTCTGCGCAGAAGGTTCGGGTGGCGGCGCAGATGGCCGCGCAGAATCAGAAACTGCGCACGCTCGCGCTCGGCGATTTCCGCACCCTGGCCTATACGATGCTGACCGACGCCGCGATGCTGCGCTGGCTGGACGGGCAGGCCAATACCGCCAAGGCCCCCAACGAAAACCTCGCCCGTGAGTTCATGGAGCTGTTCACACTGGGCCATGGCAACGGCTACACCGAAGACGACGTGCGCGCCGGCGCCCGGGCACTGACGGGATGGGTGATCGGCGCCGACGGACGAACCTCGTTGACCCCGAAACGCCACGACTCCGGCGCCAAGACGCTGTTCGGCATCACCCGCAACTTCGATGCCGCTGGATTCTGCGACACCGTGCTGGCTCAGCCCAAGTCGGCGGGGTATGTGGTCGGGCGTCTTTGGCAGCAACTGGCTTCCGACGAGCCGCTGTCACCTCGGGCGCTCGACCGGCTGGTCTCGGCCTACGGCCCGGGTCGCGACCTGCGGGCACTGACCAAGGCGATCCTGACGGACACCGAGTTCACCGACACCCGGGCCGCGGTGGTCAACACCCCGGTCGAATGGCTTGTCGGCGTGACGCGGGCATTGCGGGTGCCTGTCGACAAGCCCGCGCGGCTGAAGATGGTCGACTCGACGCTGCGGACGCTTGGCCAGCGTCCGTTCTACCCACCCAGCGTCGGCGGCTGGCCCAGCGGGCAGGTGTGGCTGTCCACCGCCAGCGCCGGGGCCCGGCTGCGCGCCGCGACCGCGTTAGCGCACGCCGGCGACCTGTCCAGCATCGAGAGCACCGGCGCAGCCGATCGCATCGATGCGGTCGGCTATCTGATCGGCGTCGGGGCATGGTCGGACCGCACCGCCATGGCGCTGCAACCCCTGGTACGCCGGCCACCGCAGTTGGTCGCCGCGGCCGTCAACACACCCGAATACCTGACGTCCTAGCGAGATTGGCCGAGATCAACCATGACCGGGATCAACCGCCGCAGATTCCTCATCGCCAGCGCAGGCGCCGGGGCGGTCGGGCTGCTGTCGACAGCGGTTGCGGTCAGTTGGCCCGACCTGATGCGCGCGGCACAGGACCGGCCGCTACCCCCCAATGCCGGCGTGCTGGTCATCGTCTCGCTGTACGGCGGCAACGACGGGATCAATACCCTGGTTCCCTACGCCGACAACGCATATCACGATGCCCGGCCCGAGCTGGCCTACGCCCCGGGCGACGTCTTACACCTCGACCAGCAGCTGGGACTCAACCCCGCGCTGAGGGGTTTGGCCCAAGTGTGGAACCAGCGGCAGCTGGCGATCGTGCGCGGCGTCAGCTATCCGCAGCCCGATCACAGCCACTTCCGGTCGATGGATATCTGGCAGACGGCATCCCCGGCCGAGCCGGTGTCGACGGGCTGGATCGGACGCTGGCTCGACGCCACCGGCGACGATCCGTTGCGCGCGGTCAACATCGGCGCGGTACTGCCCCCGCTGGCGGTCGGCGCAAAGTACACGGCGGCAGCGCTTTCGACGGGCGGAGCACCGGGCAAGGCCGAGAAATTCGACACGATCATGAGCGCGCTGGGTAACGACGACCCCGACGACACCCCGGCGATGGCGGCGGTGTGCAAGGCGTATCGCGCCGCAAAGACCACCGACACAACCTTCGCTTCCGTCAAACCCTCCACCGAGGGCCACAATTCGCTGGCCACCCAGCTGAGCATGGTGGCCAACGCGGTGAAGGCCCGCGTCCCGACACGGGTGTACACGGTCCAACTCGGCGGGTTCGACACGCACGCCAACGAGCGCGAAACCCAGCAGCGCCTGCTGCAGACCTTCGACGAGGCCGTCACCGGATTCCTGCGGGAGATGGCCGGCGACGCTGGCGGCAAAAACGTGGTCTTGCTGGCCTATTCGGAGTTCGGGCGCCGGGTGCGCGCCAACGCTTCTCAGGGCACCGATCACGGCACCGCCGGCCCCGTCTTCGTCGCAGGCGTACCCGTCCAGGGCGGTTTCTACGGCGAGGAGCCCAGCCTCACCAACCTCGATAACGGAGATTTGAAGTTCACCACCGACTTTCGCGACATCTACCACGAGCTGTTGTCGCGCACCATCGGAACCGATCCGACACCGTCGGTCGGCGCGGGCCGCACCAGCCTGGGCTTCCTATAGCCCGGCCAGCACGCTGACGCAGTCGCGGGCGATGGCCAGCTCTTCGTTGGTCGGGACCACCAACACGGCAATCGGTGAGTCGTCCGCGGATATCTGTCGCGCACCCTTCCCGGCGCCGAGGTTACGGGCCTGGTCGAGCACGATGCCCAACTCCTCCATGCCGGCGACCGCGTCGCGGCGCACCGCCGGATCGTTCTCGCCGATTCCGGCGGTGAAGCTGACCACGTCGGTGTGACCCAGCACGGCCAGGTAGGCGCCGATGTACTTGCGCAGCCGGTGGATGAATACGCTGTAGGCCAATTGGGCTGAGCTGTCCCCCGATTCGATCATCGCCCGCAGCCGCCGGAAGTCGCGCTCACCCGCCAGGCCCAGCACGCCGGATCGCTGGTTGAGCATCGACTCGATCTCGTCAACACCCATCTCCGCCCTGCGCCACAGATAGCTGACCACGCCGGGGTCGATATCGCCGCTGCGGGTGCCCATCACCAGGCCCTCCAGCGGGGTCAGGCCCATCGACGTGTCGATCGGGCGGGTGCCGGCGATCGCTGAGGCCGAGGCACCGTTACCCAGATGCAGCACAATCTGTTTCAGGCCGCCGCGCGGTCTGTCCAGAAAGGCGGCTGCTTGTTCGCTGACATACCGGTGCGACGTGCCATGAAATCCATAGCGGCGGACCTGCCACCGATCGGCCAGGTCGCGGTCGATGGCGTAGGTCGCGGCCGCGGGCGGCAGATCGTAGAAGAACGCGGTGTCGAACACCGCGACGTGGGGAACATCGGGCAGCAGGTTTCGTGCCACCTCGATTACCTTGACCGCCGGCGGATTGTGCAGCGGGGCCAACTCCGACAGCGCGTCCAGTTCTGCGATCACCGAGTCGTCCACCAGCGTGGGTTGGTGAAACCTGTTGCCGCCATGCACTACTCGATGTCCTACGGCCACCAGACCACAATTGCGGAGGTGGATGCCTTCCTCGTCCAACGTGTCGAAAGCGCTACGCAGCGCCGCGTTGTGGTCGGAAACAGAGGATGACGGTTCGCTGATCTTCTCGACGTTGCCGGTCGCCCGCGCCTCGCCCGAATCAGGGTCGACCAGCTGGTACTTCAGGGATGACGAACCGGAGTTTATGACCAGCACCAGGCGGCTCGTGCTATCCGCCATCACGCGTGCCCTGCGCCTGAATTGCCGTGATGGCAATGGTGTTGACGATGTCTTCGACCAAAGCACCCCGGGACAAGTCGTTCACCGGCTTCCGCAAGCCCTGCAGCACCGGACCGATCGCGATCGCCCCGGCGCTACGCTGCACCGCCTTATAGGTGTTGTTGCCGGTGTTGAGGTCGGGAAAGATCAGCACCGTGGCATGACCGGCGACCGGCGAATCGCGCAGCTTGGTGGCCGCGACCGAGGGTTCGATCGCGGCGTCATATTGGATCGGGCCCTCGACCAGCAGCTGCGGATCCCGGGCACGCACCAATTCCGTTGCCGTCCTGACCTTGTCGACATCGGCTCCGCTGCCCGAATCGCCCGTGGAATAGGACAACATCGCCACTTTCGGATCGATACCGAACCGTGCGGCGGTGCGCGCGGACGAGATCGCGATGTCGGCGAGCTGCTCGGGCGTGGGATCCGGGACGATGGCGCAGTCGCCGTACGCCAGCACCCGATCGGGCAGGCACATCAGGAAAATGCTCGACACCGTCGAGACATCCGTAACCGTCCTGATGATCTCCAGGGCCGGGCGAACCGTGTGCGCCGTGGTGTGAGCAGCGCCGGATACCATGCCGTCGACCAAGCCGTTGTGCACCAGCATGGTCCCGAAATACGAGACGTCGTGCATGATCTCGTGGGCCTGCTCGACGGTGACTCCCTTTGCCTTGCGCAGCTGCGCGTACTGGCCGGCGAACCGGTTGCACAACTCCTCGTCGCGCGGGTCGATGATCTTCGCCTCGCTCAGGTCGACTCCGAGTTCGGCTGAGCGCAAACGTATTTTGGCTTCATCACCCAGGATGGTGAGGTCTGCGACACAACGTGTGAGCACCCGTCCGGCCGCCTTGAGGATTCGGTCGTCGTCACCTTCGGGAAGAACGATGTGCTTGCGATCCGCACGAGCCTGCAGCGTCAGCCGGTGAGTGAACATCTGCGGCGTGGTCAGCGTGGGGATCGGAATGGCAAGCTGCGCCAGCAGATCCGCGACATCCATGTGGCTGTTCACCAGCTCCACCGCGGTGTCGATCTTGCGCTGCGACGTCGCCCTGACCCGACCGCGTGCCGAGGCGACCGCGCTTGCCGTGTCGTAGGTACCCAGCGCGGTCGCGATGATCGGCAGTCGCAGCCGCAGGCCTGACACCAGCGCCGATATCGACGGATGCAGTTTGAATCCGCCGTTGAGGATGAGGCAGCACAGCGACGGAAATCCTTCGGCCGCATGGGCGCTGGCGACGGCCAGCACGACGTCCGAGCGGTCGCCGGGGGTGATCACCGCCATGCCGTCGCGCAGCCGCTCCAGCACATGGTCTGCCGTCATCCCGGCCACCAGCACGCCCATTGCCTCGCGTCCGACCAGCTCGGCGTCACCACTGACCAGCGTCCCGTCCACGGCCTTCCGCAGTTCGGCCACCGTCGGCGCCGACAGCAGCGGCTCGTCCGGCAGCACATAGCTGTGCGGGACGAACGAGCGCAGCGCTTCGGCCACGGCATCCATTTCCGCGGGCTCACACCGGCTGGCGACCACGGCCGCCGTGTGGGCACGTTGCGCCGCCAGCTCGGCCAGACAGACCTCGACGACGCTGACGACCTCATCGACGGTGTGGCCTTTGGCACGCACCGCCAGCAGCACGGGCGCGCCAAGGTTGACCGCGATCCGCGCATTGACCGAGAGCTCGGCGGGGCTGGCGACATCGGTGTAGTCGCTGCCGACGATCACCACCGCGTCGCACGCCTGCGCCATCGCGTGGTAGGCATCGACGATAGCGGCGATCGCGGCGTCGCTGTCGGCATGCAGCTGCTGGTAGGTGACGCCGACGCACTGCTCGTAAGGCAGGCCCGCGGTGGTGTGCGTCAGCAGCAATTCCAGGATGTAGTCGCGATCCTCACCGAGCCGGGTGATCGGCCGGAACACACCGACTTTCGCGACGGTCGCGGTCAGTCGATTCAACAGCCCCAGCGCGATCGTCGACTTGCCGGTCTCCGGCTCGGGCGAAGCGATATAGATCGCGGACGCAGAACCGGCGGCCACCCGCTCGCCTATCCGGCCAGCCGCCGCAACCTGGGCGCCAGATCCTTTTCGAAGAGCTCCAGGAATCGGCGCTGGTCGTGGCCCGGCGCATGGAACACCAGGTGGTTGAGGCCCCACTTCACGTACTGACCGACCTTTTCGACGGCCTCGTCGGGGTCCGATGCCACGATCCAGCGCTTGGCGATCTGCTCTATCGGCAGGGCGTCGGCGGCCTTCTCCATTTCGATCGGGTCATCGATGCTGTGCTTTTGCTCGGCTGTCAACGACAGCGGCGCCCAGAATCGCGTGTTCTCCAGGGCCAGATCCGGGTCGGTGTCGTAGGAGATCTTGATCTCGATCATCTTGTCGATGTCGTCGGCGTTGCGGTTGGCGGCCGCCGCCCCCTCCAGCACCGCGGGCATCAGCTTGTCGGTGTAGAGCTCCTCGCCCTTGCCGGACGTGCAGATGAAGCCGTCGCCGGCGCGGCCGGCGTATTTGGCCACCGCGGGACCGCCGGCGGCGACGTAGACGGGCACCCCGCCTTCCGGCACGTCGTATATCGACGCGCCTTTGAGGTGGTAGTACTCGCCGTCGAAGTCGACCCGGTCGCCGCGCCACAGCTCACGCATCAGCCGCACCGATTCGCGCAGCCGGGCAAAGCGTTCCTTGAACTCCGGCCAGGCACCCTCATACCCGGTGGCGATCTCATTCAGTGCCTCACCGGTGCCAACTCCGAGGAACACCCGGTTCGGGTACAGGCAGGCCATGGTGGCGAAGGCCTGCGCGATGACGGCGGGGTTGTACCTGAAGGTCGGGGTGAGCACCGAGGTGCCCAGCTCCATCCGTTTCGTGCGTTCGCCGACGGCGGTCATCCACGCCAGCGCGAACGGGGCGTGCCCGCCCTTGTGACGCCACGGCTGGAAATGGTCACTGACGGTGGCGCTGTCCATGCCGTGCGCTTCGGCGGCGACAGCCAGTTCAACGAGCTCGCGCGGTGCGAATTGTTCAGCGGACGCTTTGTATCCAAGTTTCAGTTCAGCCACCAGTTCTTTCTACTCCTAGACTCGCGGGCATGGGCCACCAGTCCAAGGCGCCAACGCTTGTTCAAGTCACCGACACCGTGCACCTTGCCCAGGGGCAGGCCGTGAACTGGACGCTGGTCACCGACGACAGCGGCGTCGTGCTGATCGACGCCGGCTATCCCGGCGACCGAGGGGACGTGCTGGCCTCGTTGCGGAAGCTGGGCTACGACGCGGGCGACGTTCGCGCCATCCTGCTGACGCACGCGCACATCGACCATTTGGGCTCGGCGATCTGGTTCGCCAACGAGCACGGCACTCCGGTGTACTGCCACGCCGACGAAGTGGGTCACGCCAAGCGGGAGTATCTGGAGCAGGCGTCGATTCTCGATGTCACCCTGCGCATCTGGCGGCCGCCGTGGGCGGTCTGGGGCGTCCACGTGGTACGCAGCGGCGGCCTGATCCGCGACGGCATTCCGACCGCCCAGGCGCTGACCGGCGAGACGGCCGCCGGCCTGCCCGGTCGCCCGATGGCCATTTCCACCCCCGGGCACACCAGCGGGCATTGCTCGTATGTCGTCGACGGCGTGCTGGCCAGCGGCGACGCGCTGATCACCGGCCACCCGTTGCTGCGCCACAGTGGGCCGCAGCTGCTGCCGGCGGTCTTCAGCCACAGCCAGCGGAACTGCCTGCGCAGCCTGAATGCGCTGGCGTTGCTGGACACCGATGTCCTGCTGCCCGGTCACGGCGACGTGTGGCTCGGCCCGATCCGAGAGGCGACGGACGCCGCTATCGCGCTTGCGCGCTGAGCCCCAGATGCTGCCGCAGCGTCTCGCCGGTGTACTCGGTGCGAAACGCGCCCCGCTCCTGCAAGAGCGGCACCACCCGGCCGACGAACTCGTCCAGACCATGCGGTGTCAGGTGTGGTACCAAGATGAACCCGTCGCAGGCGTCGGCCTGGATGTATTGGTCGATCTCGTCGGCGATGTGCGCAGCGGTGCCGACGAACTGCTGGCGGCTGGTGACGGCGATGACGAGCTCGCGGATCGACAGGTTCTCCGACTCGGCGCGTTCTCGGTACCGGCGGGCTACCGCGACCGGGTCGCCATGCCGGACCCTCCCCTCGGTGATGGCGCTGTCGACGACCGGATCGAACGCGGGTAGCGGGCCGTCCGGGTCGTGGTCCGATAACTCGCGGCCCCACACCTGCTCCAGCATCGCTATCGCCGTCGCGCCGCTTACCTGCTGATAGCGGATGTAGCGGGCCCTGTCCTCGGCCTCTGCGTCGGTGTCACCGATGACGAATGTCGCCGCCGGAAAAATCTTGAGCCGGTTCGGATCTCGACCGTAGGACTGGGCCCGGCCCTTGACGTCGGCGTAGTAACGCTGCCCGTCCTCGAGTGACGAGTGCAGGGTGAACAGTGCGTCGGCATGCCGGGCGCCGAACGCGCGGCCTTCGGCGGAGTCGCCGGCCTGCAGCAGTATCGGGTGGCCCTGCGGCCCGGCGGGCAGCGTCGCGACCCCGCGCACGCCGAACTGCGGACCCGAGTGTTCGACGCTGTGGATCCGGTCCGGGTCGATGTAGACCCCGGTTTCGGGGTCGGCCAGCACAGCGTCGGCTCGCCAGCTATCCCAGAATTGACGGGCGACGGTGAGGAACTCCTCGGCCCGCAGGTACCGGTCGGCATGGTCGAGAAAGCCTCCGCGCCGGAAATTGGCACCGGTGAAGGCGTCCGACGAGGTAACCATGTTCCAGCCGGCGCGGCCGCCGGACAGATGGTCCAGAGTCGCGAATTGCCTTGCCACTTCGAATGGTTCGTTGAAGGTGGTGTTGATGGTCCCGGTCAACCCGATCCGGTCGGTGACGCCGGCCAGGGCCGCCAACACGGTGAAGGTGTCCGGGCGGCCCACCACGTCCAGGTCGTAGATCCGGCCGCGATGCTCCCGCAGCCGCAGCCCTTCGGCCAGAAAGAAGAAGTCGAACAGTCCGCGTTCGGCGACGCGCGCGAGGTGCGCGAACGAGTCGAATTCGATCTGACTGCCCGCGCTGGGATCGGTCCACACGGTGGTGTTGTTGACGCCCGGGAAGTGCGCCGCCAGGTGAATCGGCTTGCGGTGCTTGCCCTCCCGAACATTCACGGTATTCATTCGCGCAGCCCCCACCGTTTGGCGATCAGTTCGTGTGAGCGCAGCCGGTCCTGGTGCCGATGGGTCACCGAGGTGACGACGAGTTCGTCGGCGCCGGTCACGCGTTGCAGCGCCGAAAGCCGCTCTGCGACCTCATCCGGATCACCGACGAATTGCGTCTCCAGCCTGTCCTTCACCACGGGCAGCTGTTCATCGGTGAGCGGCGGGCAATCGTCGGGCTCCGGGTAGGGCGCTGCACCCACGCCGGTACGGATGGAATACACCCAATGCCCGTAGCCGGTGGCCAGATGCCTGGCGGTGGCGCTGTCGTCGGCAACGACGACGTCGGCAGACACCACGACGTAAGGCCGCTTGCACGTGGCCGACGGGACGAAGGCATCACGGTATGCGTCGATGGCCTCCACGGCCGTCGCCGGAGTGATGTGATAGCTGGCGACGAACGGCAGCCCGCGCGCACCGGCCGCCGTGGCGCTTTGACCCTTTGTGCTGCCAAAGATCCACGGTGTCAATCCGGATCGCTCACCCGGCACCGCGTGCACGTCAAAACCCTCGACCTGATAGGTACCGTCCAGCATCGCGATGAGCTCCGCGAGCTGCTCAGCGAAGTCGGGCACCACTGCCTCGGGCTGTTGCAGGATCCCCATGGTCGCTTGCACCCGCTCCTTGTCGAGAAGCCCACGCAGGTCGAACGGCAGCGGGATCACAACACCGTCGACTTCGCGCCGCTGCCGCGGCGGGCGGGTTTTGGCCGATGGCTGCTTCGGCTTGAACCCGGTATCGCGCCGTTGCCCTCGGCCAACGCCCAAATCGATGCGGCCCGGATAAAAGGCTTCGAGCATCCCGAAACTCTCCACCACCGCGGCGACGGTCGTATAGCCCAACTGCACGGCGGCCGAGCCCACCCGAATCTTGTTGGTAGCGGCCGCGATTTGCCCGATCAGCACCGCCGGCGACGAGCTGGCGACTCCGACGAAGTGGTGCTCGGCGATCCAGAACCGACGAAAACCCCAATGTTCGGCGTGCTGGGCCAGATCGATGGTGTTACGCAACGCCGTCGCGGCGTCGCCGCCCGCGCTGATCGGCGCAAGGTCCAGGATCGAGAGCGGTACCCACGTCACTGCCGCACCGCCGCGTATCGGTTGGGTGCCACCGGCAGGCCGAGGCGTGCGCGCAGCGTTTCGCCGTCACGGTAGCCGGTGCGAAACCGCCCGGCTCGCTGCAAAAGCGGCACCACTTCGTCGGCGATCGCCGGGAGGTCGGTGCTGTTGACCGCCGGGCGCAACCGCGCACCGTCGATGCCGAGCCGCTGCCACTCCAGCAGCATGTCCACCAATTCCGTTGCGCTGCCTACGAAGACGAGAGCATCGGACCTGAAGTCTCCGTCACCGTCGAATGAGACCACCACGTCCGCAAACACTTTCAGCTCGGTGCCGCCCGCGGCGCGCACCTCGCCGAGGATGCTGCGGACCGATTCACCGTCGGTGGGCGTGACGAAGACGACGTCGGCGCCAGCGGCGGCAAATTCGTAGACGGGGCCGGCATGCGCCAGTGCGGCCACCACCGGCTGCCCCTGCGGCGGGCGCGGCGTGATCGACGGCCCCTTGACGGAGAAGTACTTTCCGGTGAAGTCGATGTAGTGCAGTTTGTCGGTGTCGACGTAGCGCCCGGCGGCCACGTCCCGGATGATCGCGTCGTCCTCCCAGCTGTCCCACAACCGGCGCACCACTTCGACGTAGTCGACGGCCTCTTGAAAGAGGGGCGACAAGTCGTCCGCGAAGCCGTCCCGGCGGCCGAACAGGGCCGCCTCGTGCGCGGTCACGCTGACCCGGGCCTGCCAGCCCGCTCGTCCGTGTGAGACATAGTCAAGGGTGGCAATGGATTTGGAGATGTGAAAGGGCTCGGTGTGGGTGACCGTGGCCACCGGGATCAGCCCGATATGCTGCGTCGCCGGCGCGATGCGGGCCGCGACGAGTACGGCGTCGGCGCGACCGGCCAGCCGTCGTGGGTCGATTCGCTCACGACCTCCGGGCTGCGGCATCAAAGTGTCGTCGATGGTGAGGAAGTCCAGCAGCCCGCGCTCTGCGGTGGCCGCGAGGCCGGACCAGTAGCGCCCGCTGAGCACCGGTGGGGCGTCGGGGTCGAACGCCAGTGTGGCCCGCCACGCCTGTGGGTGCCAGCCGTACCCGTCGAGCGCGACCGCCAGATGCAGCCGGTCGGTCATGAGAGGCCCTTTCCGAGGAGCTTCTCGAACGCGATCGGCCGAAACGGTCCCCAGGACGGTATCGGCTCAGCTTCCACCCGGGTGTACCCGGTCGCGTCATACAGCGCCTCGGCCTCAGGCTGGCGATTGCCGGTGATCAGGTACAGCCGCCGGTAACCGCGCGTGGCGGTCTCGGCCTCCAATGCCGCCAACAGCGCCCGCGCGTACCCGCGGCGCCGATGTGCGCGGTCGGTCCAGATCCGTTTGAGTTCGGCGGTCTCGGCGTCGAAACGCCGAAACGCACCCCCGGTGACCGGCACGCCGTCCAGGACACCGATCAGCACCCCGCCGTCCGGCGGCGCCAACTCCGCCGACGGCACCGGCAACCAGGCCAGGTGCGCGTCCGGTGTGCCGCCGTAGCGCTGCGCGTACTCGACGGCCAGCTCGGCCAGCAGCGGCTGGGCCAGCGGGTCGTCGTGGGTAGCCGACACGAACTCAAGCCGGCCACCTGGGGCGGACTGAACGGACTCGACCATCACCTAACGTCTAACGCGCGTCGCCTGGAAGCATTCCGAGCCGGTTCAACCCGCTTCGCCGTGACATACCCCGGAATGACCGCCAGGTCGTCCGGGCCGCCACGCCACAGTTCGCCCAACCCCATGCCGGCGAGCAACTCGACGACGTTGCGCTCGGCCGTCTTCCAGCCGTGGAGCTCCAGATAGCGGGGGACATAGCGGTATTCGCCCGGGTGGGTCAGGCTGGCCAGGTCGAGCTCCACGCCATGTTGGCGCCAGCGGTCAATGAACGCCTGACCCGCCTCGACGTGCATCGGGGTCCAGGTGGGCATGTGGTCGGCGGCGAACCGGCTGCCGACGGCACTGGCCGCGGTGACGTCTTCCAGCAATCGATTCTGTGTGTCGGGCGGAAGGTACCCGACAAGCAGTTGCTCGGCGATCCACACCGTGGGTTCAGCAGCGTCGAAACCGACCCGTCGCAGCGCCGCCGGCCAATCCTGGCGAAGATCGATGCCAATCGCGCAACGGTTCGCGGTCACCTTCGCGCCCAGTTCGCGCAGCAGTTCGGACTTCAGATCGAGCACTTCCGGCCGATCGATCTCATACACCGTGGTCCCCCGCGGCCACCACAGGCGAAACGGCCGGGTGTCCAGACCAGATCCCAAAAGCACCACCTGGCGAATGCCCACCCTCCCCGCGGCGGCCAGGTACTCGTCCAGGAACCGCGTGTGGGCCGCCAGGATGCAGATCAGCGCGGTCGTTACCGGGTTCTCGCCGCCGTCCGCGGCGAACCGCGCGTCATCGACCAGCCGGATGAAGTACTCCACCCCGACGGCGCGCACCAACGGCTCGGCGAACGCGTCGTTCATCAGCCCCTTGTTGGTTGCCACCGCCCGGGCGGCTGCGCCGAACGTCGCGGTCACTCCGACGCCGGTGGCCGGATCCCAGGTGTCGTACTCTGCCCGCGCCATCGTCGGTCAGACGCCGGAGCGGCGCCGTAGGGTCAGCCCGACGGCCGCCCGCCAACCGAGCAGCAGAACCGCCGTGACCGATGCCGCGACCAGAACGAAACTCGCCGCCACACCCGCCGAACTGGCTTTGCGCAGCACCATGCCCACCGCCACCGTGCATAGCCAGACGACCACTCCCGTGGGGACCACGGCCGTCGGGCGTTGCCACGCCCGGGACGCCAGCCACCCGAGGACTGTTCCGGCGAGAAACGGCCATGCCGTCGTGGCAACGCCGGTGATACTGAGTCCTTCGTCGTGGCTGCGGCGTCCAACGGCGCAGAACACCAGCACGCCGATGACGTCAACGCTCAGCCACAACAGCCGTTGCATGCAGCGAGACTACCGGGCTGGGTCGCCATCCTTGACCCCACAGCAGCGGTGAACCTAGATTCGTCAAGAATGAATACGCATTCACATCCCGGCAGGCTCGCCGTCGTGACCGGCGCCGGATCAGGTATCGGCAAGGCGATCACTCTGGCATTTGCCGCCCAGGGCGACCGGGTCATCGCCGCCGATCTCGATGAGTCGGCGGCAGCGGCCACCGCCGAAGAGCACCCCGGGCTGATCACCGCCCTGCCGGTGGATGTCGCCGACCCCGCCCAAGTCGGCGCCTTGCGCGATCGGACATACGCCGAGGTAGGCGTGCCCAACATCGTCGTCAACGCCGCCGGTTGGGACCGCACCGACCAATTCCTCAATGCCACACCAGAGTTCGCGGCCAAAGTCGTGGCGATCAACTACCTGGGTCCGGTGCATGTCTGCGCTGCGTTCCTGCCGGGAATGATCGAGACGCACGCCGGCGGACGCGTCGTCAACCTGGCCAGTGACGCAGGCCGGGTCGGCAGCGCGGGTGAATCCATCTACGCCGGCGCCAAAGGCGGCGTCATCGCGCTGACCAAGTCGCTGGCCCGGGAGATGGCCCGCCACCAGATCACGGTTAATTGCGTGTGCCCTGGCCCGACCGACACGCCGCTGTTCCACGCGCAGCCCGAAAAGCTGAAAGAGGCTCTGGTCAAAGCGATCCCGTTCCGCCGTCTGGGCCGGCCGGAGGAGGTCGCCGCACCGGTACTGTTCTTCGCGTCCGATGCCGCGTCGTTCATCACCGGACAGGTGATCAGCGTCAGCGGCGGCCTAACGATGGCAGGCTGATTCCTATGAACACACAAGCGCCACCCGCCTTCGACCGATTCGACCCGCTCGGCCTCGACGCGTCCCTGTCCAGCGACGAGATGGCGGTGCGCGACACGGTCAGAAAGTTCTGCGCCGAGCACGTCACCCCCTACATCGCGGAGTGGTTCGAGATCGGCGACCTTCCGGTCCGCCAGCTCGCCAAGCAGTTCGGTCAGCTCGGACTGCTCGGCATGCATTTGCACGGCTACGGATGCGGCGGGGCCTCCGCCGTGCACTATGGCCTGGCCTGTGTGGAACTGGAGGCCGCCGACTCCGGCATTCGGTCGATGGTCTCGGTGCAGGGGTCGCTGGCGATGTTCGCGATCTGGAACTTCGGCTCCGAAGAACAAAAGCAGCAGTGGCTGCCCGGCATGGCCGCCGGCGAGCTGCTCGGCTGCTTCGGGCTCACCGAACCCGACGTCGGGTCCGATCCCGCCGCGATGAAAACCCGGGCACGGCGCGACGGTTCGGACTGGGTGATCGACGGCCGCAAGCTGTGGATCACCAACGGCTCGGTCGCCGACGTCGCGATCGTGTGGGCCAACACCGACGACGGGATCCGCGGATTCATCGTGCCCACCAACACTCCGGGGTTCACCGCCAACACCATCCACCACAAGCTGTCGCTGCGGGCATCGATCACCAGCGAGCTGGTCCTCGACGACGTACGGCTGCCCGCCGACTCGACGCTGCCCGATGCGAAGGGGCTTCGGGGGCCGCTGTCCTGCCTGTCCGAGGCGCGCTACGGAATCATCTGGGGATCAATGGGAGCGGCCCGGACGGCCTGGCAATCCGCGCTGGACTATGCCACACAGCGCACTCAATTCGGCCGTCCGATCGCCGGATTCCAGTTGACCCAGGCAAAACTCGTCGATATGGCGGTCGAACTGCACAAGGGCCAGTTGCTGTCGCTACACCTCGGCCGCCTCAAGGACAGCGTCGGGCTGCGGCCGGAGCAGGTCAGCTTCGGTAAGCTCAACAACACCCGCGAGGCCATCAAAATCTGCCGTACCGCTCGAACGATATTGGGCGGCAACGGGATATCGCTGGAATACCCCGTCATCCGGCACATGGTCAACCTGGAGTCCGTGCTCACGTACGAGGGCACACCCGAGATGCACCAGCTGGTCCTCGGCCAGGCTTTCACCGGTACCGACGCCTTCCACTGACAGGAGTGCCCGATGGCCGTCGACCATGGTGACCTTCCCGTCGAGGAGGCGGTTCGCGCGGCGCGGACCAGTTCGCGGCGCCGCCAGGTGCTCGATGCCGCGGTCAAAGTCATGGGCAGGACCGGATTCCACCAGATGTCCATGCAGGACCTGGCCACCGAGGCCCATGTCAGTGTCGGCTTGCTCTACAAATACTTTGGCGGCAAGGAAGACCTCCTGCTCGCGACGATCGTGCGCATCCTGGATGTGTTCCGCGACCAACTGGCGCCGGTGATGGACGCCGCCGGTGACGATGTGGTCGAGCAGTTGGCTGCCGGGATCCGTCGCTACATCCAGATCGTCGACGACAACCTCGACGGCGTGGTGCTGACCTACCGGGAGAGCCGGACACTGGGGCCCGGCGGTCGCACCCAGATCAAGGAGCTCGAAATCGCCACTGCCGCACCGCTGCACGCGGCGATCGAGGCCGGTATCTCCGCTGGCGTATTCCGCGACGTCGATGTCGACCTCACCGTTTTCGACATCATGCTGATCGCACACGGTTGGGCGCTCAAGCACTGGCACTTCGGGCCGATCTACACCGTCGACGAATACATCCGACTGCAGACCCGCCACGTGCTCAGCTCGTTGATCTCGGAAGGCCGCCGTGCGCAGTATTCGCACCTCCTGGTCGCCCCAACCAAGCTGCCGGGGCGATAGTCTGTGTACTCATGGTTCGGATTGCCGGAAGCATCGCGGCCTGTGCGCTGTCGCTGAGTGCTTTGGTCGGGACGCCCGCGGCGGGTGCCGATCCCAGTGTCACGCTGCCCCCGATGACATCCGGCGGGGGCGGGCCGATCATCGGTGGCGGTAACAATGCCGGGATCGCGCAGCAGTTGACCGGCCTTGGCAATCCGAATGTCCAAGAGGTCGACGGCTCGGACGCGGCTCAGTTCATCACGGCTGCCGCCGCGGTGGCTAACCCTCAGCTTGCGGCACCCTTCGGGCTGTTGCGCCGGGCGTTGGCATGCCAGACCAACAACGCCGGATTCGGGGCGCGTGCCTACCGACGAAACGACGGCCAATGGGGAGGCGCGATGTTGGTCGCCTCCAAGAGCACGGTCCCGAACGTCGACGCCCTCGCGGGTTGCGCCAAAACCAACTGGCGCAGGCCAACGGCCGGCGGAGAGACGTCGATGTGCGACAACGGCTGGACCACCCCGAACTCCTTCGAAAGTCGGGGCGGCGAGGCCTATTACATCTTGCTCGCCGGCACTGCTGACGACTTCTGCAGTCAACTCAACGGGAAGTACAAAACAAACGCGGGCGCGTGGCCGTTCTAAAAGGGCGGTGGATCGGCCGCCATTCGGGCTTCGTTGATACCGCGCTCCCAGCTGACGCGGGCGGCGCGGTCCTCGGCCCGAGTTCGTCGTCGGACCGGCATCATGAGTTCGCGGTTCTCGGCGGGCGGTGGCACGTTGGTGGGCAACACCAGCGTGCCTGTCGGGACGCCCAGCGCCGGAAAGAGAAGAGCGCCATAGGGTTTCGTGGTGTAGCGGTGACCGGTCGGCGAGGTCCAGATCACTGTGCCCGCGGCAATTAGTCTGAGATACAGGTTGTGGTCCGACGCCGAAAGATTCTTAACGATGCCTCAGTCGGTAGTGTGGACGATCAGCACGTCGGTCTTGGCCCTGCGGGAGACTTCGGATGGGACTGCTCCCAGCAGCCGCCCGGCGACCTTGCTGAGCCCGACGTTGCCGACGACCAGGAGGTCGGCATGGACCTCCTCGGCCAGGTGCACCAGCGCGTCGACCGGAGTGCCGACGATCGACTTCTTCACCACGTTCTCGGCCCCGGCTTTGTACGCCCGCTCGCTGGCGTCCCGCAGGATCGCGCGGATGGGGGTGTCGCCCACCATCCGGTAGTCCGCGCCGTGGTCGCTCCCCGGCGCCACGCCCCAGCCACCGCGGACCTCGGGGGCGTGTTGATACGCCGTCGCGACGATCAATTTCGCGCCGTGATCCGCAGCGATCGCGGCTGCGCGTTCCACCGCACGCATCGACGTGTAAGAGCCATCGGTGCCGACCACGACGGTCTGATAGGCGCTCATTTCCCACCC
>DATKEW010000017.1:0-9592 GCA_035511785.1 Mycobacterium sp.
GGGATCCCGGTTGGTGGTCCACAGCTCGTGGTTGCCCGGCACCCAGATCACCTTGGCGAACCGCCGTCGCAGCAGGTCAAGCGCCCAACGAATGTCGTCGGTGCGTTCGGCGACGTCGCCGGCCACGATCAGCCAATCGTCCGGCGACGACGGGTGCAGCGATTCGGTGACGGGCTTGTTACCGAGGTGACCCGTGTGCAGGTCGGAAACCGCCCACAGCGTCGGCTGTCCCCCGTTGGTCGACCCCTGACCCGCCTTTTGCCAAGCCACGACTAAATAGCCTAACGACCCGGTCTGATAAGCCGGTTTCGGCCAGGCTCTTGCTTGCGAGGATTAGAACATGTTCTCGTTTCGGTGTGACGGTGCTGACCCGACTTGTACACTCCGGCAAGGGATCGCCGCGACGTCAGGAAGTGTCGTGTTCACCCGTGTGCGTCTGGTCGGGGCGGTTGCTGCGCTGATCGCAGCGGTCTCAGGGGCCACCGTGGGCTGGCAGCGCATTCCGGCCGCGCCAACCGCGGTCAAGAGCGTGGAGCTGCGATCGACCGCGGCGCCGATGGAGACCACGATGAAGAGCCCGATCGTGGCGACCACCGACCCGCGCCCGTTCGACGCGTGCGAGGACATCCCGTTCGACGTGGTGCAGCGGCTCGGATTGGCGTTCTCACCGCCCGAACACGAAGACGGGCTGCGCTGCCACTTCGACGCGGGTAACTATCAGGTCGCCGTCGAGCCCATCATCTGGCGCAAGTACGAAGAGTCGCTGCCGCCCGACGCCCTGGAGACCACGATCCAGGGGCACCGCGCCGCCGGCTACTGGGTCCTGAAGCCGACGTATCACAACAGCTACTGGTACTTCTCCTGCATGGTGGCGTTCAAGACCAGCTACGGGGTACCGCAGCAGGCGCTGGACTACTCGACGGTCTACTCCAACCCTGAGGTCGACTGCCCGTCCAACAACCTGCAGCGGGCCAACGACCTCGCGTCTTACTACAAGTTCTAGCCCGACGGTCAGCCGAACACGTCGTTGAGGGTGACGGTTTGCAGGTTGCGGCTGGCGATGAGATTGGTCAGCTGGCCATAGCAGTGGGTGATGGTGGGCAGATTGGCGTGGGTGAGCACGATCTGTTGTGGCTGAAACGCTTTCGCGGCATTGGCGACCAGCGCGGCTTCGTTCTCCGGTGCCGAATCGCCGACGCTGCCGCTCCACAGGGTGACCGTGGTGTACCCCTGGTCGGCGGCCACCCGGTCGATGTCGGCGTTGTGCACGCCGTAGGGCGGACGGAAGAACGGCGCGCCGTCCGTGCCGTAGGTGTTGCGCAGGAAATCAGCGTTGCGGCGGATCTGATCGTCCACCGCGGTCAGCTTCATGCGGTTCAGGTACGGGTGCGACCAGGTGTGGTTGGCCATCTGCACCTGTCCCGAGTCGACCAGGGGCCGCAGCGCGGCCGCGTTGACCGACCAGGACGGGTTGGCGCCGTTGACGAAGAACGTCAGCCGGGTGCCGGTGTCCCGGCAGAACTGCGCGAACGCACCGACCACCGGCACGCTGGCACCGTCGTCCACGGTGAGCGCCAATTGGTTGCCGTCGCCGGGCAGCCGGGCAAGCACACCGGCGGGCGGGGGAATCCGGCCCTCCGGAATCTTCCACCTGATGGGCACGGCGCCGCTGGACGGTGCGCGGCTTATCGCCGCGACCACACCAGCCGCGATCGCCCACAGCAGGGTGCGCCGGTCGACGTGCGGCATATGACCAACCCTACCCTAAACGGCAGACTTGAAACCTTGCGCTGCTTGACCTTTCGGAAACTGCCAGACCGGCCACGGTCGGCTTGCGGGCCGTTCGGCGTGGGTCCGCGAGTCGAGTGATCGAGACCAGCCGCGCACCCTTAACCTGATGGTCGTGAGTACGACATCCACCCGGCCCGCCGAGCCCAAGCTGGGCACCCTGAGACGCGCCAGCGGCAACGCTCTCGGCCGAATGTTGGGTCTGCCACCGGCGACCACCGACTACACCGTGAATCGGGTCGAAGTCCCGATGCGCGACGGGGTCGGCCTGCTGGCCGACCACTACGCACCGACGACTTCCAGTCCAGCCGGCACCCTGCTGGTCCGCGGGCCCTACGGGCGTGGATTTCCGTTCGCGCTGGTATTTGCCAGGCTGTATGCCGCCCGCGGCTACCACGTCGTGCTGCAGAGCGTACGCGGGACGTTCGGGTCGGCCGGGGTGTTCGAACCGATGGTGAACGAGGCCGCGGACGGCGCCGACACGGTCGTATGGCTACGTGAGCAGCCCTGGTTCACCGGTCGGTTCGCCACTATCGGGCTGTCGTATCTGGGGTTCACCCAGTGGGCGCTGTTGCGGGATCCGCCGCCGGAGCTGGCCGCGGCGGTGATCACTGCGGGTCCGCACGATTTCTTCGCGTCGGTGTGGGGTACCGGCTCGTTCGCAGTCAACGACTTCCTGGCCTGGTGCGATCTGATGTCCCACCAAGAGGACTCCAGGCGCATCACGACCGGAAGCCCCGGACTGCTGGGCCCCCGGAAGATCGCCAAGGTTATTGGTGCAGTGCCGATGGGTGCAGCGGCGCGGACGCTGCTGGGCACCGGCGCGCCCTGGTTCGAATCGTGGATCGAGCATTCCGATTCCGGCGATCCGTTCTGGAATGCGCTGCGGGTCAGCGAAGCGCTGGATCGGGTGCAGGTGCCGGTGCTGCTGCTGGGCGGCTGGCAAGACATCTTCCTGAAGCAGACGTTGCAGCAGTACGGGCATCTGCGGCGCCGGGGCGTCGACGTTGCGTTGACGGTCGGCCCGTGGACGCACACCCACATGCTCAGCAAAGGATTGGCTACCTGCGCCCGGGAATCACTGGAGTGGCTCGCCACCTACTTGGGTGACGGACCGGCCGTGCGGCGTCCAAGTCTGGTCCGCGTCTACGTCACCGGCCAGGGCTGGCGCAACCTGCCCGACTGGCCACCCACCACTACCGAGCGCGCGCTGTATCTACGACCCGGCCGCTATCTGGACGAGACTGCGCCAACCGGCCTGACTCGGATGGCACCGGCGACATTTCGCTATGACCCCTCCAACCCGACACCCACCACCGGCGGCCCACTGCTGTCCCTGCACGGCGGCTACCGCGACGACAGCCGGCTCGCATTGCGCGACGATGTGCTTGCCTTCACCAGCGCTACCCTCACCCGGGATCTGTGCGTGTACGGGAACCCGGTCGTCGAGCTGGCACACGCCTCGGACAATCCGCACGTCGACCTGTTCGTCCGGGTGAGCGAAGTCGATGCCAAAGGCCGCTCCCGAAATGTCAGCGACGGCTACCGACGGCTGGGTGCCGCCACAAAGACCGTCAACATCGAACTCGACGGGATTGCCCACCGTTTCAGGGCCGGCTCACGCATCCGCCTTCTGATCGCCGGCAGCTGGTTCCCCCGCTATGCGCGCAATCTCGGCACCGAAGAACCGGTGTTGACGGGCCGGCAGTCGAAGCCGGCCACCCATACCGTGCGCTACGGACGCTCCCGACTACTGCTTCCTGTCGGCCCGCTCGACCTGTCAGCCGACGGCGTCACGCACTCGGACAGCGACCTCGGCTAGCGCAGCGTCGTCATAGACCGGCGCCGCCAATTTCGGCCGCACCGGCAGCTGCACCCAGCTCTTGCAGCCCGCGTATTCGGGGGTGCGGGTGATTTGCACCGGTTCGGCCAAGGGAGTCACCGACACCACCAACACGGCCAGTTTGTGCTTGGGGCGGAAGTCGAGCCGATCGGCGCGTATCGACGAGGGCGTCCAGATGTGCAGATCCTCGATCGCCGCCAAACCGTCGGGCCGGTTAACCTCTTGCGCGGCAATGACTTTCGCGGCGGCCCGCACCAGCACGTGCTCCTCGGTGCTGTCGGCGGCTGCCGATTGGAGCAAGTCGCGATGCTCGGGGCGGACGCGCTGCGCGTGGCTGTGCGCGACCGTCGGAAATAGCAGGAACTCGTGGGCCGCTACCTCGAACCGCTTCTCTTTGATGCCGCCCTTGCGCAGCAGCACGCGCTGGCGGCCGTCCAGCAGCGCATGCACGACCGCGCTCCACTCCTTGAGCGCGGGTACGGTTGCGGTCAGCGTCATTTCGCGCCGGCCAGCCTGGCCAGCACCTCGGGCCGCCGCAGCGGAGGGACGGTCTTGGGCGGCTGGCGCCGCGGCGGCAGGGCCGCCAGCAGCCGTGCCGTCGTCTCGGTGACCTCGGCAACCGCCGCCTCGAACGCCTCGGTGTTGGCCGCCGACGGGTCCGTGATGCCGCTGACCTTGCGCACATACTGACGCGCGGCCGCCGCGATCTCCTCGGCCGTGGCCGCTGGCTGCAGACCGCGCAGTTCGGTGATGTTCCGGCACATGCCTCAACGATATGCGCGGACCCGGGGCGGCGCGTCCTGGCACCTCCGCGACTGGCTACGGTTGCACTCATGACCGACGACATCCTGCTGATCGACACCGACGAGCGGGTGCGCACGCTGACCCTCAACCGGCCCCAATCTCGCAATGCCCTGTCCTCGGCGTTGCGGGACCGGTTTTTCGGTGCCCTGACCGACGCCGAGGCCGACGACGAAGTCGACGTCGTCATCCTCACCGGCACCGATCCCGTGTTCTGCGCCGGCCTGGACCTCAAAGAGCTGGGCGGTCAGTCCGCGCTTCCGGATATCTCGCCGCGATGGCCGGCGATGACCAAGCCCGTGATCGGCGCCATCAACGGCGCCGCGGTCACCGGGGGGCTGGAGCTGGTCCTGTACTGCGACATCGTGATCGCGTCGGAGCAGGCGCGCTTCGCCGACACCCACGCGCGAGTGGGGCTGCTGCCCACCTGGGGGCTGAGCGTGCGGCTACCGCAGAAGGTGGGCGTTGGCCTGGCCAGGCGGATGAGCCTGACCGGGGACTACGTGTCGGCCGCCGACGCGCTGCGGTCCGGGCTGGTGACCGAGGTGGTGCCGCACGACCGGCTGCTGGCCACCGCCCGGCAGGTGGCGGCGACCATCGTCGGGAACAACCAGAACGCGGTACGGGCGTTGCTGGCGTCCTATCACCGGATCGACGAGTCGCAGACCAGTGCGGGGCTGTGGCTGGAAGCGATGGCGGCCAGGCAATTCCGGACCAGCGGCGACGACATCGCCGCCAACCGCGAGGCCGTGCTGCAACGCGGACGCTCCCAGGTGCAGTGAAGCCCTGGGCGGTCAGCCCAGCGCGATGCGCAACGACGCCACCGCGTCATCGATCGAGCCGGTGGTCGAATAGCCGGCCGCCAGCCGGTGGCCACCACCACCGAACGCCGCCGCGACCGCCGCCAAATCCACGTCGGCCTTGGCCCGCATCGACACCGACCATCGTTGCGGGTCGACCTCCTTGAACACCGCGGCCACCTCGGCCTGCTGCGTGGTGCGCACGATATCGACGATGCTCTCGACTTCCTCCGGACGCGAATTGACCCATTCCCGGTTGTCGACGATCGCGTAGACCAGACCGCGACCACCCACGGCGTCGGGCAGCAATTTCGCAGAACCCAGCACCCGCGACAACATCGGCAGCCACGCGAACGGATGGGTGTCCATCAGTGCTCGGCTGATCGCGGCGTTGTTCACGCCGGCGTCCAGCAACCGGGCCGCGAGCCGGTGGGCCCGGGCGCTGGCCCAACGGAACGACCCGGTGTCGGTCGTCAGCCCGGCGTAGATGCAGTGCGCGACGTCGGTATCGATCGGCTTGCCCCACGCGTCGAGAAGTTCGGCGACCAGCAGCGTGGTGGAGTCCGCCGACGGCTCGACGAAGTTCGCGGTACCGAACATCTCGTTGGAGGCGTGGTGATCGATCACCAGCAACTGCCGTCCCGGACTGGCCAGGTCAATCAAGCTCCCGAGCCGCTTGGCGCTCGGAACGTCAACGGTCACAACCAAATCGACGTCGCGGCGCATCGCGTCGGGGCTGACCAGCAAGTCGCAGCCGGGCAGCGACCGCAGCGACTCCGGCAACGTCTCGGGTGCGGCGAAACTGACCTCGACCTGCTTGTCGCACTTGTCGAGGACTGTAGCCAGCGCCAGTCCGGCGCCGACGGTGTCGGCGTCGGGATGGACGTGGCAGATCACCGCGATAGTCGACGCCACCGACAGCAACTCGGCGGCGCCGAGGGCGTCGACGCGTGGCCCCGGCAACGGGGCACCGGCCAGCTCAGTTTTCGTGTTGGTCGTCGTCACCGGTGTCCTTAGCGTCGAGCCCGTCAAGTGCCCCCGACGCCGGCGCCGTTGCCGACCCGCTGTCACGGTATGGATCCGCCTCCCCGGCGGGCTTGGCGCCGACTCGAACCCGCGCCACATCGGCGTCGGCGGCGCGAGCACGGGCCAACAATTCGTCCATCCGGCGCACGCTGTCGGACGTGGTGTCCCGGCTGAACGTCAGAGTGGGAGTGAAGCGCACACCCGTGCCGGCCCCCACCTTGGTCCGCAGCGCACCCTTGGCCCGTTCCAGCGCGGCCGCGGCCGCGTCGTAATCCGGTTCGTCGTCCAGTGTGCGTCCGATCACCGTATAGAACACCGTCGCATCGTGCAGGTCGGCGGTCACCTTCGTGTCGACGATGGTCACCCCGTCCAGCCCCGGATCCTTGATCTCGAACTCGATCGCCGAGGCGACGATGGTGTTGATCCGTTTGGCCAACCGGCGCGCCCGAGCGGCATCGGCCATCAGGCGCGCTCCTTCTGCACCAGCTCGTAGGACTCGATGACGTCGCCCTCCTTGATGTCGGAATAGCCCAGCGTCATACCGCACTCGTAGCCCTCGCGGACCTCGGTCACATCGTCCTTTTCCCGTCGCAGCGAGGTCACCGAGAGGTTGTCGGCGACGACGATGTTGTCTCGCAACAACCGGGCCTTGGCGTTGCGGCGCATCACGCCGGAGGTGATCAGGCAGCCGGCGATGACGCCGACCTTCGAGGAACGGAACAGCGCGCGGATCTCGGCACGACCCAGCTGGTTCTCCTCGTAGATCGGCTTGAGCATGCCGCGGAGGGCCTTTTCGATCTCGTCGATCGCCTGGTAGATGACCGAGTAATAGCGGATCTCGACCCCTTCGCGGTTGGCCAGCTCGGTGGCCTTACCTTCGGCGCGCACGTTGAAGCCGATGATGATCGCGTCCGAGGCCGACGCCAGGTTGACGTTGGTCTCGGTGACGCCCCCGACGCCGCGGTCGATGACGCGCAGTTCCACCTCGTCGTCGACCTGTATTCCCAGCAGGGCCTCTTCCAGCGCCTCGACGGTACCGGCGTTGTCGCCCTTGAGGATCAGGTTCAGCTGACTGGTTTCCTTCAGCGCCGAGTCCAGGTCCTCCAGGCTGATCCGCTTGCGCGAACGCGCCGCCATGGCGTTGCGTTTGCGCGCGCTGCGCCGGTCCGCGATCTGGCGGGCGATGCGGTCTTCGTCGACGACCAGGAAGTTGTCACCGGCGCCGGGTACCGACGTGAAGCCGATGACCTGCACCGGGCGCGACGGCAGCGCCTCCTCGATGTCCTCGCCGAATTCGTCGACCATGCGGCGGACCCGGCCGTAAGCGTCGCCGGCCACCACGGAGTCGCCGACATGCAGCGAGCCGCGCTGCACCAGCACGGTGGCGACCGGGCCGCGACCGCGGTCCAGGTGCGCCTCGATCGCCACACCTTGGGCCTCCATGTCGGGGTTGGCCCGCAGATCCAGCGCGGCGTCGGCGGTCAGCAGCACCGCCTCTTCCAGCGCCTCGATGTTGGTGCCCTGCTTGGCCGAGATGTCCACGAACATCGTGTCGCCGCCGAATTCCTCTGGTATCAAACCGAATTCGGTGAGCTGGCCACGAATCTTGGCCGGGTCGGCGCCCTCCTTGTCGATCTTGTTCACCGCAACCACGATCGGCACATCGGCGGCCTGCGCGTGGTTGATGGCTTCCACCGTCTGCGGCATCACGCCGTCGTCGGCGGCGACCACCAGGATGGCGATGTCGGTGGCCTTGGCGCCGCGGGCACGCATGGCGGTGAACGCCTCGTGGCCCGGGGTGTCGATGAAGGTGATCAGCCGCTCGGTCCCATCGAGGTCGATGGAGACCTGGTAGGCGCCGATGTGCTGGGTGATGCCGCCGGCCTCGGCCTCGCGGACGTTGGCCTTGCGGATGGTATCCAGCAGTCGGGTTTTACCGTGGTCGACGTGACCCATCACGGTCACGACCGGCGGACGGACCTGAAGGTCTTCCTCGGTGCCCTCGTCTTCGCCGTAGGTCAGGTCGAACGACTCCAGCAGCTCGCGGTCTTCGTCCTCCGGGCTGACGACCTGGACGTTGTAGTTCATCTCGCTGCCCAGCAGCTCGAGCGTCTCGTCGCCGACCGACTGGGTGGCCGTCACCATCTCGCCGAGATTGAACAACGCCTGCACCAGCGCGGCTGGATTGGCGTCGATCTTTTCGGCGAAGTCAGACAGGGATGCTCCGCGTGCCAATCGGATCGTCTCGCCATTGCCGTGCGGTAACCGCACGCCGCCGACGACGGGCGCCTGCATCGAGTCGTATTCCTGGCGCTTCTGCCGCTTGGACTTGCGACCCCGCCGGGGTGCACCGCCGGGACGGCCGAACGCGCCGGCGGCGCCACCGCGCTGTCCGGGACGGCCGCCACCACCGCCGGGGCCACCGCCACCGGGGCGGCCCCGGAACCCGCCGGGTGCGGCACCTACTCCGCCTCCGCCGCCGCCGCGGTAGTTACCGCCACCGGCGTCGGAGCGGCCGCCGCCGGGCCCACCGGGCCGGCCACCCCCGGGCCGGGGTGTACCGGAACGGGCCGGGCGGCCCTGCCCACCGGCACCGCCGGGACGGGGCGGCATGCTGCCCGGCGACGCACCCGGGCGCGGTGCCCCGGGCCTGGCCGCGCCGGGGCGCGGCGCGGGCGGACGAGGGATGGGCCGGTCGACCGGTTGCGCCGACGAGAACGGGTTGTTGCCGACACGCGGGGTACGGACGCCCGGCTTGGGCATCGGACCGGGGCGCGGGCCCGGCGTCATCCCGGGATGGGGCGCCGGTTGGCTGGGCGGCTGTCCGGGGGTCGGCGCTCCCGGCTGCCGGGTAGCCGGCGGCCGAGCGGGCGCCTGGGGCGCCGGCGCTTCTGCCGTCGCCGCCGGAGAGCCCTGGGCGACGGCGGCCGCATCGCCGGCGTCAGCACGCTTGGCAGGCGCGCCGGTCGCCTCGCCATTGCCGGCGGACTTGTCGATCGCCTTGTCGAGGGCCTTGTCCAGCGACTTGTCGGGACCCTTGGGCGCGGCCTTAGCGGTGGCCTTTTCCGGGGCCGGCTTGCCCCCTCCAAAGGATTCACGCAGCCGGCGAGCGACCGGCGCCTCTACGGTCGATGACGCGGATTTGACGAATTCGCCCTGTTCATTCAGCCGGGCGAGAACTTCCTTGCTGGTGACACCG
The DNA here is from genome assembly GCA_035511785.1 of Mycobacterium sp. GTDB lineage: Bacteria > Actinomycetota > Actinomycetes > Mycobacteriales > Mycobacteriaceae > Mycobacterium. The sequence continues at coordinate 9,458 of DATKEW010000017.1, forward strand.
AGTTCCTTAGCCAACTCGTGTACGCGGGCCTTACCTGCCACTACATCTCCTGTCTATGAGGCGACAGTCGTGGGCCGCGCCTCGGGTTTAGCTATGACGCATTGTCATCGGGACTTCACGGTGTGCTCATGTTCT
>DATKEW010000018.1:0-3945 GCA_035511785.1 Mycobacterium sp.
TGCGGTGGTGCGAGCGGTCGGAGCGGGATTGGCGGACTGCAGCACAACGGCTGGGCATGTTCGTGACTTGGCTCAAGCACACCCCGAGCGACTTGGACGCGCTGCCTGCCGGTCCTGGATTGCCTGCAGTGCGCAGCCCGGGCCGAATCAACCGGATCCTGGCTGCGGTTCGGGGATTCCTTCGGCACAGCGTTGCGGTCGGTAATGCGCCGGAGGAGGTGCTGGCGATGCTGTTCGAGATTAGCGACGACCGACATCTGCCGGTCGAGGCCCGCGGCGAGGACACCAGGTTGAACTATGTGGCGCGTCCTCGACACCGCTTGTCGGAACCGGAGATTCGAGTCGATCGTGCCTCGGACGACGAGGTGTTGGCGTTGCTGGGCGCTTGTCGGTCGGCTCGTGACCGGTTCATCGTGATCGCGATGTCGCGGGCGGGGTTGCGGCGTGGCGAGGTGTGCGGGCTACGACGCGAGGACATGCATTTCGTCGCCGATGCGTCGGGTCTGGGCTGCGCGGTGATCGGAGCGCATCTGCATGTGCGGCGCCGGGCGAACGGGAACGGTGCGTGGGCGAAGTCCCGCCGATCCAGGGCGGTTCCGGTCGATGATCTGGTGGTACTCGCCTATGACACATACGTATTCGAACGCGACCGGTGTCGCCAGGCTCGTGACTGCGATTTCGTCCTGGTCAACCTGTTCCACCCGCCACTGGGGGCGCCGATGCGGCCGGGTGCGGTCAACGAGTTGCTGACGGGGCTGTCACGGCGAGCAGGGTTGTCTCGCTCGGTGCATCCGCACCAGCTGCGACACGGATTCGCCTCCAACGTGTTAGACGCGGGAGGCGCGTTGGATGAAGCTCAGGAGTTGCTCGGCCACGCACATGTCGGCTCGACACAGGTCTATCTGCATCCGTGCGAGCAGAGGCTGCGTGCCGCTGTCGACCGAGTGACCGCGTTGACGCTGACGTTGGGCGGTCACCAGTGACCGTGGTGTTGACGGCGGTCAGCGACTCACGATCGGAGCGGCTGGTCGATGACCCGTGGTCACGGCTAGACCCGGAGTTCCTCACCAACGCCGGGTGGGATCCGCAGACGGAAACGCTTGCGCCGCAGCCGGATCATCCCCTGTTGGGGTTGCGGCGATGCCGCGTGCAGGGTTGCCGATGCCAACCGGAGCCGCCGGACGGTCTGTGCACGACCTGCGGCGGCGCCTACCGCATCTCCGGGATGTCTGTCCAGGAGTTCCTCAGCCTGCGACAGGTGCGCAAGGTGCAGCGGGGCGAGGTGAACTGCGTTGTCCGTGGGTGTTCGCGCCCGTGTCGGAACAACCGCATGACGCTGTGCCCGGCCCACGACGAGCACCGCAAGCGGCTGAATCTTTCGCCGATCGAATTCGTGAACCATCCGGCCGCTCGAGCGCTGCCGGGATTGGGCGCCTGTTCGGTCCCAATGTGCGACCGTCAGGCGAGATATCGCAGTGGGCTGTGCGGATCGCATTATGCACGGTGGTGGGATCAGCGCCGCAAAGGACTTGGTGTCGATTTCGAGGCGTGGTGTGAGACTGCTTCTCCGATCCTCGGCGGTCATGAGGTCGCGCTGCGCGGACTGACGTCGCAGGTGCAGGCCGAGATTCTGTTCGGCCTGCAGCAACGATGCCGACGCAGCGTGATCACCTACCTCTACCAACTGCGCCTGTTCGTCGGCCGTCTGCGCACCGCCGATGCTGGGACCATCGTCGGTTTCGATATCGAACAGCTGCCCAAGCATGTCCGACCGATGGTGCAGGAATTGCAGTCAGCGGTATCGCGGTCGACTCCAGAGGCCGAGCAGCACAAAGACATTTGGGACATGGCGGTGTTCGGGCACGGCCGCAAACGCATGGACTTCACCGTGATAGCCCAGCCCTGGCTGCGCACCGCGGCCAAACACTGGGTCCTTGAGGAACTGCCGGTGCGGCGGGGTCCCAATGTCATCAGTGGTCTGCGTGATCACGTCAATAGTGTTGGCGAGCTGGGGAACAGCCTGCGCCTGCATCGGGCCGACGAGGGCATGAACGTTGCCGTGTTGGGCCGCGCCGACATTGTGGCGTTCCTCAACCGGCTCAAACATCAAGAAACGACCGGCGTCATCTCCGCCCACCGTCGCCGCAAGATTGCCCAGCACGCGGGGCTCGTGCTCAGAGAATGCCGGGCGATCGGTCTGACTCGGCCAGACCGGCCGATGGGCGGTCTCAGTCCTGAGTTCACGTTCCGGCGAAGCGACCTGCCGCCAGTGCCCAAAGAGGACGGGCCTGGTCGAGCATTACCCGATTCCGTACTCACATCCCTTGTCGCTGCACTGGACGACTTGGAAGCCGCGGCCGGCCGCGATGTCAGTGTCGCTGTCCGGCTGCTGATCGACACCGGACGCCGCCCAACCGAGATCTGCAAACTGCCGTGGGATTGTGTCGAGCAGGACCACGACGGCAAGTACGCGTTGATTTTCACCGACTTCAAGAACAATCGCGCCGGGCGGCGTCTGGCGATCAGCGACGCTACCGCTGCGCTGATCGTTGAACACAAACAGCGTGTGCGGCAACGCTTCCCGGACACGGCGCTGGCCGATCTGGTACTGCTGCCCAGGGTGTATCGCAATCCCCACGGCACCCAGTCCCTCTCTGATAACGCGGTGGCCCGCGCTCATCGCGACTGGGTCGATAGTTTGGCGCCGCTGCAGCACCCCGACCAAACAGAGTTCGACAAGTCCGCCGTCTTTCTCTACGCCTACCGGCATAGCTACGCCCAACGGCACGCGGACGCCGGCACGCCGGTCGACGTGCTGCGAGAGCTGATGGGCCATCGTTCAGTCGCCACTACTCAGGGCTACTACTCCGTAAGTGCCATACGGGTACGCAAGGCTGTGGATTCCCTTGCCGCCGTGCAGTTCAACGCCCGCGGGGAACACGTGTGGAGCCAGGCGCGGGTGTTGTTGGAAAGCGAACACCAACGGCTGGCGGTCGGTCAGGTCGCGGTCCCGTTCGGCATCTGCACCGAACCGTCCAACGTGCAGGCCGGCGGCGGGGCCTGCCCGTTCCGATTCCGGTGCCTGGGCTGCAGTCACTTCCGCTCGGATCCGTCGTACCTACCGGAGTTGCGGGACTACCTCGACACGCTGCTGCGTGACCGCGAACGGATCGGGGCCGCCACCGAACTCGACGACTGGGCCCGCACCGAGGCGATGCCCTCCGACGCCGAAATCACGCGGCTGCGAGAGCTGATCCGCCGCGTCGAACACGACCTGGATGCGCTCGACGAGAACGACCGCCGACAGATCGAGGAAGCCGTCCGGGTCGTGCGCGGCACCCGCCAGACCGTGCACCTCGGCCTGCCCACCACACGCTCGCCGGCACTCGACCCGAACTTGGAAGACCCAGCGTGACAACAGAACCCACGAACCCTCTGATCGCGGCGCGGCGCAACGACAGCGATCGCCGACGCCGCAAAGTCCTCGATGCCCTCGACCGACTCCGCACCGGCGGCCAAGAGATCACCGTCTCGGCGGTCGCCCGGACCGCGGGCGTCGATCGCTCGTTCCTGTATCGCCACCACGACCTGCGCTCCCAGATCCTCGCCCTCGCCGCCGAACCCGAACCGCACCCGGCCAGCACCGGCATCAGCCACCGGACGCTGCTGGCCGACCTCGCCAACCTCCGTGAACACAACGAACGCCTGCGCCATCAGAACGCCAAGCTCACCGAGCGGCTGTCCGAAGTCCTCGGTGAACAGGTCTTCCACGACGCCGGCCTCACCCGCACCGACGAAACCAGCACCCTCCGGAAACGCGTCGCCGAACTCGAACAACAACTCCTCGACGGCCGCCAAGACCTCCAAGACCGCGACGACGAACTCGCCGCGGCCCGCGCCGCCAACCGCGACCTGATCACCACGCTCAACGGCCGAACACGCTAA
>DATKEW010000019.1:0-12206 GCA_035511785.1 Mycobacterium sp.
CGCGTCGTAGGTCAAGATCGCCGCGGACTTCCCGCCGAGTTCGAGGATGACCGGCCGTAACAGTCCGCCGCACACCGCCCCGATTTCGCGTCCTGCGTTCGTCGAGCCGGTGAAGGCGACTTTGTCCACGTCGGGGTGCGCCACTAAGTCTGCACCGGTCTGGCGCCCTCCGGGCACGATGTTCAGCACGCCCGCGGGCAGCTCTGCCTCCATCGCCGCCTCTGCGAAAATATAAGCGTCCAAGGAGGTTTCGGGCGCAGGTTTGAGAACAACAGTGCAACCGGTGGCCAGAGCCGGAGCCAATTTCATCGCGGCGAGCCCCTGCGGATAATTCCACGGGGTGATCGCCGCGACCACGCCCACAGGGTGGCGCTGCACCAGCGTGCGGCGACCGGCTTTGCCGACGCGCACGTCGCGCGCCGGCTGTGTCTGCAACAGCCGCGAGTAGTAGCGGAAGATCGCTGCCGGACTGAGCCCGTTGGCCACCCGTGACAACGCGATGGGCATTCCGTTCTCGCGGCTAACCAGCTCGGCGGTTTGCTGTGCGCGGGACCTGAGCGCGTCGGCGAACCGGTCGAGCAGCGCGCAGCGCTCTTGCATGTCGATCGACCCCCAGGGGCCGCTGAGCGCCCGCCGGGCGGCGCGCACCGCGGCGTCCACGTCGGGGCCCTCGGCAAGCGTCACGCGGCCCAGAAGTTGTTCGGAGGCCGCCTCGAGCACGGGGCTTGACGGTCCGGTCGTGTCACGCCACTGCCCGTCGATGAATAGCCGCGGCCTATCCAGCAGCCCAATGGAATTCATGCCATGCGCCCGTGTGTGGGGCCGCCGTAGAGCTCGTCGAGCAGCCGGCTGTGGCGGGCCGCGATCACCTCGCGCCGAAGCTTAAGGGTTGGCGTGAGCTGCCCGCCCTGCGGTGTCCACTGCTCGGGCAACAGTACGAATTTCTTGACCTGCTCGGGGCGCGACACGCGGGCGTTGGCGCGGTCGACCGCACGCTGGATCAGAGTCAACACCTCGGTGTTGGCCGTGAGATCGTCGGTGTCCATCGCCGCGGATCCCCCAGCCATCTCGGCGCCCACCGCGGCGGCGTCGATGGTAATCAGCGCCACCAGATAGGGCCGTCGATCGCCGTAGACGATTGCGTTGGTGATGAATTCGGATTCCAGCAACAGTTCTTCCAGCGCCGCGGGCGCGATGTTCTTGCCCGAGGAGGTGATGATCATCTCCTTCTTGCGACCCACGATGTAGAGGAACCCGTCGGCGTCGCGGCGCCCCAGATCGCCGGTGTGTAGCCACCGCCCGCTGGTGGACGGGTCAACCGTGGCGTCGATCTGCCCGTAGTATCCCGGCGACACCGTCGGCCCTTGCAGCAAGATCTCGCCGTCGTCGGCGATGTCGACGCGCACTCCGGGCAGCGGCAGCCCGACGCTGCCGAGGCGGTATGCCGCCTCGGTGTTGGTGGTGGCCGTGCCGGAGGTCTCGGTCATTCCGTACGCGTCGTAGACGCGGATTCCCAACCCGGCAAAAAACGTCAACGTCTGTTCTGGCATAGGCGCGGCGGCGCTGGCAGCCCATACCAGTCGGTCCAGACCCGCGCGCGACCGTAAGCCCGACAGGATCTGTGCATCCGCGCGTGAGAACTCCTCGAGCAGCCCGGCAGGGGTGACTGAACCGCTTTGGCACGAGGTGACGTAACGACGGCCGGTGTCCAGCGCCGCGTGCACTTCGGCGGTGGTGAATTCGTCAGCCGCGCCATCGCCCGCGCTGACCCAGGTTTGAATTTTCTCCCAGATCCGGGGCACGCCGAAGAACCGAGTGGGACGCAGCTCGTGCAATGTCTCGGCGAGTTCGGATGCGTCGGCGAGCAGCCGTACGTGACCCCCGGCCACGTACGGCAGATACATGCTCAACATCCGTTCGGCGATGTGGGCAAACGGTAGGTAGGACACCGATGTGCCGGCGTCGGTCAGGTCGTTGGCGGCACGCAGCGCGGTGGCCTCATATACCACGTTGCGGTGCGTGAGCACCACGCCCTTGGGGGCCCCGGTAGTTCCCGACGTGAACACCACCGTGGCCGCCTGGTCGGGAGACACTGCCCGCCACCGTGATTCGCACTGATGCGGGCGATCGCCAAGATAGTTGGCGCCCGCATCGACCAGCGTCTGCCAACTCTGGCTGCCAGCCTCCTCGGAGGCATCCAAGCTAACGATCAGCTTGAGCCGATCCATGCGGGCCAAAGCCGGCTCCCACTGTGCGAGCTGATCGGCGGTTTCGGCGACCAACACCGTCGGGGCGCACTGTGCGGCGATCGCGGCGATCTGTTCGGGTGCGGCCGTCAGATAGATCGGTACCGGTATGCCCCCGGCGTGCAGCGCCGCCGCGTCGGCGATGATGTGCTCGATGCGGTTGGACGCCATAATGGCGACGCGATCGCCGGCCGAAACGCCGCGGGCGATCAACCCCGCCGCCACCGTGCGTGTGGTGTCGCAGAATTGTCGCCAGGTCAAGGCTCGCAACTGCCCGCCCGGACCTAGACGATCGGAATACGCCGGCTGATCGCCGCGGACTTCGACGGTGTGCGCCAACGCGGTACACAACGTGTGACCCCGGCTGACTTGGTGAACGTCCGGGCCCGGCCGTAGCGGTGCAGCGTTGCCGCTCAACGCGCCCCCGCATCCGCGGCCGGAGCCGGCGCAGGTGATCTGGGTGTGGTGCTCAGCGCTGCGGGCCTGGATACCCTCGGCGTCGAGCACTTCGACCGGACCAGGGAAAGGGCTGCCGTCGAGGCGGCCCCGCCCGCCGTCCAGCCCTGCGTCACGTCGGTTCACAGGTCGAGGCTAGGCCGCGGCGCGGCGGTCCGACAGGGCGCGGCGCGAGTGCAGCCAGATATGGATGTTGATCGGCGTGAAGCGGATGGCATGCGCTGCAGGGGTTTTCTACCGTCGGATGCGCCGGGGGCCAACGGGCGATGCCCGGCGCATGCAGGTGATCGTTGAGCGAGGAGAAGTGACGTGGTGATGACCGGGCCAAGCGCCGCAGCGGTGTGTGCGCTTGCTACGGCCACGCCGCTGCGCGCACTTCGCGCTCAGGCCTCAATAGCGTCGCCCCAACGAACCCGAGCGGGGTCGGTGGCACCTGTGGCGCGGCCGGGTCGCCCCTCACCATCGGTGGAGGCGCTATGAACGACCCAATCGCACCGGCATCCGACGCCCGCGACACGGCCACAGCGCTGGCCGGTATCCCTGCGATGCGGCGCGCGGTGCTCATGGACGTCTTCGCGACCATGGATGCCGGTGATCTCGACGGGATGGTCAAGCACATGACCGACGACGTCACAACCCAATTCGGCAACCACGCTGAGATTCGCGGCAAGGCCGCGTTTCGCACCTTGTTCAACGAGTTCGGCCAGGCGATCTCCGGACTGCGTCACGAAATACTGGACCTCTGGCATGCCGTCGAAGACTTCGACGTGTGGGTTGTGCAGCTCAGCGTTTCCTACCGACGCCTGGACGGACAGAGCGTAACTCTGCCGTGCTGCAATGTGTTTCGGATGCGCGGTGACCTCATCTCCGAATACCGAGTGTATGTGGACATCGGTCCGGTGCTGCACGGGGCCGCGACCCGCGGTGTCTGACCCGACATCTCGACGCGCCGCGGGCCCGGGCACCGCCGGATCCGTGTGACCAACATGCAGATTACCGCCGCCGTGCTACGCGATCGCACCGGCCGCTACGAGATCGAAGATGTGACACTGGCTGACCCGGAGCCAGAGCAGATCCTGGTGCGCATTGTCGGTGTGGGCCACTGTCACACCGACCTGCTAGTCCGCGCCGCGTACTCCAAGAGCGCGCTCCCTCTGGTGGTCGGGCATGAGGGATCCGGGATTGTGGAGACCGTCGGCGCCAACACAGACGGCATAGCGGTAGGCGATCACGTGGTGCTGTCCTACGACTCGTGCCGTCGGTGCGCCAACTGCCTGTCCGGTCACCCGGCCTACTGTGACAGCTTCGCGCGCCGCAACTTTGGTAATTCCCGCGCCCATGTGCCCGCCGTGATGCACGACAAGCACGGGCTGCCGGTGTTCTCACGATGGTTCGGGCAATCCTCATTTGCTACGCATGCACTGGTCGCGGCGCGCAACGTTACCAAGGTCGACACGGACCTGCCGCTGGAGCTGCTCGGCCCGCTGGGATGCGGAATCCAGACCGGCGCCGGCGCGGTGATTCAGTCGCTGGGAGTCCGGGCCGGCGCGAGCATCGTGATCGTGGGTGTGGGGGCAGTGGGCCTGAGCGCGGTGATGGCCGCACGGCTGTGTGGCGCCGACCCGATCATCGCGATCGATCTGCGCGCGGGGCGTCTGCAATTGTCGCGGGAACTCGGTGCGACGCATACGATCATCGGTACAGACGGTGACGCGCCGGCACAGATACGCGCGCTTACCGACGGCGGCGCCCAGTACGCCCTGGATACCACCGGAGCCACTCAGGCGATCGCAGCCGCGATCGGATTCCTCAGGCCCACCGGTGTTTGCGGGCTGGTCGGTCTTTCGACCGAGGCATTGGTGCTGCCTCCAGGTTTGCTGGCAGTCGGCCGCACCGTGACGGGCATCGTCGAGGGAGATGTCGTACCGCAGACCTTCATCCCCCGGTTGCTGCGGCTATGGCGGCAAGGCAGATTCCCCTTCGACAGGTTGATCACCACGTTTGGTCTCGATCAGATCAACGAGGCGGAAGAAGCCGCGATCAGCGGTGACATCATCAAACCCGTACTGCTTCCCGGGCTTTAGCGAGAAGCATGCCCGCGGGCCCCAGGTCAGGGGGCAGGCCAGCAACGGATGAAACCGTGCTGAAAATGGCTGTACCGCCATTGTTCTGCATCCTACGTTTGCCTGCAGGCGCTGCAAGCGCCCGGTGCGCACCGCGGAGAGGAGCGATGATGCAATCGGGAGTCGACGCGATCGTGAGCTGTTGATGACCTCAACACAGGCGTCCTTCAAGCCGCTGCGCGCGCTGGGCGACTTTTACGCCATGGCGTTAGACACGTTGGTGCTCGCAGGTTTGCCGAGGGCTTGAGGACGGCTGAGTTTCAGGAAGGGATCGCAGTCGATGGGGCTAAGCAGCCAGCGGGTGGAATTGCCGGCGGTGATCCGGTCACTAACCGCATCAAAACCGATCCGCGGCATTGGCGGCTTCTTCGCGATGACATTAGACACCCTGGCGGCGATCCCGCGAAAGCCGTTCGGGTGGCGGGAGTTTCTGCTGCAGTCGTGGTTTGTCGCGCGAGTGTCGCTGCTGCCGACGCTGCTGCTCGCGGTTCCGTTCACGGTGTTGATCGTGTTCACGTTCAACGTCTTGTTGCTCGAGTTCGGCGCCGCGGACTACTCGGGCACCGGTGCCGCCTACGGCTCGGTCACCCAGGTCGGTCCGGTCGTGACGGTGCTTGTGGTGGCCGGCGCGGGGGCCACCGCGATGTGCGCCGACCTGGGCGCGCGAACCATCCGTGAGGAGCTCGACGCGCTTCGAGTAATGGGCGTCAACCCGATTCAGACGTTGGTGGTACCTCGGGTGCTGGCGGCGACGTTCGTCGCGGTGATGCTGTCTTCGGTCGTGATCCTGGTCGGTATCATCGGCGGCTTCCTTTTCTCGGTGTTCGTCCAGCACGTCACGCCCGGTGCGTTCGCGTCTCAGTTGACATTGATTACCGGGCTAGCCGATGTGGTGACCTCGTTGATCAAAGCTGCTCTGTTCGGCTTGGCGGCGGGGTTGATCGCGTGCTACAAGGGGATCTCGGTGGGCGGTGGTCCTGCCGGCGTCGGTAACGCGGTCAACGAAACCGTGGTGTTCACGTTCGTGGCGTTGTTTGCGATCAACATCCTTGTGACCAGCGTCGGCGTGCAGGCGACGATATGAACCTCAGCTCCACCGCCAGCACCCTCTATCCCGGACTACGCCGGGCGGGGCGGGGCTTCGTCCTGGGCTTTTACCGCCTCGGTGAAACAGCACAGTTCTATGTCAAGACGATCACGTCGATCGGCGATGCGTTCACTCACTACCGGGTGGAGCTGGTGCGGCTGATCGCCGTGATGGGCCTGGGCACCGGGGCGTTGGCGGTAATCGGCGGCACGGTCGTGATCGTCGGGTTCCTGACGCTGACCACCGGCGCGCTGATCGCGGTGCAGGGTTACAACCAGTTCGCCAGCGTGGGTGTGGAGGCCCTGACCGGGTTCGCTTCGGCCTACTTCAACGTGCGGGTGCTGGCACCGTTGACGGCCGGCATCGCGCTGGCGGCCACGATCGGCGCCGGCGCCACCGCTCAGCTCGGTGCGATGCGCATTAACGAGGAAATCGACGCGCTGGAGGTGATCGGCATCCGCTCGATCTCCTACTTGGCCTCCACCCGCGTGGTGGCCGGGGTGATCGTGCTGGTCCCGCTGTACTGCGTGGCGGTGCTGATGGCGTTCCTTGCCGCTCGATTCGGCACCACCGCCATCTACAACCAGTCGACGGGCGTCTATGACCACTACTTCAACACGTTCCTCAATCCGACCGACCTTTTCTGGTCGTTCGCGGTGGCGCTGATCATGGCGATGGTGATCATGCTGGTGCACACCTACTACGGCTACACCGCCTCCGGTGGGCCGGCCGGGGTGGGGGAGGCTGTGGGCCGCGCGGTGCGCACGTCGCTGGTGTCCGCGGCGGTGACGATCCTGTTCATCTCGCTGGCCATCTACGGGCAGTCCGGGAATTTCAACCTGTCGGGGTAGCGGCATGGAAGAAGCAAGACGCGCGAGGCGCCGCCGCCTCCCCCCGGGGTGGTGGGCGGCGATGTTGGTCGCGGCTGCCATCGCGTTCGTTCTGGTGTGCTCGGCCTCGTTCGCCGGAACATTCCGCTCCTTTATTCCGGTGACGCTGATCTCCGAGCGGGCGGGTTTGGTGATGGAATCCGGCGCCAAGGTCAAGATGCGCGGCGTGCCGGTCGGCCGGGTCGCGGGCATCGAAGGTGGCCAGCAGCCGGTCAGGTTGAAACTGGACCTCTACCCCGACAAGATCAGCTACATTCCGGCCAATGTGCAGGCCCAGATTCGCGCCACCACAGCGTTCGGCGCCAAATACGTCGATCTGATCTACCCGGACCACCCCAGCCCCCAGCACATTGCGGCCGGGGCGGTGCTGCGGTCACGCAACGTCAGCACCGAGGTGCAAACGGTCTTCCAGAACCTCGTCGACGTGCTGCACCAGATCGATCCGCCCAAGCTCAATGCGGTGCTGACCGCGCTGGCCGACGGGGTGCGCGGTCAGGGAGCGCGGATTGGCGAGGCAACCACCGACGCAAACCAGGTGCTGTTGGCGATCAACCCGCGGATGGGCACGGTACGAGAGGACTGGCGCTCGTTCAACAGATTTGACGAAACCTACAGCGCGGCGGCCCAGAATATTCTGACCATTCTCGACGCCGCGACCACTGTCGGCGGCACTATCACCAACCACGCCAAGGACCTGGATGCGTTGCTGCTCAGCACGATTGGGTTTGCCAACGCGGGAGTCAATCTCATCGGGGGCAGTCACGACAACTTGATCCAGGCGATCAATGTGCTGGAGCCGACCGCGAACCTGCTGATGAAGTACAACCCCGAATACACCTGCCTGCTGGTGGGGGCGAAATGGTTCCTGGACAACGGTGGGTATCGCGCGGTAGGAGGCAACGGCAGAACCGTGGTCCTGGACGCCGGACTCTTATACGGCCAGGACCCCTACCGGTATCCGGACAATCTGCCGATTGTGGCCGCCAAGGGCGGCCCGGGCGGCAAGCCGAGCTGCGGATCGCTGCCCGATGCCACCAAGAACTTCCCGGTACGCCAGCTGATCACCAACACCGGATTTGGCACCGGCCTGGACTTCCGGCCGAACCTTGGTATCGGTTTCCCCGGCTGGCTGAACTACTTCCCGGTCACCAAGGGCATGCCCCTTCCGCCCATCATCCGCAACCTCGGAGAGCCCGCTCCGGGACCGATTCCCTATCCGGGTGCGCCGGCCTACGGGGCTCCAATGTATGGGCCGGACGGAACACCGCTGTACCCACCACCTCCGGGTCTTCCGCCGCCGCCGGAGCCACCACCGGGCCCTCCGCCACTGGAACCGCCACGACCGTGACAACTATCCGAGGACTGCAGCCGTGAGGGAAAATCTGGCAGGTGCGATCTGGCGCCTGGTCCTTTTCACCCTGGTCTGCGCGCTGGGCACATTCGCGCTCTTCATGGTGTTCGCGCAGTTGCGGTTTCAGGCCGAGAAGACGTACAACGCCGAGTTCACCGACGTGTCGGGGCTGCGGGCCGGAAGTTTCGTGCGCATCGCCGGGGTCGAGGTCGGCAAGGTCAAGCACATCTCGATCAACGCCGACAACCTGGCTGTGGTCGAGTTTTCCGCCGATGACTCGGTGGTGCTGACCGAAGGCACCAAGGCGCTGATCCGCTACGACGACCCGATCGGTGGCCGGTTTCTGGAATTGCAGGAGAGCACCGGTGGGGTCAAACAGCTCAAACCCGGTCAGACCATCCCGGTGGACCGCAGCTCGCCCGGCCTGGACCTCGACGCGCTAATCGGGGGATTCCGGCCCCTGTTTCGGGCGTTGGATCCGGCGCAGGTCAACGCGCTGACCGGTCAGCTGATTCAGGCGTTTCAGGGCCAAGGCGCGACAATCAGCTCGTTCCTCGCTTCGACGGCCGCGTTCACCAACACGCTGGCCGACCGCGACGCCCTGATCGGGCAAGTCATCACCAACCTCAACACCGTGCTGGGGTCGTTCGGCGACCAAAGCAAGCAGTTCGATAAGGCGCTCGACTCGCTATCTCAGCTCGTGCGCGGCCTTGCCGAGCGCAAGACCGACGTCAGCAACGGCTTGGCCGCCATCAGCAATGGGGCGGTCTCGCTGGCCGACCTGCTCCAGCAGGCCCGCCCGCAGGTGCCCAAGGTCGTCCATGAGACTGACCGCGTCGCCGGGATGGTGGTGGCCGACCACGACTACATCGACAACCTGCTGAACACGCTGCCGGATGTATATCAGGTGCTGGCCCGCCAAGGGATGTACGGCGACTTCTTCAGCTTCTACCTGTGCGACCTGCTGCTCAAGCTCAACGGCAAGGGCGGTCAGCCGGTTTATGTGAAGGTGGCCGGTCAATCCACCGGGCGGTGCACGCCGAAATGAAATCCTTCTCCGAACGTAACCCGGCTGTCATCGGCATGATCGGCATCGCACTGACCGCCGCGCTTGTGCTGGGAGCGCTGCAGTACAAAAAGCTGCCATTCTTCAACCCAGGCAGGACGTACTCGGCTTATTTCGCCGAGTCGAGCGGCCTGCGGGCGGGCGCGGCGGCGCAGGTTGCGGGTTTTCGGGTCGGCCAGGTATCCAGCGTGAAACTGGACGGGCCCCGTGTGCTGGTCACGTTCAGCGTCGACAAGCACATCCACATGGGGGACCGCACCGAGGCCGCGATCAGGACCAAAAGCCTGCTGGGGGCCAAGGTACTCAATATCACCCCGCGGGGGACCGGGCAGTTGACCGGCCCGATTCCCCTGGATCGCACCACGCCGGCCTACCAATTGCCCGACGCCCTGGGCGATTTGGCCAAAACGGTCAGCGGGCTGAACACCGACCAGCTCAACGAGTCGCTGATGACGTTGGCGAAGACACTCAAAGACACCCCGCCGGATCTGAAAGCCGCGGCGGCGGGTGTGGCGCGGCTCTCACAAAGCCTCGATGAGCGTGATGCCCAACTGCGCGGCCTGCTGGAAAACGCGAGGAGGGCCACCGGCGTGCTGGCGGGGCGCACCGATCAGGTGGTGAGCCTGATCGCCGACACCAACGCGTTGCTGGCTCAGCTGCGGACCCAAAGCGCCGCCCTGGATCACTTCGGCGGCAAGATCTCAGCGGTCAGCAAGCAGATATCGGCTCTCATCGCCGAGAACAGAACGCAGTTGCGCCCCGCGCTCGACAAACTCAACGGGGTACTGACGATCGTCGACAATCGCAAGGAGCGAGTGCAGAAAGCGATCAAGCTGCTCAACCAGTACGCAATGTCGCTGGGAGAGTCGTTGTCATCGGGACCGTTCTTCAAAGTCTATTTGGCTAACTTGCTACCCGGGCAGTGGGTCCAGCCGTACGTCGACGCGGCGTTCTCCGATCTGGGCCTGGACCCCAATGTGCTGCTGCCCTCGCAGCGAAACGACCCACAGACCGGCCAGCCCGCCATCCCGCCGCTGCCGATACCCTATCCGCGCACCGGGCAAGGCGGGGAGCCGCGTCTGCAGCTGCCCGACGCGATCACCGGCAACCCGAACGACCATTTCTGCGGTTTGCCCGGCGTGCCGTTGCCCGGCCCTGGCTGCTACCCCTATCGAGAGCCGCCTCCGGCGCCGCCGCCGGGCGGGCCGCCGCCCGGGCCGCCGGCGTCCGTGGCGCCTCCGCCGCCGCCGATCACGCCGATTTATGTACCGGCACCCGGTGAAGTCCCGCCGAGCAACGCGCCGGCGCCGTCAGGGGGCGGCCAGTGATGACGTCGAGGCTTGCCAGGACCGCGCTGGCCGTAGTACTGGCAGTGGTGCTTGTCACCGGGACCGTGGTGGCCCTGCGAGCGACGGACAAGGCGGGCCGCACCCATCTCGTCGCCTACTTCGACAACAGCAACGGCATCTTCCGCGGCGACGAGGTGGTCATCCTCGGGGTCAAGGTCGGCGAAATCGACAAGATCGAGCCGCAGCCGCAGCGAGCCAAGATCACCTTCTGGCTCGACGACAAATACAAGATCCCCGCCGACGTCAAGGCGGTGATTTTGTCCCCGCAGCTGATCACCTCACGGGCCATCCAACTCACACCGGCCTACACGGCGGGGCCGACGCTGGCAAACAACGGCGTCATCCCGCAGGACCGCACCGCCGTGCCGGTGGAATGGGACGACTTCCGCAAACAACTGGAGAAACTCATTTCAAGTCTGCAACCGACCGGGCCGGGTGAGGTGAGCCCGCTGGGGGCGTTCATCGACACCACCGCCGACAATCTGCGCGGCCAGGGCGCCACCATCCGCGACGCGATCATCAAGCTGTCACAGGCGTTCTCCGCGCTGGGCGACCACAGCAACGACATCTTTACCACCGTCAAGAACCTGTCGATCCTGGTCTCGGCGCTGCAATCGAGCACCGGTCTGATGCGCCAGCTCAACCGCAACCTGGCCGCCGTCAGCGAACTGTTCGCCCACGACGGCAACGAACTCGGCGACATGCTGCGCGACCTCAACACCGTGGCCGAGGATCTGCAAGGGTTTCTCGCCGACAACCGCGAGGCGCTGGGCACCGCCTCCGACAGGCTGGCGGGTATCTCCCAGGCGCTGGTGGACAGCCTCGATGACATCAAACAGGCATTGCATGTCTTTCCCAACGCGGGCCAGAACTTCCTCAATATCTATGAACCCGCGCACGCCTCGCTGACGGGCGTTCTCGCGGTGAACAACTTCTCCAACATGATCACGTTCCTGTGCGGGGCGGTTCAGGCGGCCTCACGGCTCAATGCCCAGCAGGCGGCGAAGCTGTGCGTGCAATACCTGGCACCCATCATCAAGAACCGGCAATACAATTTCCCCCCGATCGGGCTGAACCCATTCGTCGGGGTCATCGCCCGCCCCAACGAAGTCACCTACAGCGTAGATTGGATGCGGCCCGACTACCGGCTGGCGCCGCCGCCGGCGAATAGCCCGCCGCCGGCCGAAGCCGCACCGGAGCCGCCGCCGAGCTCACCACCGCCGGCAGGCGCTGCGCCGTTGGCTGCTGCCGTCCCGTCGCCACCGGCCGAGGGAGCAACCGTCGCGACGAACCCGGCCGCCGGCCTGCCCGGCATGATGGTGCCTGCAGGAGGTGGGTCATGACCCGCGCCGCGATCGCCGCGATCGTATTCGTTGTGGCGGCTGGGCTGTCTGGCTGCGGGTGGCGGGGCGTGAACTCGCTGCCGCTGCCGGGCACCGCCGGGGGCGGACCGGGCTCCTATGTGGTGCAGGCCCAGTTGCCTGATGTCACCAACATCCAACCGAACTCGCGGGTGAGGGTGGGGGATGTGACGGTGGGCAATGTCACCAAGATCGAACGTCAGGGCTGGCACGCGCTGGTCACGATGAGGCTCCAAGGGGATGTCGATCTGCCGGCCAATGCCACCGCCAAGATCGG
>DATKEW010000020.1:0-8679 GCA_035511785.1 Mycobacterium sp.
TCGGCGAAGGTTTCCATGATGGCATCCACGTCGAAGCTGTTGATCGCGGCGATGTGCGAGGCGATCACAGGATCCAGCGATAGTTGTGCGGTCATTACGTCCTCCTAGATCGTTGTTGGCGTCGAACGATCGTCAACGACGACCCTGCGCTCTCCCCCCACGGGAGGGTCAAGCATCCGGCCGCCGCGCGTGAACCAAATGCAAATTCGTGATCGTGTCGGAGCTAAAAGTAGTGCGGCCGCGGTTAAGCTATGGCGAAACCTGAGTTGACGTTGATGCCAAGTTCAACTAAAAACGTCGGTGTGACGCCGGTTACACCGGCCGGCGCGACGGTCGGAGATCATCGTGATTGACCCAGTATCGGCCCAGGCGGCCGACGCCGACCCACCGCCTGCGGTATTGGCTCTGCTTGAGGCGCCGCGGGCGCTGGCGGAGTACGCCAGTTTTGTCGCCATCGCCCGGCTGCTGTCGGTCGGCCGGGACGGCCACGGTCGGCCGGTTTTGGTGCTGCCCGGGCTGCTTGCCGACGATCGCTCCACTCGTCCGTTACGCCGCCTGCTCAGCTTCGCCGGATACACGGCCTACGGGTGGCGGTTAGGGACGAATATTGGTCCCACCCGACGCATCATCCGCGGAATGGATGCCGTACTCGATGAGATCACCGACGTGCACGGTGAACCCGCCAGTGTCATCGGATGGAGCCTGGGCGGCATGCTGGGACATGACCTTGCCTGCCGCCATCCCGGAGTGGTCGACCGGCTGATCACGCTTGGCAGCCCGCTATACAGCACCGACCCCAGCCAGTCGAGGGGATCGCCGTTCTACGACGAGTACGCCGCGGCTCACTTGCCGGAATACTCCAGGGACCGCTGGAGGCCGCCCGGCGCCCTATCGATGCCGGCGACATCCATCTTCAGCAAGACCGACGGAGTCGTGCGCTGGCACACCTGCCTGCACCCCCCGGGGCCGCTGACCGAGAACATCGAGGTCTACAGCAGTCACTGCGGGCTGGGTTGTCACCCGGCCGCCGGGTACGCGATCCTGGACCGCCTAGCTGCTCCCACCAATCCGTGGCCCAAATTCGTTCCGCCGGCGTGGCTTGCCATTCACTTCCCGGCGCAACCCGACCGGAGCCAAGAAAGCCGCGCGAGCGGAGTCGCATGACCCGAAAGGTATGAGATGGCCAGCGTCATGACTCCGGTGCTGCGGCATGCCGGTACCGATCCCGATCACATCGCGCTGCGTGGTGCGCAACGCAACTGGACCTACGCCCAGCTCCGCGACGCCGCATTGGCTTACGCGCAGGCCCTCGGCACGCAGGACATCGGGCCGGGAGACCGGGTACTGCTGATCGCCCCGACCGTGCCGGAGTTTGTCATCACGTACCTCGGCATCGCCGCCTTGGGCGCGGTCGTGGTCCCGGTTAACACCATGTCGACCCGGGCGGAGCTGGAGTACTTCATCGGTGACGCCGGCTGTTCGCTGGTGGTCGCATGGCACGAACTCGGACCGGCGGCCGCCGAAGCCGCTGCCGCGCAAGGAATTCCGCACTGGAGCCTGACCGAGGGCGCGCAAGTGGCCGGCGACGACATACTCGGTGCGGTGTGCAATCGGAAGTCCGACGACGTGGCCGTTCTCGTGTTCACGTCCGGGACGACCGGGCGGCCCAAGGGCGCCGAGTTGACCGTCGACAATCTGCTGTCGGCCGGCGACATCTCCGCCCGGATGTGCGACATCACACCCAACGACCGAGTCGGCACCGGCCTGCCGTTGTTCCACGTGTTCGGACAGACGGCGGTACTGATGTCGGCACTCACCGGCGGCGCAACGGTGTCACTGCTGTCACGCTTCACCGCCAAGGCCATGCTGGACATGCTCCGTCGCGACCAGCTCACCATCATGTGCGGCGTCCCGACGATGTGGAACGCGATGCTGCACGATGCCGGCGATGCCACCGCCGCGGACTTCGCCCAACTCCGCTTGGCTGTGTCCGGTGGGGCGTCGCTGCCGCCGGAGGTCGCCCGGGCCTTCCAGCAGAAGTTCGGCTGCACGTTGCTCGAGGGATATGGGCTGACCGAAACCACCGCGGTCGCGACATTCAGCGGCCCTGCGGCCCCGCCCGGGACGGTCGGCCAGGCGGTGTTCGACACCCAGATCGAGATCCGCGAACTCTCGGGCGAGCCGGTCGGACCGAACACAGCGGGCGAGGTGTACGTCAAGGGCCCAACAGTGATGCGCGGCTACCACAATCGCCCGGACGCCACCGCCGAGGTCTTGTCGGCCGACGGCTGGTTGCGCACCGGCGACATCGGCGAATTGGACGACGCGGGCAACCTGCGCATCGTCGACCGCGCCAAGGATCTGATCATCCGCGGCGGCTACAACGTGTACCCGAGCGAGGTGGAGGCGGCGCTCTACGAACACCCCGACATCGTTGAGGCCGCGGTCGTCGGCATTCCGCACCCGCATTACGGCGAGGAGGTCGCCGCCGTCGTCGTCGTTCGTCCCGGGTCACCGCAAGATGGAGCCGCAATCACCGCGTGGTCGCGAGAGCGGTTGTCGGCCTACAAGATTCCACGCGTCGTGCAGTTCGTCGACGAGCTGCCGAAGGGCTCGACCGGCAAGATCATCAAGCGTGCGATCGACCGCGAGCCACTGGCCAAAATCGCTAGCGACCAGGCGGCAGGTCGATGAGTTCGGCGAGCCGGGCACGGTGGCGATAGGCGGTGCCCAGTGCGAGCTGGTCGCTCTTGGCCCGCTTGAGATACAAGTGCGCGGGGTACTCCCACGTCATGCCAATGCCGCCGTGCTGCTGGATGCACTCTTCGGCAGCGTGCACGGCGACATCGCTGCAGTATGACTGCGCCACCGCGGCCGCGATCGGGGTCGCGGCGTCGCCGCGGGCGTAGGTGTCGGCCGCGTAGCGAGCGGTCGCGCCCGCCGAACTGACGTCCAGCCACAGGTCGGCCAGCCGATGCTTGAGCGCCTGGAACGAGCCGACGGCCCGGCCGAATTGCTTGCGTTCCTTGACATAACCCAGTGTCGTCTCCAGACACCACTGCGCCACGCCGACCTGCTCGGAGGCCAGCAGCACCGCGCCGCACAATAGCGCCTCGGCGACCGCATCCTCGGCGGACCCCTTGTCGACCCGGTTGGCGGCGACCGCCGAAAATTCAACGTCGGCAATCGGTCTCGTCATGTCCAGCGAGAGCACCGGGGTCACCCGCACGCCCGGCGTCGCGCGCGAAACCGTGTGCAACTCAAGGCCGTCGGGTCCGGAAACCGGTACGACGAGCACGTCGGCCGTGCTGGCGCCCGCGACGCTGCTGACCCGTCCGGTCAGGCCCGACGCGTCGACCCGCACGGTCGCGGCGTGAGCGCCCGGCGGGGTGGACAGCGGAACGGTCAGCGCACCCGTCGCCGATCCGTCGGCCAGCGACGGCAGCGTCGCCGTCTCGCCCGCATGCAGCAGGGCGACGGTGGCCAGCACCGCGCTGGACAGAAACGGAACCGGAGCGACCGCGCGCCCGATCTCCTCCATGACGACGGCCGCCTCGCGGCTGCTCGCGCCCGCCCCGCCGAGCGACTCGGGCACCAGAAGTCCGGCGAGTCCGAGTTCGGCGGCCAGCGTCTTCCAGACGTCGGTTAAGTCCGCGTCGGGATGGTCGTAGAGGGCTGCGACCGCTTCGGGCTTGCAGCGATCGGCGAACAGCCGCCGGACGCTGTCGCGCAGCGCATCCTCGGTGTCGGTGTAGAGCAGGTTGGCCGTGCTCATCGGGGGAGGTCCTTCCAGGCAATGTTCTTGTCCACGCGGTGTTCTGAGGGCAAACCGAGCACCCGTTCGGCGATCACGTTGCGCAGGATCTCCGAGGTTCCGCCCTCGATCGAGTTGCCTTTGGCGCGCAGGTATCGGTACCCGGGCCCGCGTCCGATGAAGTCGACCGTCTCCGGCCGGCGCAGCGTCCAGTCGTCGTAGCGCAGGCCGGCCTCGCCGTGCAGTTGCATCTCGAGCCCGGAAATCGCCTGTGTCAAACGGGCGAGGGCGAGCTTCATCGCGGAGCCCTCGGGGCCCGGTTGGCCGGAAGCCAGTTGCTGACGCAGGCGTTCACCCGTTAGCCGTGTCGCCTCCGACTCGACCCACAGCCGCGTCAGCTCGTCGAGCATCGCCGGGTTGCGCAGTTCGGGTTGCGCGCGCCAGGCGGCGACGACGTTGCCGATCATCGCGTTTGGGACGCCGGATCCGATGGCGACACGCTCGTTGTTGAGCGTGGTCATGGCGACCTGCCAGCCCTGGCCTTCGGCGCCGAGGCGGTTGGCGTCGGGCACCCGGACGTCGGTGAGGAACACCTCGTTGAACTCGGCCTCCCCGGTGATCTGGCGCAGCGGCCGGACCTCCACACCCGGGTCGGTCATGTCGCACAGGAAGTACGTCAATCCGGCGTGCTTGGGCACGTTCGGGTCGGTTCGCGCGACCAGGATCGCCATCTGCGCGTTCTGGGCGCCGGAGGTCCACACCTTCTGCCCGTTGACAATCCAGTCGTCGCCATCGCGCACCGCGCGGGTCGCGAGCGACGCCAAATCCGATCCCGCACCCGGTTCGCTGAACAACTGGCAGTAAATGTGCTCATTGGTATACAAGGGCCGCAGGAACTTTCGTTTCTGTTCCTCGGTTCCGAACGCGGCGATGGTCGGCGCGGCCATGCCGAAGCCAATGCCGTTCTTGGCAATCTCGGGCTCGGGTGCGCCGGCCGCGGCCAGCGCGGCGTTGACCTGCTCCTGAAAGCTTTGTGGCACACCGAGTCCGCCGTGCCCCTCCGCAAACTGAACCCAGGCCAGGCCGGCGTCGAACCTCGCTCCGAGAAATTCCCGCGTATCGGTGTGCGACGGATCGTGGGTAGCGACCAACTGCCGAACCCGGGTGTCGAGATCGCGGGCAATCGCTTGTTCGTCGAATGTCATGGTTTCGCCCTCGCTAAATCCCCTCGGCGTCGGCGACCTTGCGCGCCGTGCCGACCAACGCGTCGATCCACTCGACCGTCGGTGTCCCGGCGGCCGCCTTGTTCTGCCGGGTATCCATGACACGGCGCATGACGCCCTCGGCGATGATGGCGATCTTCCACAGTCCCAGCACGTGCCAGTACTTCAGCGCCTGCGGATCCCGCCCGGTCCGCTCCAGGTAGATGCGCGCGAGCTCGGCCCGGTCCGGGAAGCCGTTGAGCGTCGACGCCGGGAAGTCGCCGATGTCCTCGCCGGGCTCGGGCCAGTACGCGAGCAATGTGCCCATGTCCGCCAACGGATCCCCGAGCGTGGACAACTCCCAGTCCAGCACGCCGATCACCGCGCCGGCGTCGCGGGAAACGATGACGTTGCGCAGGTGAAAGTCGCCGTGCACCAACGACAGCTCACGTTGCTCAGGGGCGGCGGCGACCAGGCGATGGGTCAGGTCGTCGAGCTCAGGCAGTTCGCGGGTCTTCGACCGCTCCCACTGGCCGGCCCACCGCTTCAGCTGACGCTGTGCGTACGGCTTGTGGCTGGCCAGGTCGGACAGGCCCACCGCGTTGATGTCTACCGCGTGAACCTTGGCCAGCGTCATCGGCAATGACACCCCGATCTGACAGCGCCGTTGCGGGGCAAGCGATTCGGCGATCTCCATGGTATCGACGACCTGCCCGTCGATGAACTCCATTAGCACCAGCGGCACGTCGGCAATCTCCGGATCCTGTGCCACGCCCAGGATTTGGGGAACGGGGACGTCGGTAGGAGCGAGCGCGGCCATGATCCGCGCCTCGCGTGCGACGTCGTGTGCCGAGGCCAGCAGTTGACCGAGCGGCGGTCGGCGCAGCACCCAGCGGCGATCGTCCGCGTCGCGCACCAGGTAGGTTAGGTTGGACTGGCCGAGACCGATCCGCTCGAATCGCAACGGCCCGGTGAACCCGACTTCTAAGTGGTTGAACCAGCACGTCACCGCCGCCGGATCAATCCCGACGACCGACGGGTCAGGCATTGGACATCGCTCCGTACCGGTACGGGCGGGCGTCGCCGAGCCGTTGGCCGCCGTCGATCACCATCGTCTCGCCGGTGATCCACGCCGCGGCCTCGGAGGCGAGGAACACGACGGCGGCGGCGACGTCGTCGGGTTCACCGATCCGGTTCAGCGCGGTGGCCGCCGCGACCTGTGGCTCGTGGTCCCTCCACAGCGCCTCGGCCAGCCGGGTGCGTACTACGCCCGGCGCGACCGCGTTGACCCGTATCTTCGGTGAAAGCTCAAGCGCCAGTTGCCTGGTCAGGTAGATCAGCGCGGCCTTCGTGGTGTTGTACAAGCCGAGGCCCGCCTCGTGGCCCAGCCCGCCGATGGATGCGGTGTTGATCACCGAACCGCCGTGCTCGCCCATCCACGCCTCGGTAGCCAGCGCGGTCCAGAGCAGCGGTGCCCACAGGTTGACATCGAAGATCTTCGCGAACCGCGCATGATCCTGTCCGATCATCGGACCGTATGCCGGATTGGTGCCGGCGTTGTTGACCAAAATGTCGACACTGCCGAATCTGTCCAGGGCCAGGTCGACGCAACGACGGGCTTGGTCTTCGTCGACGGCGTGCGCGGCGATGCCGATGGCGCTGCCGGCGATCTGGGCGGCGGCCTTGTCGGCGGCGTCCTGTTTGCGTGAGGTGAGGACGACGTTGGCACCGGCGGCGGCCAGTGCCTGCGCCGCGCCCAACCCGATTCCGCGGGAGGCGCCGGTGACGATCGCGGTCTTGCCGGACAGGTCCATGGACATCGTCACAGCCCCTCCGGCCGCAGGTCACGATATTGGCGCAGCTCGCGGCGCGCGATGGAGCGCTTGTGCACCTCGTCCGGCCCGTCGGCCAGCCGCAACGTGCGCAGGTGAGCGTAGGCCATGGCGAGTGGGAAGTCGTCAGTGACGCCGGCGCCGCCGTGCACTTGGATGGCGCGGTCGACGATTTTCAGCGCGATGTTGGGGGCGGCAACCTTGATGGCTGCGATCTCGGTCTGCGCTTCCTTGTTACCGACCGTGTCCATCATGTGGGCGGCCTTGAGGGTGAGCAGCCGGATCATCTCAATGTCGATGCGCGCCTCGGCAATCCAATCCTGGATGTTGGCGTTGTCGGCGACCGGCTTGCCGAAGGCGACCCGGGACTGGGCGCGCTTGCACATCAGCTCCAGCGCGCGTTCGGCCATGCCGATGGCCCGCATGCAGTGATGGATCCGGCCGGGCCCGAGCCGGGCTTGGCTGATCGCGAAGCCCTCACCCTCACCCTTGAGCACGTCCTTGACGGGCACCCGCACGTCGGCGAAGTCGATCTCGGCGTGGCCCTCGCGGTCCAAATAACCGAACACCGGCAGGCTTCGCAACACGGTGACGCCGGGCGCGTCGATCGGCACAACCATCATCGATTGCTGGCGGTGCGGCGCGGCTGTCGGATCGGTCTTGCCCATCACGATCAGGACCTTGCAGTTTTTGTGCATCGCGTTGGAGGCGAACCACTTTCGGCCATTCAACACGTAGTCGCCGCCGTCGCGCACCATGGACAGTTCGATGTTGGTGGCGTCCGAGCTGGCCACCCGCGGCTCGGTCATCGCGAACGCCGATCTGATGGTGCCGTCCAGTAGCGGCTTGAGATACTTCTCGCGGTGCTCCTCGGTGCCGAACAGCTCGAGCACCTCCATGTTGCCGGTGTCGGGGGCGCTGCAGTTGCACGCCTCGGGGGCGATGAAGCTGCGGCCCATGATCTCGGCCAGCGGCGCGTATTCGAGGTTCGTCAGGCCCGCGCCGGTGCCGGGGTGCGGGTGGAACAGATTCCACAGGCCGCGCTTTCGGGCCTCGACCTTGAGCTCCTCGATGATCGGCGGCTGGAAGTGCGGGTCGCCGGATTCACGCATTTGGTCGTCGTATATTCCCTCGGCGGGGTAGACGTACGACTCGACGAAGTCGAGCAGCTCGGTCTGCAGCTGCTGAGCGCGTTCGGAAATGTCAAACAGGGACATGAGAACTCCTGACGGGTGGGGAGGGGTGGGTGGTCTGGGTGGTCATTGAATGTCGTGCAGCAACGACGCCTGGTAGCGACGCATGCCGCGCAGCCAGCGCTCGTAATCGGTGGCCTTCTGCCGGAACATGTCCAGCACGGTGGCGTGCGGCAGGATCAGGAATCGTTCCTCGTCGACCGCGGCGAGGACGTCGCGGGCGATCTGGGCGGGTTCGAGCACGTCGCCTGCTGAGGTGACGGCGCGGGTGGCGGCGACGCCGCGCGGATCCCCGGACTTCTCCCCGGCGTAAAGCAACTCGGTGTTGACGCCCATCGGGCACAGGCAGCTGACCCGCACCCCGTGGTCGCCGTAGCTGATCGCAAGCCATTCGGCGAATCCGACGGCGGCATGCTTGGTGACGGCGTAGGTCGCCGACCCGATCTGGGTGAGCAGGCCGGCGGCCGACGCGGTGCTGACGAAGTAGCCCTCGCCGCGCTCCACCCAGCGGGGGATGAGCAGTTGCGCGGCCCGGATGTGCGCCCGCAGATTCACGTCGATCGACCGGTCCCAGTCCGCCTCGCTGGCCTCGAGGCCGGGTACCCCGACGATCCCGGCGTTGGCGAAGTACAGGTCGACCGGGCCGAACTGCTGCTTCGCCAAAGTGATCAGGCCGCGAATGGCCGCCGTATCGGACA
>DATKEW010000021.1:0-28360 GCA_035511785.1 Mycobacterium sp.
GTAGTTCCCGTTACCCCTCTGGGCGACGTTCAAACGCCGATCACAATTGGCCGGGCGACCCGGGAGGCCTGAGCGCGGCGAATTCATCGGTAACCCTCAGCTGAGAGTCGGTGAAGTGGTACAGCGCCGCCGGCCGGCCGCCGCTGCGGCCGGACTGCGCGATGGTGCCGGTCTGGGTGATGACTCCGCGGCGGACCAGTACGCGTTGCAGATTCGTCGCGTCGACCTGGTAGCCCAGGGCGGCGCCATAGATGTCCCTAAGGGTTGAAAGCGCGAATTCCTTTGGCGCCAAGGCGAACCCGATGTTCGTGTACGACATCTTGGCGACCAGCCTGGCGTGGGCGTGGTTCACCATCGGGCCGTGGTCGAACGCCATCGGCGGCAGCGAGTTCACCGGATGCCAGCGGGTGTCTGGCGGCAGCTCGGGGGTGGCGGGTGAGGGCACCAGGCCCAGAAAGGTGGACGCGATCATCCGGGTGCCCGGCACCCGGTCGGGATCGGAGAACACGGCGAGTTGCTCGAGGTGTGCCAGCTCCCGCAGATCGACCTTCTCGGCCAGTTGGCGACGGACCGAGATGGTCATGTCCTCGTCGTTGCGCAGCCGCCCGCCCGGCAGCGACCAAGCGCCGCGTTGCGGATCGCGGGCACGTTGCCATAACAGCACGTTAAGCTGTGGTTTTTCTGTTCGCGGGTCCGCTGTAACTTGGCGAACCTGGAACACGACCGCAAGCACTTCGTGGGCGGTGCTACGATAGGCCATGTTTTCGATTGTAAGTCGAAAACCTCCTGGACGTGAAGGGAGCTCTCCGTGACGGTTTTTGATCGCATGGACACGCTCGCGGACGACATGATTGCCGGCATCACCGATTCACCCACCGGCTACGCGGGTGTGGATGGTGACGAGCGGTGGGCGGCCGAGATCCGCCGACTTGCGGACCTGCGCAATGCCACCGTGCTCGCGCACAATTATCAGCTGCCGGCCATCCAGGACGTCGCCGACCACGTGGGAGATTCGCTGGCGCTGTCGCGGATCGCCGCCGACGCATCCGAGGACACCATCGTGTTCTGCGGCGTGCACTTCATGGCCGAGACAGCCAAAATCCTGAGCCCGGACAAGACCGTGCTCATTCCGGATCAGCGGGCCGGCTGCTCACTGGCCGATTCCATCACCCCCGACGAGCTGCGCGCCTGGAAGAACGAGCACCCCGGCGCCGTCGTCGTCTCCTATGTCAACACGACAGCGGCTGTCAAGGCGCTCACCGACATCTGCTGCACCTCGTCCAACGCGGTCGACGTGGTCGAGTCCATCGACCCCCATCGCGAGGTGTTGTTTTGCCCGGATCAATTCCTCGGGGCCCATGTCCGTCGCGTGACCGGCCGCACCAACATCCATGTGTGGGCCGGTGAATGCCACGTCCACGCTGGGATCAACGGCGACGAACTCACCGAGCAGGCCCGTGCCAATCCCGATGCCGAATTGTTCGTGCATCCCGAATGTGGTTGTGCGACTTCGGCTTTGTACCTCGCCGACGAAGGGGCCTTCCCGCGCGACCGGGTAAAGATCCTGTCCACTGGCGGCATGCTCGAGGCCGCCACCTCCACGCGCGCCCGTCAGGTTCTGGTCGCCACCGAGGTCGGGATGCTGTATCAATTACGCCGAGCCGCACCAGAAGTCGATTTCCGCGCGGTCAACGACCGCGCGTCGTGCAAGTACATGAAGATGATCACCCCCGCGGCACTGTTGCGCTGCCTGGCAGAGGGTGCCGACGAGGTTCACGTCGACCCGGAAATCGCAGCGGCGGGCCGGCGCAGTGTGCAGCGGATGATCGAAATCGGACAGCCGGGCGGCGGCGAATGACCGCCGGTCCGGCTTGGACGGATAACGCCGACGTCGTGGTGATCGGCACCGGCGTCGCGGGTTTGGCCGCCGGGCTGGCCGCCCATCGCGCCGGCCGCAGGGTCGTCGTCCTGAGCAAGGCCGGCCAGACGCGGGGGGTCACCGCGACGCACTACGCCCAAGGCGGCATCGCGGTGGTCTTGCCGGACAGCGACGACTCGGTGGATGCCCACGTCGCCGACACCCTGGCCGCGGGTGCGGGTCTGTGCGATCCCGATGCGGTGTACTCGATCGTCGCCGACGGCTACCGTGCGGTGTCTGAATTGGTCGGCGATGGAGCGCGGTTCGACGAATCGGCCCCTGGCCGTTGGGCATTGACACGCGAAGGCGGGCACTCACGGCGACGCATCGTGCACGCCGGTGGTGACGCCACCGGCGCCGAGGTCCAGCGGGCGCTGGACCACGCCGCGGCAATGCTGGACATCCGCACCGGCCATGTGGCGCTTCGGGTGCTGCACGACGGCACCGCGGTGACCGGGGTGTCGGTGGGCAACAGGGACGGGATCGGGGTCATCAGCGCGCCCTCGGTGATCTTGGCCTCGGGCGGGCTCGGGCACCTTTACAGCGCAACCACCAATCCCGAGGGCTGCACCGGCGACGGAATCGCGTTGGCGTTGTGGGCCGGTGTCGCGGTCAGCGATCTCGAGTTCATCCAGTTTCACCCGACGATGCTCTTCGGCGGCCGCAGCCGTGGCCGGCGGCCGCTGGTCACCGAGGCCATCCGCGGTGAGGGTGCGATGTTGTTTGACAGGCAGGGCAATTCGGTAACAGCGGGCGTTCATCCGATGGGCGACCTGGCGCCACGCGACGTCGTCGCGGCGGCCATCGACATGCGGCTGAGGGCCACCGGCGATCCGTGCGTCTACCTCGACGCCCGCGGCATCGGGGGCTTCGAGACCCGATTCCCGACCGTCGCCGCCGCATGCCGGTCCGCGGGCATCGACCCTGTGCAGCAACCGATTCCGGTCGTTCCAGGGGCGCACTACAGTTGCGGCGGCGTCGTCGCCGATGTAAACGGCCAAACCGAGCTGCCAGGGCTGTTCGCGGCGGGCGAAGTGGCCCGTACCGGGATGCACGGCGCAAATCGCCTGGCGTCCAACAGCTTGCTAGAAGGTCTGGTGGTCGGTGGCCGCGCCGGACGGGCCGCGGCCGCCCACGCAACGGCGGCGACGCGTGCACACGCGACGGCGCCCGAGCCGATCGTCCTCACCGCGCCGCGGCGCCACGAACTGCAACGCGCGATGAGCCGGGACGCCTCGGTGGTGCGCAACGCCGTTGGGCTGCAGGAATTGTCCGACACCCTGGCAGCGGCAGCGGTTCGCAAGGTCACGGGCCGTCGCGATTTCGAGGACGTCACATTGACGCTGACCGCCCGGGCGGTGACCGCTGCGGCCTTGGCGCGCAACGAAAGCCGGGGCTGTCACCATCGCGCCGACTTTCCGGGCGCCGCGCCGGACCTCGCCCGCAGCGTTGTGGTTCGGCTGTCCGGTGACCGAACCGAGGTGTGCGCCCAGGGACTGGCGGCGGTGTGTTGATGACGCTGTCTCACTGCGAACGCAGCGCCGCCCAAGACATCATTCGCCGAGGTCTCAACGAGGATCTGCGCTACGGGCCCGACATCACCACACAGGCGACGGTGGCCGCCGCGGCGGTTGCCACGGCGTCGGTGGTGCCGCGGGAGCCGGGTGTGATCGCCGGGGTGGACGTGGGGTTGCTGGTGCTCGACGAGGTGCTCGGCGCCGGCGGTTACCAGGTGCTGGACCGCGTCGAGGACGGCAGCCGGTTGCAGTCCGGCCAGCCGTTATTGACGGTGCGGGCGGAGGCCCGGGGCCTGTTGACCGCAGAGCGGACCATGCTGAACCTCATCTGCCACCTCTCGGGGATCGCCACCGTGACCGCGGCCTGGGTCGACGCCGTGAGGGGCACCAAGGCCAAGGTTCGCGATACCCGTAAGACGCTGCCCGGCCTGCGTGCGCTGCAGAAGTACGCGGTGCGGGTCGGCGGCGGCGTCAACCACCGGCTAGGGCTGGGTGACGCGGCATTGATCAAGGACAACCACGTGGTGGCTGCCGGATCGGTGGTCGACGCGCTGCGGGCAGTACGCGAGGCTGCTCCCGATCTGTCCTGCGAGGTCGAAGTGGACTCACTCGAGCAGTTCGACGCGGTGCTGCCCGAAAAGCCCGAACTGATCCTGCTGGACAACTTCCCGGTGTGGCAGACACAGACGGCCGTGCAGCGCAGGAACTCCCGCGCACCCGCCGTGCTGCTGGAGTCGTCCGGGGGGCTAAGCCTGGAGAACGCGGCGACCTACGCCGCGACCGGGGTGGACTACCTTGCCGTCGGTGCGCTGACCCACTCGGTACGCGTGCTCGACATCGGCCTGGATATGTAGGTCCCGCCTCGGTACATCTAGCCCCCGCACATTCGAGTGTGCATCCTGGGCTTCGAGGGTGTGTCCTGGGCGGAAAAATCGCCTGAATTCCGCCCTGTGCGCACATTGGACGCCGTCAGCGCACACTCGACGCGGCGGCGCTAGCCTCGCAACAACGAACGTGCCGCGGGTTTGGCGGCGTGCAGCGCGGCCGCGTCACCGGAGATCCGGGAGAGGATCAGCGCTCCTTCGATCAGCGAGATCACCGCGATCCCAACCTGCTGCGCCTGCGCCGCCGGCCAGCCGTCCGAGCGCAGGCGTTCCTCGACCGCCGCGCACCAACCCTTGAAGGCGCGTGCCGAGGCCGCGCGGACCAGAGGGCTGGCGTTCACCGACTCGGTGGCGATCGGCTCGATTGGGCAGCCGTCGCGATGGTCGCCGGCCAGGCCGGCCACCAGCAGGTCGATCCAGCGATCGACGATGTCGGCCACCGATTGGTTGGTGGCGAGGAATCGCCGCAGCAGTTGCTCGATGCCGGTGCCCGCGGTGGCCACGACCGCGGCGGCCAGCTCTTGCTTGCCCTTTGGGAAGTGGTGATACAGCGAACCGGCTTTGACGCCTGCCTCGTCGAGGATCTGGTTGAGTCCGGTCGACGCGTACCCCTGGCGGCGGAACAGGGTGGCGGCTGTCTCCAACAGCGCTGCGCGGCTGCGATCGGGTCTCGGCATGTTCTTGACAATACTTGAGTAATCACTCAAGAATGCTGAGATGAGGCAGTTGACGTTCGAAGAGGCCGGGCGCTACGCATGGCGCGAGGTGCCCGAACCGCAAATCACAGCTCCCCAGCAGGCGCTGGTTCGACCGCTGTTGGTGGCTTGTTGTGACCTCGACGTCGCGGTCTGCCACGGCCGGGTGCCACTGCCACCGGGCTACGCGGTGGGTCATGAGGGCTTGGCGGAGGTGGTCGCGGTTGGCGACGAGGTCAGCGGCGTTCGGGTCGGCGACCGGGTGGTGGTGCCGTTTCAGATCAGCTGCGGGACCTGCCGCGAATGCCGCCGCGGCGTCACCGGTTCATGCGGCTCGGTGCCGCTGATGGCGGCATATGGGATGGCTCCGATCGCCGGCCTGGACGGCGGCGGTTTCATGTCGGATCTGGTGCTGGTGCCGTATGCCGATGCGATGCTCGTGCCGGTTCCCGAAGCCGTCGAACCCATTTCCATTGCGTCGCTGTCGGACAACATTCCCGATGGCTGGCGGGCCGTCGGGCCGTTTGAGCAGGAGCTGGCCCGGCTCGATCCGGTCGATCGCCGCGTCCTCGTGGTCGGCCGGCTGTCGATCGGGTTGTACTCTGCCGCCTTTGCCGCGGCGCTCGGAGCCCACGTCGACTATGTGGACACCGACGCGCAGCGGCTGGCCGCCGCCGAGAAGCTCGGCGCGGTGGTCCACGACCGGGATAAGCCGGACAAGTCGTGGGAGCGGTACCCGGTCACCGTGCACACGTCGGCCGATGTGTCGTTGCTCGCCGCCACCGTGCGCGCGACCTGGCCGGACGGCGTGTGCACCGATACCGGGATCTACTACCAACCCACCGTCGAAATGCCGATGCTGTCGATGTACACCCGCGGTGTGCAGTTCGTCACCGGACGCGTCAACGCGCGAACCGTCATCCCGCAGGTGCTCGAGCTGCTCGCCAACGGACTGGATCTGTCACCGGCCGTCGACCGCGTCGTTCCGTGGGAGGATGCGCCGTCGGCCTGGCCGGCCATGACCGGCAAGACCGTCTTCACCAGGGCATAGCCGCGGGCCGAGGGTGCGTTCTGGGCGTTGAGTGTGCGTGCCGGGCGGGAAAATCGCCCGGATCCCGCCCTGGGAGCACACGGGAAGCCGTCAGCGCACACACGATCGACGGCGTCGGGGAAAAGGCCGGATCAGGCGATATCGCCGACCAATACCGCCATGCGGCGCAACTGCAACCGCACCAACCAGGGCAGCCCCTCGCCGTCGGAGCCGGCGGGCAGAATCCGCGGATTGGTGATGTGTACCTGGCGGCGGGTGAAGCGCACGTCGGCTTGGCCTGCGGCCAGCACGTTCTTGACCCAGTCCGTTTTCCCATGCCCCAGCGCGATCGCCAGAACGTTGCCCTTGCGGTAGGCGGCGACGATGGTCTTGTACGGCTTGCCGGACTTGCGGCCGCGATGCTCGATGGTTGCTGTTCCGGGCAGGAAGCGCGCGATGGGTTTGAACGCCGGGTTGAAGTATTTGACCTGAAAGTTTTCAAACCAGGGCGGATACACCATCGGGATGCCCGGGGCGTTATTGGGGTGATCCTTGGCGGACATGGCGGCTCCCTGAAGATAAACGCGGACGCAAACGCGGGTATGGGCCCCGCACCGGCACTGTACCGGTCGGATATCGACTTGAGTTCCTCTGGGACAATGGACCCTGTGACTACCCCCCAACCCGCCGAGCCGCAACCCGTGATGGCCCGCATTGACCTGCGCGGCGCGGAGTTGACGGCTGCCCGGTTGCGGGCCACGCTGCCGCGCGGTGGCGCCGATGTGGAGACGGTGCTGTCTCAGGTGCGCCCGATCGTGCAGGCCGTTGCCGAGCGTGGGGCCGAGGCGGCTCTGGAATTCGGGGCGAAGTTCGACGGCGTGCGGCCCGCGGCCGTGCGGGTGCCCGACGCCGCGATACAGGCCGCACTGGCCGGACTGGACGCGGGCGTACGGGACGCGTTGCGGGTGATGATCGAGCGGACCCGCGCCGTACACGCCGACCAGCGCCGCACCGACGTCACCACCGTGCTCGGCCCGGGTGCGACGGTCACCGAGCGGTGGGTTCCCGTCGAGCGGGTTGGCTTGTATGTGCCTGGCGGCAATGCGGTCTACCCGTCCAGCGTGGTGATGAACGTGGTGCCCGCGCAGGCCGCCGGTGTCGACTCGCTGGTGGTGGCCAGCCCGCCGCAGGCCCGCTTTGACGGCTTACCGCATCCGACGATCCTGGCCGCGGCCCGGTTATTGGGAGTCGACGAGGTCTGGGCCGTGGGCGGTGCGCAGGCGGTGGCATTGCTGGCCTACGGCGGCACCGACACCGACGGCGCAGAGCTGGCGCCGGTCGACATGATCACCGGCCCCGGCAATATCTACGTCACCGCCGCCAAGCGACTCTGCCGCTCACGGGTGGGTATCGACGCCGAAGCCGGACCGACCGAGATCGCCATCCTCGCCGACCACACCGCCGATCCGGCGCATGTGGCCGCCGACTTGATCAGCCAGGCCGAACACGACGAGATGGCCGGCAGCGTGCTGGTCACCGCAAGTGAGGACCTGGCCGAGGCCACCGACACCGAATTGGCGGCCCAGCTGCAGACCACGGTGCACCGCGAACGCGTAACGGCCGCGCTAAGCGGCCCCCAATCGGCGATCATCCTCGTCGACAACCTGGATGCCGGCATCAAGGTCGTCAACGCGTACGCCGCCGAGCACCTGGAAATCCAGACCGCCGACGCGCCGCGGGTCGCCAGTCGAATACGTTCGGCCGGAGCCATTTTCGTCGGCCCGTACGCGCCGGTGAGCCTCGGCGACTATTGCGCGGGTTCCAACCACGTGCTGCCGACCGCGGGCAGCGCCCGGCATTCGAGCGGCCTGTCGGTGCAGACCTTCTTGCGCGGCATTCATGTCGTCGACTACACCGAGGCGGCCCTCAAAGACGTCTCCGGACACGTGGTCACGCTGGCCAAGGCCGAAGATCTGCCGGCGCACGGTGAAGCGGTGCGGCGGAGGTTCGAGCGATGACGGGTATGTCCGGGCCCCGGCCCACGCTGGACGACCTGCCGCTGCGCGACGACCTGCGCGGCAAATCGCCTTACGGCGCACCGCAATTGGCGGTGCCGGTGCGGCTGAACACCAACGAGAACCCGCACCCGCCCACCAAGGCGCTGGTCGACGACGTCGTGCGGTCGGTGCAGCAGGCGGCCGCCGACCTGCACCGTTACCCCGATCGCGACGCAGTGGCCCTGCGCCGTGATCTGGCCGGCTACCTCACCGTGCAGACCGGCACCCGGCTCGGCGCCGAAAACCTTTGGGCCGCCAATGGTTCCAACGAGATCCTGCAACAGCTGCTGCAGGCGTTCGGCGGGCCGGGTCGCACCGCTATCGGGTTCGTGCCGTCCTATTCGATGCACCCGATCATCTCCGGCGGCACTCACACCGAATGGCTCGAAGCTGTCCGCGCCGACGACTTCAGCCTCGATGCCGATGCCGCCGTCGCCGCCATCACCGACCGCAAGCCCGATGTGGTGTTCGTCGCCAGCCCCAACAACCCGTCCGGACAGAGCATTTCGCTGCCGGATCTGCGACGGCTGCTCGACGTGGTACCGGGCATCCTGATCCTCGACGAGGCTTACGGGGAGTTCTCCTCGCAGCCCAGTGCCGTGGCGCTGGTCGAGGAATACCCGACCCGGCTCGTCGTCACCCGCACCATGAGCAAGGCATTCGCGTTCGCCGGCGGCAGGCTCGGCTATCTGATCGCCACACCGGCGGTGATCGACGCGATGCTGCTGGTGCGGTTGCCCTACCACCTGTCGTCGGTCACGCAGGCCGCGGCCCGGGCCGCGCTGCGGCACGCCGACGACACCCTGGGCAGCGTGGCCACCCTGATCGCCGAACGCGAACGTGTCACGACGGCCTTGACCGGCATGGGCTTTCGGGTGATCCCGAGCGACGCAAACTTCGTCCTGTTCGGGGAATTCACCAACGCGCCGGCCACATGGCAGCGCTATCTGGACGCCGGCATCTTGATCCGCGATGTCGGGATTCCCGGATACCTGCGCGCCACCACGGGACTGGCCGACGAGAACGACGAGTTCCTGCGAGCCAGCGCCCAGGTCGCCTCCACCGAACTGGCCCCAGCCACCCCCAGCCCCGTAGGAGCACCGTGACAACCATTGCGACCCGGCGTGCGCGTATCGAACGCCGCACGCGTGAATCCGACATCGTGATCGAGCTCGATCTCGACGGAACCGGGCAGGTTCACGTCGACACCGGTGTGCCGTTCTACGACCACATGCTGACGGCATTGGGCAGTCATGCCAGCTTCGACCTGACCGTACGCACCAAGGGCGACGTGGAGATCGAGGCGCACCACACCATCGAGGACACGGCGATCGCGCTGGGTCAGGCACTCGGGCAGGCCCTCGGCGACAAGAAGGGAATCCGGCGGTTCGGCGACGCTTTCATCCCGATGGATGAGACGCTGGCCCACGCCGCCGTCGACGTGTCCGGGCGGCCCTATTGTGTGCACACCGGGGAGCCGGATCACCTGCAGCACACCACCATTGCCGGCAATTCGGTGCCCTATCACACGGTCGTCAACCGGCACGTGTTCGAGACGCTGGCCGCCAACGCCCGCATTGCGCTGCACGTGCGCGTCCTGTACGGGCGCGATCCGCACCACATCACCGAAGCGCAGTACAAGGCCGTGGCCCGCGCGCTGCGACAGGCGGTCGAGCCCGACCCGCGGGTGTCGGGCGTGCCGTCCACCAAAGGTGTTTTGTGACAACACGATCCGTCGTAGTCCTCGACTACGGCTCGGGCAATCTGCGGTCGGCCCAGCGCGCGCTGCAGCGGGTGGGCGCCTCGGTCGAGGTAACCGCCGACGCCCGCGCCGCAATGTCCGCCGACGGGCTGGTGGTGCCCGGTGTCGGCGCTTTCGAAGCCTGCATGACGGGCCTGCGCAAAATCGCGGGGGAGCGGATCATCGCCGAGCGCGTCGCCGCCGGACGCCCGGTGTTGGGGGTCTGCGTCGGCATGCAGATCTTGTTCGCCCGCGGGGTCGAATTCGGGGTGGAGACGAAAGGCTGCGCGCAGTGGCCGGGAGCCGTCACCCGGCTGGATGCACCGGTGATCCCGCACATGGGCTGGAACGTGGTGAAGTTCGGGCCGGGCAGTGCGCTGTTCAACGGCCTGGACGGCAACACGCGGTTCTACTTCGTGCATTCCTATGCCGCGCAATCCTGGGAAGGCTCATCGGAAGCGGTGCTGACGTGGGCCACCCATCAGGTACCGTTTTTGGCCGCGGTCGAGGAAGGGCCACTGGCCGCTACCCAATTTCACCCGGAGAAGAGCGGGGATGCCGGCGCGGCCGTGCTGAGCAACTGGGTCGAGGGACTTTAAGGATGCCGGTGATGTCGCTGATACTCTTACCCGCCGTCGACGTGGTCGACGGCCGGGCCGTGCGCCTGGTGCAGGGCAAGGCCGGCAGCGAAACCGAGTACGGCTCAGCGCTGGACGCCGCGCTGGGTTGGCAGCGCGATGGCGCCGAGTGGATCCATTTGGTGGACCTCGATGCTGCGTTCAGCCGCGGCTCCAACCGCGAACTCCTCGCCGAGGTGGTGGGCAAGCTCGACGTGCAGGTGGAGTTGTCCGGCGGTATCCGTGACGATGATTCGCTGGCCGCGGCGCTGGCCACCGGCTGCGCTCGGGTCAACCTGGGGACGGCGGCGCTGGAGAATCCGCAGTGGTGCGCGCGGGCGATCACCGAGCACGGCGACAAAGTCGCCGTCGGGTTGGACGTACAGATCGTCGACGGCGAGCACCGGCTGCGTGGACGCGGCTGGGAAACCGACGGCGGCGACCTATGGGAAGTGCTGGAACGCCTTGACAGCGAAGGATGTTCGCGGTTCGTCGTCACCGATGTCACCAAGGACGGCACGCTGGGCGGCCCCAATATCGACCTGTTGGCCGCCGTCACCGATCGCACCGAAGCGCCGGTGATCGCCTCCGGCGGAGTGTCCAGCCTGGACGATCTGCTCGCCATCGCCAGTCTCACCGGTCGTGGGGTCGAGGGCGCCATCGTCGGCAAGGCCCTCTACGCGGGACGGTTCACCTTGCCGCAAGCGCTGGCCGCGGTACGGGGGTAACCCGCAATGGATTTGGACGCGCTGGTGGACCCGTTAGTCGAGAAGGCGTCGGCGATCCTGGATGCAGCGGTGCCGCGGTTCCTGGACGGTCACCGCGCCGATTCGGCGGTCCCGAAGAAGGGCAACGACTTCGCCACCGAAGTCGACCTTGCCATCGAGCGCCAAGTCGTTGCCGCGTTGGAAGAAGCCACCGGAATCGGGGTGCACGGCGAGGAGTTCGGTGGCGAGGCCATCGACTCGCCCTGGGTGTGGGTGCTCGACCCCGTCGACGGCACGTTCAATTACGCCGCCGGATCACCGATGGCCGCGATCCTGTTGAGTCTGCTGCACGACGGCGATCCGGTGGCCGGCCTGACCTGGCTGCCGTTCACCGATGATCGCTACACCGCCGTCGCAGGTGGCCCGCTGAGGAAAAACGGTGTCCCGCAGCCGTCGTTGGCTCACACCGAGCTGGCCGACGCGCTCGTCGGCGTCGGCACGTTCAGCGTTGACGCACGGGGCCGGTTCCCGGGCCGCTATCGGCTCGCGGTAGTGGAGAATCTCAGCCGTGTGTCGTCGCGATTGCGTATGCACGGGTCGACCGGCATCGACCTGGTCTACGTTGCCGACGGAATCCTCGGTGGGGCAATAACTTTCGGTGGGCACGTCTGGGATCATGCGGCCGGGGTCGCGCAGGTGCGTGCCGCGGGCGGCATTGTCACCAACCTGGACGGTGAACCGTGGACCCCGGCGTCAAGGTCGGTGGTGGCCGCAGCGCCCGGCGCGCACGACGAGATCCTCGAGATCCTGCGCAGCATAGGCGGACCGGAGGATTACTGACATGTACTGCGATACCGGTCTTGCGGTGCGCGTGATCCCGTGCCTGGATGTCGACGACGGGCGCGTGGTCAAGGGGGTCAACTTCGCCAACCTCCGGGACGCGGGTGATCCGGTGGAGCTGGCGGCGGCCTACGACGCCGAAGGCGCCGACGAGCTGACCTTTCTGGACGTGACCGCCTCGTCGTCGGGCCGGGCGACCATGCTGGAGGTGGTGCGCCGCACCGCCGAGCAGGTGTTCATCCCGCTGACGGTCGGCGGCGGGGTGCGCACGGTGGCCGACGTCGACTCATTGCTGCGTGCGGGGGCCGACAAAGTCTCGGTCAACACCGCCGCCATCGCCCGTCCCGACCTGCTGGCAGAGATGGCGCGGCAGTTCGGCTCTCAGTGCATCGTGTTGTCCGTCGATGCGCGGACGGTGCCCCCCGGCTTCGCGCCGACACCGTCGGGCTGGGAGGTCACCACCCATGGAGGTCGGCGCGGCACCGGGATCGACGCCGTTGAGTGGGCGGCCCGCGGCGCCGAACTCGGGGTGGGGGAGATCCTGCTGAACTCGATGGACGCCGACGGCACCAAAGCCGGCTTCGACCTGCCCATGCTGCGGGCGGTCCGCGCGGCGGTCACGGTGCCGGTGATCGCCAGCGGCGGCGCCGGGGCGGTTGAACACTTCGCGCCCGCGGTTGCCGCCGGCGCCGATGCGGTGTTGGCGGCCAGCGTCTTCCACTTCGGCGAGCTGACCATCGGGCAGGTGAAGGCCGCCATGGCCGCAGAAGGGGTCACCGTGCGATGACGCTCGACCCAAACATCGCCGCGCGGCTCAAGCGCAACGCCGAAGGGCTGTTCACTGCCGTCGTGCAGGAGCGCGGCAGCGGCGACGTGCTCATGGTCGCGTGGATGGACGACGAGGCGCTGGCCCGCACCCTGAAAACCCGTGAGGCCACCTATTATTCGCGATCCCGTGGCGAACAGTGGATCAAGGGCGCGACGTCCGGGCACACCCAGCACGTCCATTCGGTGCGATTGGACTGCGACGGCGACACCGTGCTGTTGACCGTCGACCAGGTCGGCGGCGCCTGTCACAGCGGCGACCACAGCTGCTTCGACGCCGACGTGCTGCTGGAACCCGAAGGCTAGCTGGGCGCGACATCCAGTCCGTCGGCCGCGGCGATCGCCGCGCGCGCCCATTCGTGCCGGAAAACGGCCGGTCCGATGCGGTCACGGCGGATGATCTCGAGATCGATGGCCTTTCCGTTGACCACCGCGTTCGGCACCCGGAAGGAGTAGGCCGGCTCGTCGGTGGCGACGGCGAGAATGGCGTCGGTGTCGGTGAAATTGTTGGCGTGCATGGTGTCCTCGGCCCATCGGATGGGCTTGAGGCCGCCGAAATTCTTGACGTAGACAACCCAGAGCCGGGTGCCGCGCCCGTTGTAGAGCTTGGTGAGTGCTCGGTGCACCGCGTCGGACTCGAGGGGGCCGAGCACGCCCGATTGGTCGGTGAGTTGGCTGGAGAGGTTGATCGCCGGCGTCGACGGGGGCGGTGCAGCACCGCCGGTCGGTGGCGCCACGGAATGCGAGGGGGCGCCGCTGTCCGGGTGGGTGGATTTGGCGCCCAGCAGGTGGACACCCAGGACCGCCGCAACACCGACCAACGCGACGGCGGCCAGCGCCGCGGCCAACGTCCCCGGCCCCCGCCGGCGATTGCGTTCTTTCGGCGCTGGGGGTGATGCGCTCTCGGGCGTCGCGATCACTTCCGTCGGTG
Organism: Mycobacterium sp.; assembly: GCA_035511785.1. GTDB lineage: Bacteria > Actinomycetota > Actinomycetes > Mycobacteriales > Mycobacteriaceae > Mycobacterium. The sequence goes on from DATKEW010000021.1 coordinate 13,763, forward strand.
CGGCGATGACTTCCGTGGGGGCCGCCACCCCGGCCGCGGCGGTGACTTCCGTCGCGCCCGCGACCCCGGCCGTGGCGACGTTCAGCTGGCTACCGAGCGCGGCCGCGAAATCCGCGCACGTCGGGTAACGGTCGTCGGGTTGTTTGGCGAGCGCTTTGGCAATGGCGCCGTCGAGCTCGGCCAATTCGGGTCGGCGCTCACTGATGTGCGGCGGCGGGGCGGACAAATGCTGGGTGATGACCACCGCCGGGTTGGAGTGGTGGAACGGTGCGGATCCCGTCAGCAGGTTAAAGGCGGTGCAGCCCAAGGCGTACTCGTCGGCTCGCCCGTCCAGATCCAAACCCTGCAGTTGCTCGGGCGCGCAGTAGGCGGTGGTCCCAACAAGCATGTTTGTTGCGGTCAGGCCGCTGATGTCGCCCAGTTCGCGGGCGATGCCGAAATCGGCCAGCAGGATCCGTCGTCGGGGGCTGGCATCGGTCAGCAGGATGTTGGCGGGCTTGACATCACGATGTAGCAGTCCACGCGAATGGGCGTAGTCGAGGGCGTCGGCGACCGCCGAAATGATCTCAACGACTTGTGTTTTCGGCATTCCGGACGGGTACTGGCCGCGCAGCAGCTGCGCGGCGTCGGTTCCCTCCACGTAGTCCATCGAGATCCACAGTTGCCCTTCGTATTCACCGCGGTCGTGGATGCCGACGATGTGTTCGTGGTACAGGTTCGCGGCCAGGTCGGCCTCGCGATTAAAGCGTTGGCGAAATTCGTCGTTCGTGGTCAGTTCGCGGGGCAGAATTTTGAGGGCATCGCGGCGGGGCAGCCGCGGGTGCTGCGCCAGATACACCTGGCCCATGCCGCCGGTCCCCAGCCGCCGGACGATGGTGTATCCAGCGAACACCTCGCCTTCGGCTAAGCCATCGCTTTGCGGCATGTGAGCATGCTACTGACGCCGCAAACCGCAATTGCCCCGCAGGCGTCAAGACGACCGGTTGCGGTGGTTTGATGATCTTGAAGGGCTTAACGCGAAAGGACCTGCCCGCAGCGCCGTTTGAACCGGACTCATCGCACGGATATCAGCGCGGGCCCTGCCTGTATCGACCGAAGGCACCGCTGTCCGACTATGTCGAGTTCTTCGGAGATTGGCGCAGTCCGGGGCCACCTGGGCGCTCTGCCGTTTTTGGGCATCACGTTGGGCGATCTGAAAGATGGGGCCATCGGCGTCGCGGAAATCCCGGCTGCCCTCGTCGAAGGCCGTGGCTGGACCACCGTTGTCACCGACGTGGCCGAACCCGGTAGCAGGTGGAATCGGTGGGAACACCCCGTCGTCCCACTGGACGTGCCCGGTGTGCCACGCGGCTAGTGCGTGACGGCGACCAAGGCCTAGCCTCTCATCGGTTCACGTCCACAAGCGGTGCCCCGCGCGCTTCCGGAAGGCGCCGGCGGATGAATTCGATGAGAATGGCGGGCGATGTTGAAACGCGGGTCCTGGACGGTGGCGGTGCCGCTGATCGCCCTCGTCCTACTCGCGGCGACGTGGGGCGCACACCTCGGACCCGTACACGTCGCACTGCAGGCGGTGCTGTTGATCGGCGCCGCGCTGGCGGCGGTCCAGCACGCGGAGGTGGTCGCGCACCGCGTCGGCGAGCCGTTCGGGTCGCTGGTGCTCGCCGCCGCGGTGACCATCATCGAGGTGGCGCTCATTGTCGAGTTGATGGCGTCCGGCGGCAACGAGGCGGCGACACTGGCCAGGGATACCGCGTTCGCGGCCCTGATGATAGCCACCAACGGGATCACGGGTTTGTCGTTGGGGTGGGGTTCCGGGCGCTACGGCGTGACGCTCTTCAACGCCGAAGGCAGCGGGGCGGCGCTGGCCACGCTCACGACGCTGGCGACGTTGAGCCTGGTGTTGCCCGCTTTCACCACCAGCCACCGCGGCAAGGAATTCTCACCCGGTCAGCTCGCCTTTGCCGCGGTCGCCTCGTTATTGCTGTACCTGCTGTTCGTCTTCACCCAGACCGTTCGGCACCGCGACTTTTTCCTGCCGATTGCGCAGAAGGGCCAGAAGAGGCTGTTCGAGGACGACAGCCACGCCGATCCGCCGAGCACCCGGTCGTCGCTGATCAGCCTCGCGCTGCTGCTCGTCGCGCTTTTTGCGGTGGTGGGTCTGGCCGAAGAGGAGTCGCCGGCACTCGAGCGGCTGGTGACGGCGGTCGGATTCCCGCAGTCGTTTGTCGGCGTGGTGATCGCGGCGCTCGTGCTGCTGCCCGAGACACTCGCGGCGGTGCGCGCGGCGCGGCGGGGCCGCATCCAGATCAGCCTGAACCTGGCCTACGGTTCGGCGATGGCCAGCATCGGTCTGACCATCCCGGCCATTGCGCTCGCTTCCGTCTGGCTCAAAGGACCGCTGGTGCTTGGCCTTGAACCGACTCAATTGGTGCTGTTTGCGCTGACCGTGGTGATCAGCATGCTGACCGTGGTGCCCGGGCGCGCGACTCGACTGCAGGGCGAAGTGCATGTGGTGCTGCTGGCCGCTTATGTGTTTTTGGCGATCATCCCGTAAAGGGCAAGTAAGGCCGGGAATCTCGCCGAGCTATGCGGACGATTTGGTCCGCAGCGTCTCGAGTGCTTTGTCGGCGTGTGTGTCCATGCTGAATTCGCTGGAAATCACGTCGAGCACCTTGCGATCGGTGTCGATGACGAACGTCGTGCGCTTGACCGGCATCAACTTGCCCAGCAGACCGCGCTTGACGCCGAACTGGGTGGCGACGGTGCCCTCGGTGTCCGATAGCAGCGGGTAGTCGAAGTTCTGCATGTCAGCGAACTTGGCCTGCTTTTCCACCGGATCGACGCTGATGCCGACCCGGCTCGCCCCCACCGCGGCGAATTCCGCGGCCAGGTCGCGGAAGTGGCAGGCCTCCTTGGTGCAGCCCGGTGTCATCGCCGCCGGGTAAAAGAACAGGACCACGGGTCCGTCGGAGAGCAGGGCGCTGAGCGTGCGCGGCCTTCCCGTCTGATCGGGAAGTTCGAAGTCCGCCACGGTGTCACCAGTTTTCATGGCCGTCAGGCTACGCCGGGCTGCCTCCCAGGTCGCCGCCGAGCTGGGGGCACGCCCGCTTGCGGGGAACGCTACGGCGAAAAATCGGGCCGAAAATCGCCGTGGCGTTACGTTCGCGGGATAGCCCGGCTCAGGCGTCAGGGTGCGACTACCCCATCTGCGAGGATGGTTCGGTGCACGCCGACCTCGCCGCCACCACCGCACGGGAGGAATTTCGCCAGCTCGCGGCCGAGCACCGTGTGGTCCCGGTGACCCGCAAGGTCCTGGCCGACAGCGAGACGCCGCTATCGGCCTACCGCAAACTCGCCGCCAACCGCCCTGGCACCTTCCTGCTGGAGTCCGCTGAGAACGGCCGATCCTGGTCGCGGTGGTCGTTCATCGGCGCGGGAGCGCCGTCGGCACTGACCGTGCGCGACGGCCGAGCGGTCTGGTTGGGCGCGGTGCCGCAGGACGCGCCGACCGGCGGCGACCCGCTGCACGCACTGCGGGCCACCCTCGAGCTGCTGGCCACCGTGGCGATGCCGGGGCTTCCGCCGCTGTCGGGCGGAATGGTCGGCTTCTTCGCCTATGACCTGGTGCGGCGCCTGGAACGGCTGCCCGAATTGGCCGTCGACGACCTCAAACTGCCCGACATGTTGCTGCTGTTGGCCACCGATCTGGCGGCGGTCGACCACCATGAGGGCACCATCACGCTGATCGCCAACGCGGTGAACTGGAACGGCACCGACGAGCGGGTCGATGAGGCCTACGACGACGCGGTCGCCCGGCTGGACGTGATGACCGCGGCGTTGGGCCAGCCGTTGCCGTCGACGGTCGCCACCTTCAGCCGGCCCGAGCCGCGGCACCGGGCCCAGCGCACCGTCGAGGAATACGGCAAGATCGTCGAGTACCTCGTCGAGCAGATAGCCGCCGGCGAAGCGTTTCAGGTGGTGCCCTCGCAGCGCTTCGAGATGGACACCGATGTCGATCCGATCGACGTTTACCGCATGCTGCGGGCAACCAACCCCAGCCCCTACATGTACGTGCTGCACGTGCCGAATAGCGATGGGGCGACTGACTTTTCGATCGTCGGATCCAGTCCGGAGGCGCTGGTCACCGTCACCGAGGGCCGCGCGACGACGCATCCGATCGCCGGGACCCGGTGGCGGGGCCAGAACGAAGAAGAGGATCAGCTGCTGGAAAAGGAGCTGCTGGCCGACGACAAAGAACGTGCAGAGCATCTGATGTTGGTCGACCTGGGCCGCAACGACCTCGGCCGGGTCTGCACGCCGGGCACCGTTCGCGTCGAGGATTACAGCCACATCGAACGCTATAGCCACGTCATGCACCTGGTGTCGACGGTGACCGGGATGCTGGGCGAGGGCCGTACCGCCTTGGATGCGGTGACGGCCTGCTTCCCGGCCGGCACGCTGTCGGGCGCGCCGAAGGTGCGAGCCATGGAGCTGATAGAAGAAGTGGAGAAGACGCGCCGCGGCCTCTACGGCGGTGTGGTCGGCTACCTCGACTTCGCCGGCAACGCTGACTTCGCGATCGCCATCCGCACCGCATTGATGCGCGACGGCACCGCCTATGTCCAGGCAGGTGGTGGGGTCGTGGCCGATTCCAACGGTCCCTACGAACACACCGAGGCGACCAACAAGGCGCGAGCGGTGCTCAATGCGATCGCCGCCGCCGAGACGCTGACCGCTCCGGACGTGAGCCGCGATGGGTGATGCGCGGCGGGCTCGGCGGACGATCGGGGTGGCCCAGTTGCTGCTGGTCATCGCCGCCGGGGCGCTGTGGGCGGCGTCGCGGCTGCCGTGGGTGGTGATCCGGTCGTTTGACGGGCTGGGGCCGCCCAAGGAGGTGACCCTGTCCGGCGCATCGTGGTCGACGGCCCTGCTGCCGTTGGCGCTGCTCATGCTGGCTACCGCCATCGCGGCACTGGCGGTGCGCGGCTGGCCGCTGCGGGTGCTGGCGGGGCTGCTGGCGGCGGCCAGCCTTGCCGTCGGCTATCTCGGCATCAGCTTGTGCGTCGTCCCGGACGTGGCGGTGCGCGGAGCCGATCTCGCGCATGTCTCGGTGGTGGCACTGGTGGGAAGCGAACGGCGCTACTGGGGCGCCGGGATCGCGGTGCTGGCCGCGGTGTGCACGCTGATCGCCGCGGTTTTGTTGTTGCGGTCGGCTTCGATCTTGGGGTCTGACCGCTTAGGCGCAACAAAATATGCCTCGCCGGCGACTCGTCGTTCAAATGCGCTACGCAGAGACGCCAGCGGGGTGATGCTAGAGGAGCCGGAGACGCCGGAGATGTCGGAGCGGACAATGTGGGACGCGCTCGACGAGGGACACGACCCGACCGACCGGCCCCGCGAGTCTGGGACCGAGGGTCGGTGACGGGCCGCGAGCCGACGGTCGCTACCCTTCATTGACGTCGTCGAAATCGGCCGGGGACCGTTGGGTCACCGTGGGAAGGGGAACGACAGGCATGAGTCCGGCAACCGTGCTTGACTCCATCCTCGAGGGAGTCCGGGCCGACGTTGCCGCGCGCGAAGCGCTTATCAGCCTGTCCGAAATCAAGGCGGCCGCTGCGGCGGCGCCGCCACCGCTCGACGTGATGGCCGCCTTACGCGAGCCCGGTATCGGCGTCATCGCCGAGGTCAAGCGCGCCAGTCCGTCGGCGGGTTCGCTAGCGACCATTGCTGATCCGGCGAAACTGGCCTGTGCCTACGAAGACGGCGGTGCCCGGATCATCAGCGTGCTGACCGAGGAGCGGCGTTTTCACGGGTCACTTGATGACCTTGATGCGGTGCGGGCCGCGGTCTCGATCCCGATATTGCGCAAAGACTTTGTGGTGCAGCCATATCAGATCCATGAGGCGCGCGCGCACGGCGCCGACATGTTGTTGCTCATCGTTGCCGCGCTGGATCAGTCCGCATTGGTGTCGATGCTGGACCGCACCGAATCACTTGGCATGACAGCGCTCGTCGAAGTGCACACCGAACAAGAAGCCGACCGGGCACTGAAGGCCGGGGCCACCGTCATCGGCGTCAACGCCCGAGATCTCGCGACGCTGGAGGTGGACCGGGATTGCTTCGCGCGAATCGCTCCCGGGTTGCCCAGTAACGTGATCAGAATCGCCGAGTCCGGTGTGCGCGGTACCGGAGATCTGTTGGCGTATGCCGGTGCGGGCGCAGACGCCGTATTGGTTGGTGAGGGTCTGGTCAAGAGCGGCGACCCGCGCGCTGCGGTTGCCGACCTGGTCACCGCGGGCACCCATCCGTCCTGTCCGAAACCGGCTCGCTAGTCATCGAAAAATGACCGAAGAGCCCCGGCGGTGAAGCGTTGAACCTCATGAGCCATCCGCGCGTTGAGCCTTGGTGATGGTAGATCTATCCCACCCGGACCTTCCGCTTCCAAGTGCGGCCATCGCCGAACCCACTCGCCACGACCCCGACCAGGGTGGTCATTTCGGCGTCTACGGCGGTCGTTACGTCGCCGAGGCGCTGATGGCGGTGATCGAAGAGGTCACCGCCGCCTACGAGAAGGAACGCGTCAACCCGGATTTCCTGAGCACCCTGGATAGCCTGCAGGCGAACTACGCCGGACGGCCGTCCCCGCTGTATGAGGCCGAACGCCTGGGCGAGCACGCCGGCTCGGCGCGCATCTTCCTCAAGCGAGAAGACCTGAACCACACCGGTTCTCACAAGATCAACAATGTGCTCGGTCAGGCCCTGCTGGCCAATAGCATGGGCAAGACCCGGGTGATCGCCGAGACCGGTGCCGGACAGCACGGAGTGGCCACGGCCACGGCGTGCGCATTGCTCGGCCTGCAGTGTGTGGTCTACATGGGCGCCATCGACACCGAGCGCCAGGCCCTCAATGTGGCGCGGATGCGGCTGCTGGGCGCCGAGGTGGTCTCGGTTGAGACGGGCTCGAAAACGCTCAAGGACGCGATCAACGAGGCGTTCCGGGATTGGGTTACCAACGCCGAGAACACCTACTACTGCTTCGGGACGGCGGCCGGACCGCATCCCTTCCCGACCATGGTGCGTGATTTTCAGCGGATCATCGGCCTCGAGACGCGCGCGCAGATCCAGGCGCAGGCGGGCCGGTTGCCCGACGCGGTCGTGGCCTGTGTCGGAGGGGGATCCAACGCCATCGGCATCTTCCATGCGTTTCTCGACGATCCCGGTGTGCGGCTGGTCGGATATGAGGCGGCAGGCGACGGTGTCGAGACCGGCAGACATGCAGCGACATTCACCGGCGGTTCACCGGGTGCGTTTCAGGGGTCGTTTTCCTACCTGCTGCAAGACGAGGACGGCCAGACCATCGAATCCCATTCGATTTCGGCGGGTCTGGATTATCCGGGGGTGGGTCCCGAACACGCGTGGCTGAGGGAAACCGGACGCGCCGAATACCAACCCATCACCGACTCCGAGGCGATGGAGGCATTCCGCCTGCTGTGCCGAGCCGAAGGCATCATCCCGGCCATCGAATCCGCGCATGCGGTTGCCGGTGCCCTCAAGCTGGGCATCGAGCTGGGCAGGGGCGCGGTCATTGTGGTGAACTTGTCGGGTCGCGGCGACAAGGACGTCGAGACCGCCGCCAAGTGGTTCGGGCTCTTGGGCGATGCGGGCACGCGATGACCGTCGAACAAAGCCAGGCAAGCAGGCTGGGGCCGCTTTTTGATTCGTGTCGCGAGGACAATCGCGCGGCGCTGATCGGGTACCTGCCCACCGGTTACCCGGACGTGCCGGCGTCCGTGGACGCGATGATCGCACTTGTCCAATCCGGTTGTGATCTCGTCGAAGTGGGTGTGCCTTATTCGGATCCGGGGATGGACGGCCCAACGATCGCCAGGGCCACCGAGGCCGCACTGCATCGGGGAGTGCGGGTCCGGGATACGCTGGCCGCGGTCGAGGCGATCAGCCGCGCCGGCGGACGTGCCGTGGTGATGACGTATTGGAATCCGGTGCTGCGCTACGGGGTTGACGCATTCGCGCGGGATCTGGCGTCGGCCGGTGGGCACGGCCTGATCACCCCCGACCTCATTCCCGACGAAGCCCAACAGTGGCTGGCGGCGTCCGAGGAGCATCGGTTGGATCGCATATTCCTGGTGGCGCCGTCATCGACGCCTCAGCGGTTGGTGACCACCATCGAGGCGTCGCGCGGGTTCGTCTACGCGGCGTCGACAATGGGCGTCACCGGGGCGCGTGACGCGGTGTCGCAGGCCGCACCCGAATTGGTCAGCAGGGTAAGGGCGGTCTCTGACATACCCGTCGGCGTGGGCCTGGGGGTGCGATCGCGGGAGCAGGCCGCGCAGATCGGAAGCTATGCCGACGGCGTCATTGTCGGTTCCGCGTTGGTGTCGGCGCTCGGTGACGGTTTGCCACGGTTGCGCGCCCTGACCGAGGAACTGGCCGCCGGTGTGCGACGGGCGGTGTCTGCGTCATGACGATGTTGCCCACCTATATCCCCAGCCCGCCGCGAGGCGTCTGGCACTTGGGGCCATTACCTGTTCGCGCCTACGCGCTGTTCATCATCGTCGGTATCGTGGCCGCGCTGGTGATCGGCGACCGGCGTTGGGTGGCTCGCGGTGGCCAGCGCGGTGTGATCTACGACATCGCGCTGTGGGCGGTGCCTTTCGGTTTGGTTGGCGGCAGGCTCTATCACCTTGCCACCGACTGGCGAACCTATTTCGGTCCGGGCGGCGCGGGGCTGGCTGCGGCGCTGCGGATCTGGGACGGCGGCCTGGGCATCTGGGGCGCGGTGGCCCTCGGTGGCGTCGGCGCGTGGATCGCGTGCCGGCGTCGCGGAATTCCGCTGCCGGCCTTCGCCGACGCCGTCGCTCCCGGAATCATCTTGGCGCAGGCCATCGGTCGGCTCGGGAATTACTTCAACCAGGAGCTCTACGGCCGGGAAACCACGCTGCCGTGGGGTCTGGAGATCTTCTACCGTCGAGATCCCGCGGGCTACATCGACCCACATTCGCTCGACGGCGTCTCGACCGGGCAGCTGGCGCTGGTCGTACAGCCGACGTTTCTGTACGAGTTGATTTGGAATGTCCTGGTATTCGTCGCATTGATCTATCTGGACCGACGGTTCACGCTGGGCCACGGGCGGTTGTTTGCGCTCTATGTGGCGGGTTACTGTGTCGGGCGCTTCTGCGTCGAGCTGCTGCGTGACGACGCCGCCACCCACATCGCAGGGATCCGGATCAATTCGTTCACATCGACGTTCGTGTTCATCGGGGCCGTGGTCTACCTCATTCTGGCGCCGAAGGGCCGCGAGGACCCCGAGAGCCTGCGCGGCAGCGATTACGATGCCGAGGAATTGCCGGAATCGGAACCAGAACCCGAGCCGGCCGATGAGCTCGCCACCGTCGCTTCGGCATCCGCTGCAACTACGGCGGCCTCGGCAGTTGCCGCAGGAGAGGCAGAAACGGCTGAGCCCGGGCAAGCCGCGGAGTCCGACACCGTCAAAGCCGAACTCGCGGAGCCGGAAACCGTGAAGGCTCAAGCCGCGGAACCTGAAACCGCCGAGGCTGAAGCGGGGGAGCCCGAAGTCGAAGAGGCTGAGGTCACGGAGACTGAGGGGGCCGAGGCTGAGGCCGAAGAACGTGAGGTTGAATCGGAGGCCGCGGGGGCGGGGGCCGTCGGGTCCGAGATTGCGGAGCCTGAAGTCGCAGGGCCGAGACCGCTGTGGGGGAGGCTGAGGCTGCGGAGCCCGAGGCCGCGGAAAGGCGCAGAGCCTGAAGCTGAAGAGCTTGCAGCCGAGCCCGCGACGGCAGAGGTCGCGACGACTGAAGTCGCCGATGCCGAAGGCGAAGAGTCTGCCATCGAGATGGGGGCCGCTGAGGCTGAAATGGGAGAGCCCGAAGTCCAAGAGGCTGGGGTCACGGAGACTGAGGGGGCCGAGGCTGAGGCCGAAGAACGTGAGGTCGAATCGGAGGCCGCGGCGGCTCAAGTCGCGGAGCCTGAAGTCGCAGGGCCGAGACCGCTGTGGCGGAGGCTGTCGAGGGTGAGGCTGCCGAGCCCGAGGCCGCGGAAAGGCGCAGAGCCTGAAGCTGAAGAGCTTGCAGCCGAGCCCGCGACGGCAGAGGTCGCGACGGCTGAAGTCGCCGATGCCAAAGGCGAAGAGTCTGCTGTCGAGACGAAGGCCGCTGAGGCTGAACTGGGAGAGCCCGAAGTCGAAGAGCCTGGGGTCACGGAGCCCGAGGCGGTCGAGACTGAAGCCGAAGAACCCGAGGTCGAATCGGCGGCGGAGGCGGAGGCTGTCGAGTCGGAGATTGCGGAGCCTGAAGTCACCGAGGCCGAGGCCGCTGTGGCGGAGGCTGTCGAGGGTGAAGCTCCGGAGCCCGAGGCCGCGGAGGCTGAGGCCATTGCCACGGAGGCCGCGGAGGCTGAAGCAGAGGAGCCTGAAGCAGAAGAGCTGGCAGTCGAGCCGGAGGCTGCCGAGGCCGAAGGCGCAGAGTCTGCTGTCGGGACTGAGGCCGCTGAGGCTGAAGTGGCGGAGCCCGAAGTCGAAGAGCCTGAAGTCACCGAGCCCGAGGCCGCCGACGCTGAAGCCGGAGAATCTGAGGTCGAATCGGAGGGCGCGGAAGCCGAGGCCGTCGAGTCAGAGACTGCGGAGGCCGAAGTCGCAGAGGCCGAGGTCGCTGAGGCGGAGGCTGTGGAGGCTGAAGCTGCGGAGCCCGAGGCCGCGGAGGGTGAGGCCGTCGAGACGGAGGCCGAGGCGGCCGAGACCGACGAGACCGAAGCCGTCGAGGCCAAAGCCGCTGAGCCCAAAACCGAAGAGCCGGAAGGCGAGTCGGAATCGGCGGAGCCGGAAGCCGTGGCGGCCGAAGCCGTGGACGGCGAAGTGTCCAGCGAATCCGACGTTGACGCCGAGGATCGAGCAGACCAGCCGGAGCCGGACGCAAAGCCAGACGCCGACGCCGAAAAGGCCGCGGAGGAAACCCCGGCCGATGGCGACGTGACGTCGGGCGCTGCCGGCTCAATCCGGCGGCGATTGAGCTTCCGCTTGAGGAACCGAAGGGGCCGATAGCCGTCGAGGTGCCCGGACTCGTCTCTCGCGACCAGGGCGGAAGCGCGGTGGATCTGGCATGCTGAAAACGTGACTGACCAGTCGTGGCACGATGCTGCAGGATCTGACTCGTCATCGCAGCAGCCGCCCGGATATGGGTCCGGGTATCCACCGCCGTATCCGCAATATCCGGCACCCGGCCCCTACTACGACCCGGCCGCACCCTTCGGCCGTCATCCGGTGACCGGGCAACCGCTTTCGGACAAGTCGAAGATCATCGCGGGTCTTTTGCAGCTTCTCAGTCTGGTCGGTATCGGCGGGATCGGCCGCTTCTACATCGGTGACATCGGCATGGGTATCGCGCAGCTCCTCGTTGGCTGGTTGACCTGCGGAATTGGCCTGATCTGGAGCATCGTCGATGCGGTGCTGATACTGACCGACAAAGTCCACGACCCGCAGGGTCGCCCATTGCGCGATGGAACCTGAACCGGTTTCCCAGGCCTCGGGGCACTGTCGTCAGCACCGCCGTCATCGGCTTTACACCGCGGCCGGTACGGGCGTGTTGCTGGCCGGCGCACTCGGCTACGTGGGTTTCTTCGACCCGCACAACACGAATTCGCTGTATCCGCAGTGCCCGTTCAAGTGGCTCACCGGCTGGAACTGTCCCTTCTGCGGCGGGCTTCGGATGACGCACGACCTGCTGCACGGCGATCTGGTGGCCGGCATCAACGACAACGTCTTCCTGCTGGTCGGCATCCCAATGCTGGCTGGATGGGTAGTGATGCGCCGCCGCCGCGGCCGGTCGTGGCTGTCGATGCCGGCGGTGCTGACGATCGCCGTCGCCGCGGTGGTGTGGACGGTGTTGCGTAATCTGCCTGGATTTCCGCTGGTGCCAACGCTTGCCGGCGGGTAACCGGCGCCAGTTGCAAATTTCCCGGCGGCTAAACGTGTAGCCACCACCGAGTCATCCTGATAACGAAGAGCACGACTATGCTGGGTCGACGTGAGTAGACGCGGGAAGATCGTCTGCACCCTTGGCCCTGCAACTAAGTCGGACGAGTTGATTCTGGCGCTGGTCGAGGCCGGAATGGATGTCGCCCGAATGAACTTCAGTCACGGCGACTACGCCGATCACAAAGCCGCCTACGAGCGGGTACGGGCTGCCTGTGACGCCACTGGCCGCGCGGTCGGTGTGCTTGCCGACCTGCAGGGGCCGAAGATCCGGCTCGGGCGCTTCGCCACCGGGCCCACCTATTGGGCCGATGGTGAAACGGTACGGATCACCGTCGCTGACTGCGAAGGCAGCCACGACCGAGTGTCGACCACCTACAAGAGATTGGCCAAGGACGCCGTCGTCGGTGACCGGGTTCTGATCGACGACGGCAAGGTCGGGCTGCTGGTCGATGACATCGACGGCGACGACGTGATCTGCACCGTCGTCGAAGGTGGCTCGGTCAGCAACAACAAGGGCATGTCGCTGCCCGGCATGAACGTGTCCGCACCGGCCTTGTCGGAGAAGGACGTCGAAGACCTCACCTTCGCGCTCCAGCTCGGCGTCGATCTGGTCGCACTCTCATTCGTTCGCTCGCCGTCCGACGTCGAGTTGGTTCATGAGGTCATGGATCGGATCGGGCGGCGGGTACCGGTGATCGCCAAGCTGGAAAAGCCCGAAGCCGTCGACAATCTCGAAGCTATCGTCCTGGCCTTTGACGCGATCATGGTGGCCCGTGGCGACCTGGGCGTCGAGCTTCCGCTGGAAGAGGTTCCACTGGTACAGAAGCGGGCCATCCAGATGGCCCGGGAGAACGCCAAACCCGTCATCGTGGCGACCCAGATGCTCGATTCCATGATCGAGAACTCACGGCCGACCCGGGCCGAGGCCTCCGACGTCGCCAACGCGGTGCTCGACGGGGCCGATGCGCTGATGTTGTCCGGCGAGACCTCGGTGGGGAAGTACCCGCTAGCCGCCGTCCGGACCATGTCGCGAATCATCTGCGCGGTCGAGGACAATTCCACGGCCGCCCCACCGCTGACGCATGTGCCGCGCACCAAGCGAGGGGTCATTTCGTATGCCGCCCGCGACATCGGCGAGCGGCTCGACGCCAAGGCGCTGGTCGCGTTCACGCAGTCGGGCGACACGGTCAAGCGGCTGGCCCGCCTGCATACCCCACTGCCGTTGCTGGCGTTCACCGCCTGGCCGGAGGTGCGCAGTCAACTCGCCATGACCTGGGGCACCGAGACGTTCATCGTCCCGATGATGACGTCCACCGACGGCATGATCCGTCAGGTCGACAAGTCGTTGCTGGAACTCGGTCGCTACAAGCGCGGTGACCTGGTGGTCATCGTCGCGGGCGCGCCGCCGGGCACAGTGGGTTCGACCAACCTGATCCACGTGCACCGCATCGGGGAGGATGACGTTTAGCAAAAACGTCAAACCCAGAGGAGTGCCCGTGCCGGCCGGCAATGAGCCGAAAGCGCGAGAAGAAGCCGCGACAAACATCGAGTCTGATTTCGAGGAACTGCTGGCGGTACTGGACCTCAACCAGATGTCCGAGGATCTGTTCATCGGATCGCATCCCAGCAAGAACCCGATGCGGACATTCGGCGGCCAGCTCATGGCGCAATCGTTCGTCGCGAGCAGCCGCACGCTGATCCGGAACGACCTGCCGCCCAGCGCACTCTCGGTGCACTTCATCAACGGCGGCGACACCGCCAAGGACATCGAATTCCACGTCGCCCGGCTGCGCGATGAGCGGCGCTTCGCCAACCGGCGCGTCGACGCGGTGCAGGACGGCGTGCTGCTGTCCTCGGCGATGATCTCGTACATGTCCGGTGGCCGCGGCCTCGAGCACGCCGTCGAACCGCCACCGGTGGCGCAGCCCCACACGCAGCCTCCGATCGCCGAGCTGCTGCGTGGCTACGAGGAGACCGTCCCGCACTTCGTCAACGCCCTGCAGCCGATCGAATGGCGCTACACCAATGACCCGGCCTGGGTGATGCGCGAGAAGGGCGATCGGCTTCCCTACAACCGGGTCTGGGTCAAGGCTCGCGGTGTGATGCCCGACGATCCGGTGTTGCACACCGCGACAATGGTGTACTCGTCGGATACCACCGTGCTGGACTCGGTCATCACCACCCATGGACTGTCATGGGGGTTCGACCGCATTTTTGCGGCGTCGGCCAACCATTCGGTGTGGTTTCACCGGCAGGTCAACTTCAACGACTGGGTGCTGTATTCGACGTCCTCGCCGGTGGCCGCGGATTCACGCGGGCTGGGCACCGGACATTTCTTCGATCGCTCCGGCCAACTCGTCGCTACGGTGGCGCAGGAGGGGGTGCTGAAATACTTTCCGCCCCCGCGCCGATAAAGAGCACAGGGCACCTGTTGGACACGCGTCCGATTCCGGCTCTGAACGGCCGTGATCAGGCGTAACGTTCATATCAGCCGGGTATTCGATGGGAGAAGCGGCAAGCGGGCCGCCCAGCTGAAAGTCAGCGCATCGGGAGGTGAGATGTGAACGGGCCGCCGGTCGACGTTGTACCGA
>DATKEW010000022.1:0-6818 GCA_035511785.1 Mycobacterium sp.
AGCGAAGGGAGACTCCGGTGACGATGCAGGCCTTGCGCTGGCCTGGGGAGGAACTGGAGAACCAGGACGGAGTAGCGGTGCCCGGTCGTGTCGAGATCGATGACGTCGCGCCCGTCGTATCCTGTGGCGCGTATCCGGCAAAAGCTGTGGTCGGCGAGGTGGTTCCGGTCCGCGCGGCGGTGTGGCGTGAGGGCCACGACGCGGTCGCGGCGACGCTGGTGGTGCGCTACCTCGGGCCGCGCTACCCGCAAGTCGGCGAAACCCGGCGGGTCAAAGCGGTGCAGGCCGCTGAACTAACCGAAACCGCGGCCGAGCCGCTCCCCCGGGTCAAGCCGCTGCTGCTGCCCATGAGCACGGGCCAGGAGCCCTACGTTTTCCACGGTCAGTTCTCCCCGGACAGGGTTGGGCTGTGGACGTTTCGGGTGGACGGCTGGGGTGATCCGATTCACACCTGGCGGCATGCTGTAGAGACCAAGCTGGAGGCCGGCCAGGGCGAGACCGAACTGTCCAACGACCTGCTGCTGGGCGCGCAGCTACTCCAGCGCGCCGCGACCGGTGTTCCCCGCGCTCAGCGGGATCCGTTGCGCGCCGCCGCCGCCGCGCTGCAGGCGCCGGGCGATCCGGTGTCCCGGGCCGCGCTGGCGCTGGCCCCCGACGTCGACGAACTCCTGACGCAGTACCCGCTGCGTGAACTGGTCACCCGCGGCGAGCAATACGGGGTGTGGGTGGATCGGCCGCTGGCCCGCTTCGGCTCGTGGTACGAGATGTTCCCCCGCTCGACCGGCGGCTGGGACGCCGACGGAAACCCGGTGCACGGGACCTTTGCCACCGCCGCGGCGGCCTTGCCGCGGATCGCGGACATGGGCTTCGACGTGGTGTACCTGCCGCCGATCCACCCGATCGGCAAGGTGCACCGCAAGGGGCGAAACAACACCGCGACCGCGGTCCCCGGTGACGTCGGATCGCCGTGGGCAATCGGCAGCGATGAGGGCGGCCACGACGCGGTGCATCCGCGGCTGGGCACGATCGACGACTTCGACGAATTTGTCGCAGCGGCGCACGACCTGGGCATGGAGGTGGCTCTGGATCTGGCGTTGCAATGCGCGCCCGATCACCCGTGGGCCAGGCAACACCGCCAGTGGTTCACCGAATTGCCCGACGGCACCATCGCTTACGCGGAGAACCCGCCGAAGAAGTACCAGGACATCTACCCGGTCAACTTCGACAACGATCCCGCCGGACTGTACGACGAGGTGCTGCGCGTGGTGCGGCACTGGATGGACCATGGGGTGAAGGTCTTTCGGGTCGACAACCCGCACACCAAACCGCCCAACTTCTGGGTGTGGCTGATCGGTCAGGTGAAAGCAGTCGATCCGGATGTGCTGTTTCTGTCCGAAGCGTTCACCCCGCCGGCCCGCCAGTTCGGGCTGGCCAAGCTGGGCTTCACCCAGTCCTACACGTACTTCACCTGGCGCACGTCCAAGTGGGAGCTGACCCAATTCGGCCAGGAGATCCCCGAACTCGCCGACTTCCGTCGCCCCAACTTGTTCGTCAACACCCCGGACATCTTGCACGCCGTCCTGCAACACAATGGACCGGGCATGTTCGCGGTACGCGCGGTGCTGGCGGCAACCATGAGCCCGGCCTGGGGGATGTACTCCGGCTACGAACTCTTCGAACACGAGGCCGTGCTGGAGGGCAGTGAGGAGTATCTCAACTCCGAGAAGTACCAGCTGCGACCCCGCGACTTCGCGGGCGCCTTGGCGGCGGGACGATCGCTGGAGCCATTTATCGCACGGCTGAACAACATTCGCCGACTCCATCCGGCTCTTCAGCAACTGCGGAACATCACATTCCATGGCGTCGACAACGACGCGCTGCTGGCCTACAGCAAATTCGACCCGATCACCGGCGACTGCGTGCTGGTGGTGGTGACGCTCGACGCATTCGGGCCGGAAGAGGCGACATTGTGGTTGGACATGGCCGCATTGGGTATGGAGCACTACGAGCGGTTCTGGGTCCGAGACGAGATCACCGGCGAGGAATACCAATGGGGACAGGCCAACTACATACGCATCGACCCTGGCCGTGCACCTGCCCACATCATCAACATGCCGCTCATACCGCCCGAATCCCGAATGACGCTGCTGCGCCGGAGGTGACGCCGCAATGAAGCCCACCGAGCAACTCGCCGGGACCCACCTGGCGCCCGAACCCCGCGACTTGGCCCGCCTGGTGGCCGGTAAGCACCACAACCCGCACGGCATCCTGGGCGCCCACGAGTACGGCGATCACACCGTCATCCGGGCCTTCCGGCCACACGCCACCGAGGTGGTCGCACTTGTCGGCGAGGAACGGTTTCCGCTGCAGCACATCGACTCAGGATTGTTCGCAGTGGCGCTGCCGTTCACCGACCTCATCGACTACCGCCTCGAGGTGAGTTACGACGGCGCCGACCGCCACACGGTGGCCGACGCCTACCGCTTCCTGCCAACCTTGGGCGAAGTCGACCTGCATCTGTTCGGCGAGGGGCGTCACGAACGACTGTGGGAAGTGCTGGGCGCCCATCCACGCTCGTTCACCACTGCCGACGGTGTGGTCGAAGGTGTGTCGTTCGCCGTCTGGGCGCCCAATGCCAAGGGCGTCGGGTTGATCGCGGAGTTCAACGGCTGGAACGGCAACGATGCCCCGCTGCGGGTGCTGGGTTCGTCGGGCGTGTGGGAGTTGTTCTGGCCGGGCTTCCCACGTGACGGCCTGTACAAGTTCCGGGTGCACGGCGCTGACGGCTCCGTCACGGACCGGGCCGACCCGTTCGCATTCGCCACCGAGGTGCCACCGCATACGGCGTCGCGGGTGAACGTCAGCGACTATCGCTGGGGTGACGACGACTGGATGACGGCACGCGCCCAACGCAATCCGGTGTTCCAGCCGATGAGCACCTACGAAGTCCACCTGGGCTCGTGGCGACCGGGCCTGGGCTATCGCGATCTTGCCCGCGAACTGACGGATTACGTTGTCGCGCACGGATTTACTCACGTCGAAATGCTGCCCGTCGCCGAACACCCGTTCGGCGGATCGTGGGGATATCAAGTCACGTCCTACTACGCACCGACCTCGCGATTCGGCACACCGGACGAATTCCGGGCACTCGTCGACGCGCTACACCAGGCCGGAATCGGTGTCATCGTGGACTGGGTCCCTGCCCACTTTCCCAAGGACGCCTGGGCGCTGGGCCGTTTCGACGGCACGGCGCTGTACGAGCATTCCGATCCCAAACGCGGCGAGCAACTCGACTGGGGCACGTACGTGTTCGACTTCGGCCGCGCCGAGGTGCGCAATTTCCTGGTGGCCAATGCGCTCTACTGGCTAGAGGAATTTCACATCGACGGCCTGCGAGTTGACGCTGTCGCTTCGATGCTGTACCTCGACTACTCGCGCCCTGCCGGCGGCTGGACACCCAACATCTACGGTGGCCGGGAGAATCTGGAAGCCGTGCAGTTCCTACAGGAGGTGAACGCCACCGCGCACAAGGCGGCGCCGGGAATCGTCACCATTGCCGAGGAGTCGACGTCGTGGCCAGGCGTGTCGAGACCGACCAGCGTCGGCGGCCTGGGCTTTTCGATGAAGTGGAACATGGGCTGGATGCACGACACCCTCGACTACGTCAGCCATGATCCCGTGCACCGCAGCTACCACCACCACGAGATCACCTTCTCGATGCTCTACGCATTCAGCGAGAACTTCGTCTTACCGCTCAGCCACGACGAGGTGGTGCACGGCAAGGGCACACTGTGGTCGCGAATGCCGGGCAACGACCACGTGAAGGCGGCGGGGTTGCGCAGCCTGCTGGCATACCAGTGGGCGCACCCGGGTAAGCAGCTGCTGTTCATGGGCCAGGAATTCGGGCAGCGCGCCGAATGGTCCGAGGAACGCGGCCTGGACTGGTTCCAACTCGACGAGAACAGCTTCTCCAACGGCATCTCGCGCCTGGTCCACGACCTCAACAAGATCTACCGCGGCCGCTCGGCGTTATGGAGCCAGGACACCAGGCCGGAGGGCTATTCCTGGATCGACGCCAACGACTCCGCGAACAACGTGCTGAGTTTTCTGCGGTACGGCAGCGACGGCTCGGTGATGGCCTGCGTGTTCAATTTCTCCGGTTCGGAGCACGGCGGCTATCGACTCGGCCTGCCCAACGCCGGGCGATGGCGTGAGGTGCTCAACACCGATTCGACCAACTACAACGGCAGCGGGATTGGCAACCTCGGCGGTGTCGACGCAACCGACGAGCCATGGCACGGCCGTCCGGCATCCGCGGTGTTGGTGCTGCCGCCCATGTCGGCGCTGTGGCTAGAGCCTGAATCGCCGGCGGGCACCTAGTACAGCGCGTTGGCGAGGTTGCGCCGGCCGGTTATGACATCGGGGTCGGCGGGGTCGAAGAGTTCGAACAACTCGATCAGCCGCGTGCGCACCAAGGTTCGCTCGTCACCGGACGTCCGCCGCACTACCGCGACCAGCCGGTCGAAGGCGCCCTGCACGTCCTGGTTGAGGATCTGCACGTCGGCGGCGGCCAACGCGGCCTCGATGTCATCGGGAGCAGCATCGGCGACGGCCACCGCGTCAGGCCGCTGCGCGGTAGCCCTTATCAAGAAGGCGAGCTGACGTACCGCGCCCTTGGCTTCGGCATTGTTCGGATCGTCGTCCAAGATCGCCTGATACGAATCGGAGGCGGCGGCGAAGTCACCGTCCTCAAGCTGCTGGCGCGCCTGCGCGAGCGCCGGGTCCACCTCTTCGGGCTCCTCGGAAGCCGTTGCACCGCCGAGCTTTCCCGCAGTTGCCGACAGCAGCGAGTCCACCCAGCGGCGTAACTGGTCGGCCGGCTGGATGCCCTGAAAGCTGGAAAGTGGCTGTCCGGCAGCCAAAGCCACCACGGTCGGGACCACTTCGACCCCGAATATCTGGGCCACGCGAGGAGCCGTGTCGACGTTGACGCTAGCCAACGACCACTTTCCGTTGTCGGCAGCGGCCAGGCCGGACAAAATGTCGGCCAACTGGAGGCAGACGTCGCTGCGTGGCGACCACAACAGCACGACCACCGGCACCTGGTTGGAACGCAGCAGCACCTCGTCTTCGAAGTTGGCTTCGGTGATCTCGATGCCGACGGGTGTCGCCGATCCCCCCGCGCCCGCATCGCCGCTGGACGGCGCGCTTTGTTTGAGGGCGGACAAGTCGACCGCGCCGGTCATCGTGGGACCAATCGGAGGTCGGGGACGGGTCACGTCGTCAAGTCTGGCATGTCGCTATGCGCCCTGATCCACCCGGTTGCGGCGTTGGGTCCTCTTGCGGCCGCCATATGACGAAAATCACATCAGCCGTCAATTTTGCTCGTGCTCACGATGCCAGCAACCATCGTCATCCGGCGTCCGAACACAGTTGCGAGCTCGATCCCGGCGACTAGGCACGCGGTGTTACCGGCGCGCTAGCCGGCCCGCAGGATCAGCGCGTCGCCCTGACCGCCTGCTCCGCACAGCGCTGCGATCCCGTATCCGGAGCCACGGCGCGCGAGCTCAAGAGCCGCATGCAGGGTGATCCGAGCGCCTGACATGCCGATCGGATGCCCGATGGCGATCGCACCGCCGTTGACGTTAACAATGTCGGGATCAACACCCAGTTCCCGCGTCGAGGCCAGTGCCACCGCGGAAAACGCTTCGTTGATCTCCACCACGTCGAGTTGGTCGACGGAGATACCTTCGTGGCCGAGAGCTTTTTTGATCGCGTTGGCGGGCTGTGACTGCAGCGTCGAATCCGGGCCGGCCACCACGCCATGGGCGCCGATCTCGACCAACCACGACAGCCCCAGCTCTGTGGCCTTGTCCTTGTTCATCACGACCACCGCGGCCGCGCCGTCGGAAATCTGCGAGGCCGATCCGGCCGTGATGGTGCCGTCGCGACGAAATGCCGCTTTGAGACCGGCCAGCGATTCGGCGGTGGTGTTGGCGCGAATGCCCTCGTCCTCGTTGAACTGCAAGGGATCGCCTTTGCGCTGCGGGATGCTCACCGGCACGACTTCGTCGGCGAAGACGCCGTCCTTCCATGCCGCGGCGGCCTTCTGGTGCGACCGCGCAGCGAATTCGTCCTGTTCGAGACGAGTGAACTTGTCGACGTCATTGCGCTGCTCGGTCAGAGCGCCCATCGGCTGGTCGGTGAAGACGTCGTGCAGGCCGTCGTAGGCCATGTGGTCCACAACCGTCACATCGCCGTACTTGTAGCCGGATCGGCTATCCAACAGCAAATGCGGCGCCTTGGTCATGGACTCCTGGCCACCGGCCACCACCACGTCGAACTCACCGGCCCGAATGAGCTGGTCAGCAAGCGCGATGGCGTCGAGACCGGATAGGCACATCTTGTTGATGGTCATCGCCGGAACATCCCAACCGATACCGGCGGCTACCGCCGCCTGCCGTGCAGGCAACTGGCCGGCCCCGGCGGTCAGCACCTGGCCCATGATCACGTATTCGACCGCCGACGCCGGCACGTTGGCCTTCTCCAGCGCACCGGCGATCGCGATGGCGCCCAGGTCGCTGCCCGAGAAGTCCTTCAGCGAACCCATCAACTTGCCGATCGGGGTCCGCGCTCCAGCAACGATCACCGATGTCGTCATGACTACCTCCACAGCGGGGCCTAACTGCCGATCCGGCGGATCGGAGAAGCAGAATCTTTCCCGTCAGGTTACCGTTACGTTATGACCACCGATCAAGTTGACGCCCGTCCAGTCCTCGCCACCGCGCTGGTGACGGCCGTCGACCACGTCGGCATTG
>DATKEW010000023.1:0-3278 GCA_035511785.1 Mycobacterium sp.
TTCCCACCACTGCCAGCTGTGGCGCTGCCGCGTGCCGAGCAGGCGCGCCTGGTGCCAGGGCCCGTTGTCCACGCTCACGTCTACTCGGGCGATCGGCGCCGCGCCCGACCAGGCCACGCCACGGATGGTCAGGTCGCTCGACTCGAGTTCCTGCTCGTGAGCGGGTTCGGTGATCAACGCCCGGACCCGCTGCAGGGTGACCGGTTCGGTGACCTGTTGACCGTTTCGGGTCCATTCGTAGAGATACCGGTCGACCTGGAAGAAGCCGTCGAACGGCCGCTCCACGGCCTCGATTTCGGACAGCCACTTCACCGAAGCGACGCCGTACCATCCAGGTACGACGAGGCGTAGCGGATAGCCGTGCTGAATCGGCAGCGGCTCACCGTTCATCGCGTACGCCAGTAGTGCATTCGAATCCCCGGCTTCGGTGATGCTGAGACCGCGTTCGAAACGGATCTTTTCCGGTTTGCCGGGCACGTTTCCGGCGTCGGCGCCGCGGAACACCAACTCGCAGGCACCCGAGGTGATCCCGGCCCGATCGAGCACCTCGACCAGCGGTACACCCGTCCACTCCGCGGTGCTCACCGCGCCCAGACGCCACTGCTCGCCGGCGACCGGCGGAGATAGTCGGGCGCGATTGTTGCCGGCGCACTCCAGCGTGACAACCTGTGTTTGCGACGGCATGGCCTGTAGGTCGCGCAGGCTCAACGTCAATCGACGGTCGGTCAGGCCCCCCACCTGTAGCCGCCAGGTGGACCGATTGAGCATCGGCATATGGAAATGGTTGCGAACGTAGAAGTGCGCGCTCGGCATGACGACGCCGCCAATGAGTGCCGGGATCGATGTTTCGCCGTTGAGCGGGTGCGCGCAGTGTACGACCAGGCCGGCCTCGATGGCCCGTTGGCACGCCTCCTCCGGGTCCATGACATCGGGACTCGACGCCGGTGCTTCGACGGTGCAGCCTCCGCTGGTAATGACTTTCGCGCACGTCGATGCCGGGTAAACCTCGGCCGTTCCGACCCGCGCGAACGGCTGCATGAACGTCGCAACCGACGCTTCATCGGGGGCCTGCACGATCATGTAGAACGTGTGTTCGCCCTTCACCACTGCCTCGCCCAGGATCTCGATGCCGTGTTGGCGCACGTTGGAGCGGCTCAGGTGGTTAAGCATCATTGCGCCCGCGTCCGGATCGCCCGCGGGGCACGTCGAGGCCGTATGTTGATGCCGGACGACAAATAGAGCCATCGCTGATTCCCCCTGGATCCTCGTCTTCAATGATCTCGGCGCGGCGGCCCAGGACTCGTACCCGCCGAGCAGATCGGAGACGTCGGTGAGGCCCGCGGCGGTGAGCAGGCTGGCCGCGATCACCGATCGATAGCCGCTCGCGCAGTGCACGACCGTCGGCCGGTCGCGGTCGAATTTGTCCAGTTGATCGAGCAACCGTGGCAGCGGGATGTGGACCGACCCCGGTATTGCGCCGCGTTCGAGCTCACCCCGATTTCGCACGTCGACGACGACGAGGTCGGTGATTGCGGTGCGGCGCGCGGCAAGCTCGCTGGCGGTCAGCCGCGAGCTGCGTTGAACGAGTTCGGGGTTGTCGAGGAGCGTTTGCAACGGCTGGGCCAGGTGGCCGCGGACATTGTCGAAGCCGATCCGGCCCAGGCGAACCTTTGCCTCGAGCTCGCGGCCCGGTTCGCACACCAGCACGATGTCCTGGTCGGGCCGCAGCACATCGCCCGCCCACTCGGCGAACCGGCCGCCGAGACCCACATTCACCGAGCCGCGCAGATGACCGGCTGCGAAGTCGGCCGGCTCGCGGGTGTCCAGCACGACCGCGCCGTCGGCTTGCCCGTGCAACACCTCGGACATCGATAACGGCTCGGGCGACTGCTGCTCATCCAGCAGTGGCCGCTGCTCCCGGTTTCGTCGACGGTCGAAGGAGAAATACGGCGGCGCGATGGGCTGGCCCTCGGTGACGACAGCCACGAACTCGTCCTCGCTCATCGGGGCCAGGGCATAGTTGGTCACCCGCTGCTCGGCGATCGTCGACGAGTTCTTGCTCGACAGGTTCTTGCCGCACGCGGAGCCAGCTCCATGCGCTGGAAATACCCGCGTCCCGTCCGGCAGCGTGAGGATCTTCTCGTGAAGCGACCGGTACAGCTGCCGGGCCAGCTGATCCGCGGACAGCCCGGCAGATCCGAGCAGATCGGGCCGTCCGACGTCCCCGATGAACAACGCGTCACCGGTGAGGACCCCGAAAGGCTCGGCGCTGTCGCGGTGCTCATAGATGACGACGCTGATCGACTCGGGCGTGTGGCCCGGCGTCGCCCGGATCTCGAGCTGTACCTCACCGAGGTCGATCCGCTGTCGGTCGGCCAAGGATTCGATGTCGAAGTCGGTCTGCGCTCCCAAGCCGTAACATATGGCCGCTCCGTGGGCGGCGAGCTCGAGATGACCCGAGAGGAAGTCGGCGTGAACGTGGGTCTCGATGACCCGCTCGATCCGCAGGCCGTGCTCGGTCGCGTCCTGCAGATAGACCGACACGTCGCGGTGCGGGTCCACCACAACCGCCCGGCCCGTGGCCTCGTCGCCGATCAAATACGACAACTGCGATAAACAGCTGAGGACGTACTGCTGGAAGAACATAATTCGAGTCCGCGCTTGTCACGTTCTTTCGTGGGCTTCCGGACAACCCAAACGGCGATGGTTTCTTTAAGAACACCTCGGCGATCGTCGCGACGTTGTGTCCCGATAGACTTCTTCGCCAGCGGGCATGAACTTGCCACCTTCTTATTCACCCCGGACAACAGGCGCCGCGCGTATATCGCTGTAACCGCCATACGAACAGCGCCACCAGTGACGGTTCCTGCGTACGTGTGGCCTCACGTGCGGGCATTATAGGGAGAACCGGGAGGTTCCTGTGATCCAAGCCACAGGTTCAGGCCATTCTCATATAAACGGCCCGTCCCCGAGGACCCCGATTCGCAACTACTGCCCACCGACGCCCGCCGACCAACTCGGGGGCTAATCGCCTCTAAACCCGTACACAATCGGGCAGACGCATGACCGCCCGGTCGTCGCGGGCACCGCCAACCCGCTCCGCGAATCACTGGGATTAGCGCCCACGGCGGCAGGATCGCCGACGAGAACCGGTGCCGCTCACCGGTTTCCGGATCGACCCGACGGTCGTCGACGCGCGGTGCGACCACCTCGACCGATCCGGCGCTTGGTCAAGAAACCGGCGGAAATACGACGTCCCAGTCACGGGCCATGCTCAC